>CAZVBV010000122.1:0-1510 GCA_964625805.1 uncultured Candidatus Peribacteria bacterium | reverse complement strand
TGTTATGAAAAGAATCATTCATTTAAACAATTAAAATTATACCTATGGATTTAGCAGTAAAAGAAAGATTGACAGAGTTAGATGCCGCAGAGTCACTCACAGAAGAAGGGCATTTAGAAATTGCAGTACTCCTTGCTTGGGGTGAATTTAAAAGGACAAAGAAAGCTTTTGAAAAAGAGACGGTAAAATCTCTATTAAAAGCTTCAAGTGCTTTTGAAAACTTTTGTGAACATATGTTCTCCAGAGTATGGAACCAAGTAAAACGGTTCTTTGATGAAATTCTTTCTTCAAAAAAACCAGAGATGAAAATTATCTTTGGAACTGGATATGAAGCATATACTTAAAACCAGAACACCATTTACGTGCGATAGATCTCCTAGAGACTATCGCACTTTTTTTATTGCAACGTGAACATGACCGTTTCAATTTTTTCTTCTTCCGCTTTTTTAACCGTGAATTTGAACTTGTTCCCCATTTTATCGAGAGCAATTTCTTCGCTTTTCTTAGGGAATCGTTCGAGTTTCTCGAGAAGGAAGTACGAAAGTGTTTTATTCTCATCTTCACGTTCCCACGGCCAGTGCTTTGTTGGGGCACTGTGACCAAGTGCTTTCTTTACATATTCTTCAATCTGTTCGAGCTCAATGTCCGCACTGCATTCAAAAGAACGTTTTCCTGTCCGTCGAATGAGAACATCCGTTTCATCCGCTTCATCTTCAAACTCCCCAAAGATTTCCTCTAAAATATCTTCCAAGGTAATCAGTCCAATCAAGGCTCCGTGTTCATCGAGCACAAAGGCCATGTGCGTGCTTTCGTTCTGAAACTCTCTAAGCAATGTATCAATCTTCATTGTGAGAGGAATCTTCATCGGAGGCAGAAGCGAGAGGTTCGCGAGCTTTTTGTTTTTAAAGTCCGCTTTCAGGAACTCAGCCACCAACGATTGCACCTTCAAAACACCAACGATGTCATCAGAATTTTCATGAAAAACAGGAATTCTTGAAAACGTTGATTCGGCAATTTTCTTTAACGCTTCGGGAACGGACATCTTATCAGGCAAAGAAAAGATTTTACTTCGCGGTGTCATAATACTTTCCACATCGTGCTCATCAAATTCAAGCACGCGCTCAAAGAGTTCTTTTTCTTCCATTTCAATACGCCCTTCTTTTTCACTCAGTTCAATAGCCGCCTTGAGTTCGTCTTCTGTCAGTCCGTGTGCTTGCTTTTCAGATCCAGTGAATTTTTTTGAAATCGAAGCCAGAGGGGTGACAATGGGCCAGAGGACAACACTGAGGAATTTAAGTATGGGAGCGGCAAAAAGAGAAAAGGAGAGTGCGTATCGGTGGGCAATTGATTTCGGCGTAATTTCTCCGAAAACAAGCAAAAGAAACGTCATCACCGCCTTCACGACCCCAATAACAGTATTAGTATTTTCTCCAATACCCATATCATTTGCTATTCGCAAAGCCACAACGGTTGCGATAGCAGAGGCGGCAACATTTACTATATTGCACCC
>CAZVBV010000121.1:0-1520 GCA_964625805.1 uncultured Candidatus Peribacteria bacterium | reverse complement strand
GCTGGAGGCGCCATCCGGATTTGAACCGGAGTAGAAGGCTTTGCAGGCCTCTGCGTAACCACTCCGCCATGGCGCCGTCAGTAAAGAGCGGGCAGAGTTTATTTTTCTTCTGCCGGTTTGTCCACTGAAATTTGCCAAGAGCTCAAAATGTTCTGGCAATCAACAGACGATGAAATGCTTGGTTCCCAACTACAACTTCCCAAAAGGAAAGCGTTTGTATTCGGAATCACGAAGACTTTCTGCATAAATTCTCGTACAGGCGTGTCGAGCGTGGACTTCCCTCGAAATCGAAATGTGTTTTCTTCTTTATCAAGATCCAATTCTTCGAACTCTATAAAATCATCTTTTGCCTTGGTAATAATATCGACGGCAATGTTTTCGGTAGCGCCTGTTTCTTGGAGAATGACAAAGCTCTGACTCACATTCTGTGCAAGGAAAACCGTGTTATATCCTTCAGGAGAGGGGAGTCTCTGCCATGATTCACTCAACTCAAGTCCCCATTGTGTATCTCCAATCTTGAAGGCATCGGTAGGTTCTGAAGTAGAAAGTATCGTACTGCTGCCACCACATCCCAGCAGGGTGAATCCGAGAAGGACGATAAAAATTTTTCGCATTTTCTGTTTTTCATTGTATCGTCGTTCACGATGAAAATAAAGTTGTATTTCTTTGGAAAGAAAAATGAGATTACTCCCCGAGAGGAGGAACTTATCAAACGGATTGGATTCAGATCCTCTCTTGAAATAATTCCACTTGCTCAAGCGGGGGTTACCGACGTTTCAAAAGCGAAGAAAAAAGAGGCAGAGGCTTTGCTTGGAAAAATAGAGGACAGGGATTTCCTGGTGGCTTTCGATGAACACGGGAAAGAATTCGACTCGATTCAATTTTCAGGACAATTAAAAAACTGGCTCGTAGAGCGAGGAGAAGTCATATTCGTTATCGGAGGAGCGCATGGATTGGATGAATCCATTCTCACACGTGCAAATGTAAAATTGCGATTTGGACAGATGGTCTGGACACGAAACCTATTCCGTCTCATGGCACTCGAACAATTGTATCGAGCACTAGAGATCGATGGAGGGGGGCATTTCCATAAGGATTGACAAATAGGGGGGATTAGTATAGAAGATGGTCCATGGAAAAAAGAACAGAACGCTCACTTCAGTGGATTGCAGATCTAGATAGTCTTCTTGACGAGGTCTTAGAAATTCACAATGGAAAAAGTGTAATAACCTATCCAGAGCAAATGAAAATCTCAGAACAGTTAGGTGAGGTAATGAACAAAATGAATGAAAACAAAATCTTTGAGGCGGTTCCGTCTTTGTTTTCTGGTGCACAAGAAAAATTAAAATCAGTCATTTCAATAACAGCAGAATTAATAGATAAGGCGGCAAGAGTGAATTAAGCCTTCTTCAAATACGCCTCTACAAATCCGTCTAAGTCCCCATCAAATACTTTGTCGGGGTTTTGATGTTCGCAGTCTGTACGGTGATCCTTCACCAATTTGTACGGTTGGAGCGTGT
>CAZVBV010000120.1:0-1562 GCA_964625805.1 uncultured Candidatus Peribacteria bacterium | reverse complement strand
CGAGAGAATCCTCTCTGCGATAACAAACCAAGAGCGGATTGTGGTCTTTGGGGATTTCGATGTAGATGGAGTGACGTCGACCGTGATTCTTGTTTCAGGATTAAAAGAATTAGGAGCGAAAGTTTCTTACCGAATTCCGAGTCGGGCGACCGATTCTCATGGGATGAAGAAACACATTCTCGATGAAATTGCAGAACAAGACGTAAAGCTGATTATCACGTGCGATTGTGGGATGAATGATCGAGAGGAAGTAATGCATGCGTCTGCACTTGGCATGGACGTTGTCATTACGGACCACCATGAACCGAAGCCAAATGAATTTCCAAAAAAAGCGGTGGCCGTCATTAATCCACGACAAAAAGATTGTACATATCCTGACAAAGATTTAGCGGGAGCGGGGGTGGCGTTCAAACTTATTTCAGCATTAGCCGAGCAAAGTTTCGACGATATCGAATCGATCATGAGCTTTCTTCCTAAATATTTAGAACTCGCCGCGATTGGTTCGATTGCCGATTGTGTGAGTTTGCAGAGGGAGAATAGAACGATTGCGAAGTTTGGATTGGAGAAACTCAAGACGACCCACTGGGACGGACTGCGCATGCTTCTGGAAGAAAACAATGGGGGGCTTGAGCACATTGACGAACAGACAATTGGCTTTGTGGTCGCCCCTCGTATCAATGCTTCTTCACGAATAGGGGATGTGTACTGGGCGGTGCAACTCTTTCTTGGGAACGAAGACAAACATCTCGAACGCATTCAAACACTCGACACGTTCAATCAACAGAGAAAAGAACTCACACAAAAATCACTAGAAGAAAGCCAAGAGCAAGTAAAACCAGACGCTCCATTTCAATTGTTCTTTCACGAGAAATGGGAACCAGGGATCTTGGGGCTCGTGGCCTCTCGCCAGTCGGAAGACCTTCAAGTTCCCGTTGCTGCCTGCACGATCAGGGAAGATGGGGCGCTCACGGCCTCCTGTCGCGCGCCAGAGGGTTACAGCATGATTGATGGACTATCGAGCTGTGAAGAACTCTTCGCTCAATACGGAGGACACAGGGGGGCAGCAGGGTTTGTTACCGATAAAGAGAAACGAGAAGCTATTCATTCCGCGCTCGAGAAACACTTCGCGTCGTGCAAACAGGAGAAGAAAGACACGCCCGTGGAAGCATTTATTTCTCCTGAGCTTATCGATGCAGATCTCACCGAGTTCCTTCACTACCTCTCGCCATTTGGAGCGGGGAATCAGGAGCCAATCTTCGGACTGCATAACTTCAAGATCACGGACGTGCAGACCATAGGAAAAGAACGGAACCATTTGAAACTTATTGGAACGTGCGAAGGAGCGGAGCTGGATTTCATGGCGTTTTTCGCCGATGGATTGAGAGATCAGTTACACATTGGAGATGCGGTGGAGGTGTTGTTCACGATTTCAGAGAATGTGTGGAAAGGCGAGAAGAGGATTCAGTTGCGGATTAAAGATGTCGGAAAAAGTTAAAAAGTCCTTTGACATCTCGACCGCAGCGGAGAGATCCCTTTTTGTTTGATATGAGGAAGGGATTCCT
>CAZVBV010000119.1:0-1646 GCA_964625805.1 uncultured Candidatus Peribacteria bacterium | reverse complement strand
GTAAAAAGAACCCCATCAAGATCAAATAAGCGAATTCAATCGGGCCAGAACTTCCTCCTTGCATGCGAATAAATCCACCGACTTCATGGTAGAGCGGTATCGCTTGCCCTGGCACCCATGAAGAAATCGTTGTTGAATAAAGTGAAGAAAGGACTTCAAATCCTCCGAAGAATTTTGCCCATATTCCCATCAGCACTGACAACGCACAAGAAATGAGAAAGGTAATGCTAAATGTTCGGAACAATTCTTTTCGATCGGTGAATTCTAATATACGAAAGAGGCGGGAAAACATGAAGAAGACCAACGCCCCCATTCCTAAGTATCGCGCTGCCACAACGGCTGTCATGGTATCTGGATGCAGGGCTACCAGTGCGGCAAGCCAAATGAGGAAGCAGATCATCCAGGATTCGCCATTTGAGAGTCGCAGTGTTTTTCCTTGTGTCCAACGGTGGATTTCTATGCCGAGAAGAAACAAGAGTTTAATTCCCAATAACGCTTCTTTCCAAAATCGAAAAGCGTCGGGCAACGCCACAGTAATAAATCCATGGAATGGAATCAGTGCCGCGATCAAGATAAGTAAAATTGTTTCAACGCGTTTCATCGCCCGAATTCTGGCATTTTTTCGAAATTTTGCAAAAATCAGACCGATGAAAAAGTTTTTGATCCTTCTGCTTTCGCTCTGCTTCGCTCTTCCAACTTTCGCGGTGGGAACATTGGAGGTCCATGTTTCTTCGTACAAAGGGGTCGTTCCAAAGAATGGAACACGGATCCCATTTCTCACGATTCAAGCAACTGCAAAAGAAGACTCCGTGCAGATCTCTGAAATCAGAGTCCAGCGAACCGGACTGTCTGAAGATAACGATATTACACGTATCATTGCCATTACGGATGACTATCGACGATCATTACGAGCGGGGGTAAATGATGGGATTGCGACGTTGCGGTTTCGTCGTCCGTTAACCATTGATCAATGGGAAACAAAAAACATCACCATCTATGGAAGTCTTCAAATGACCGCCTCCAATGGACGAACCATCGGATTGTCGTTGGAAGGCATTGAATCGGATGCTGAGAAAGTCGTTCCCATTGAACAGAGAAAAACGAAAGTCACCGCTCCTGTACGCAAAAAAAGAGCCTACAAGATTGTGTGCCGGAATAGGAAGTGTATGAGAGTAAAACGATAAATTTTAGATTGCTATCCTCTGAGGGTTTGGGAGAGGTTTCCCCTCCTTGTCATTCCGAGCGTAGCCGAGGAATCCCTTCCTCATATCAAACAAAAAGGGATCTCTCCACTTCGGTCGAGATGACAACATTGTTTTTAATATTATTCTCTACCCTCGATACTCCCAGAAATATTCTCCAATTCGAATTTGTTCTCCTGCAATCGCTCCCTTTTTTTCTAATTTTGTGATCACATTCCATTTTTGCAGCACATCATAAATTCTCTGACGCGCTTCTGGATTATCAACATCAGTTTGCCGTACCATTTGATCCAGTCTTGGATTTGAAACGGACCACCAGTTTTCTGTTTTTTCAATGAGAACGACTCGAGAATCAATATTATCGGTTTCGGCAGGGCGAAATTCCACCACAGTTGCCGTTTCTTCGACCTCTTTAACGATTTCCTTCTCCTCAATCGGGAGTTG
>CAZVBV010000118.1:0-1693 GCA_964625805.1 uncultured Candidatus Peribacteria bacterium | reverse complement strand
GTCTTCATTTCTCGATTTGTAGGAGCCGAAACCAAATTTATTGCAGGACCATTCTTAGTAGAAGGATTGCTTCTGGGAGTCGCTTCGAGTGTCATCGCAATTACCGTCTTTACGTTTGTACTCAGACAAGTAGATATCCTGCCTGCTGGGGAAATATTCATGCACCTTTGGAACAATGTCTTCTCGCTCGAAATACTCATCTCAGGGCTCGTGGGAATGACAGGAGCATGGATTGCTATCCGGAAGTATCTCTCTGGAAAATTCAGTAGCTGATGGGAGAAATTAAAACACATGGAATACTGCTCAAAAAAACATTCCTCGCGAATGATGATGCTTTTCTTGAGTTTTTTACCCAAGAGTTTGGAAAGGTATCGATGTCAGTGAAAAAGTTTGGAAATTCTAAAAAACGAAAAGCAGAGATCGATTTCTTTCGGATTATTGATCTGTCTCTGTTTGAAGGACGAAGTACGAAATCCTTAAAGTCTGCGAATACCACAAAGGTCTTCCACGCGTTTGAGGCAAACTTTGAAATCAATAAAATTGGATTCGCATGGATTGAGATGCTGGGAAAGGTTCTGCCACCCGAGAAGCCCACTCCAATTCTCTTTCAAACTATTTCTACACTCTGTACGAATATTAACGCTGAGGAAATGGAGGTCTTTGATCTCTTCTTTCACGTAGTCATTCTCGACTTTCTCGGACTGATGGCACGATTTGATCAAGTTCAAGATGATGTGTTCTTTGATCCGCAGAGTTTTGAATTTTCAAAGACAAGAACCGCGAATGCGGTGGAACTCTCCAACAGTGCTCGACAAGTTATTGAGTTCCTCAGACGAGCGGACTGCACGACGTTTTTGGAAAAGAAAGAGAAGCTCCCCAAAGAAGTTTTTGACGAGGTGCGTCACACGCTTTTTTCGATTGAAGAATTCCACCTTTTCGAAAACTGATTTTTAATGCACAATCGGTCGCGTTATGACAAAGAACTTCGAACTTACAAAAACCGATGGCAAAGCACGAGCAGGCGTTCTTCATACCCGAAGAGGGAGTGTCCAGACTCCGTTCTTCTTTTCGGTTGCCACACGAGGAGCCATCAAGGCAGGGGTGAGTGTGGAAGATTTAGAAAGCATGGGAGCCCCATTTCTCCTTGCCAATACCTACCATCTCCATCTTCGTCCAACGTCCGAACGTATTAAGAAACTCGGAGGACTTCATGAATTTACAAAGTGGAACGGCCCAATTCTCACCGATTCTGGAGGATTTCAGGTGTTTTCACTCAAACAAAAAAAGATCACAGACGAAGGGGTCACGTTCCGATCGCACATAGATGGAGCGAAGATTTTCCTCGATGCAAAAAAATCTATCCAGATTCAACATAATCTCGACACTGACATCCTCATGGCCTTCGATGAGTGTCCACCAAACGTTCCTAACTTTCACAAAATCAGACGAGCTGTGGAACGAACCACAGATTGGGCCGAACAAAGTCTCAAAACGCATTTCAAAAAATACCCACAAAAACTATCGCCCCTCAAGCGACCTCAAATCTTTGGGATTATTCAAGGAGGCTGTTTTCCGGAGTTACGAAAACGAAGTTTAGAAGAAATTACAGCCATGCCATTTGATGGATTTGCTCTTGGCGGTCTGGCAGTAGGGGAGACGGCTGAAGAAATGTACAAGGTATTGAATGAAATCT
>CAZVBV010000117.1:0-1719 GCA_964625805.1 uncultured Candidatus Peribacteria bacterium | reverse complement strand
GAGCGAGTTTTTTGTCCCCAAAACTTTTTGGTTCTTTTTGGTTACAAAAAGAACAGTCCTGCCGATATTCATCTCCAATAAAAGAAGGGATTCCTCCGCTTCAGTCGGAATGACAAAGGAGTATGTATTTTATTCCAAATTTTCTGCCAAAATTTTCAATATCTTATCCGAACGAACAGCGTACGAGATGCTCTGTGAACGATCTGCTCCAACTAAGATTCCAAACACTTGTCCCTTTTCTCCAAAAATCGGTGATCCAGAATTCGGCAATGATGCAATACCAGAAATGACAATTCTTTCTGTTTGTAAAGATTCTTCATCAATATGTTCCGAAATCGAACGGACTTCCTCTGTGGTCAAAGAAGATGTTTCATCAATCCAAAAAATCGGTTCTCCCAACACCGGTGGATGATCGCTCCATGTCGGTGCATCCAGCACCCAGTTATTGAGTTCAAAGAAGAGCAGGTCATCCTCAAATGCCCGTGCAATGATATGAATAGGCATCTCCTTCCAGAACAATTTGTCGTATTTTTCCTTTAAATGATCCGCTGTTACAAATATCTGATCCTGCAGAGAGACTGCCATTCCGACTCTGTTTCCCTCGCTATCGCTGAGAAAAATATGTGATGGAATTGTCGGACGATTTGCTTCCACTTCCTCATGATGGTTCGCTTGCATCATCGGTTCTATCGAGACAGGTATCGTTTGCCCACAAGCCATCAATACCAACCCAAAAAGTAAAATCACCAGTTTCTTCATTGCGCGGATTATACATAAACCACCCTTATGTGAATACAGGATTCTCGTCCCTTCACATTGCTCCGCTATTTATCGAGACAATCACCGAACGAAGTGAGAATTGAGTGGTCCTCGAGTAGGTGAAGTATGAACCGTTAGGAGAGCACCTTGGTCGGTTCTCGTCCAGCCTAATATAAAAATCTCGCCACCCGCAAGGGGTATCGATATTTTTATGGTACGCGCGATAGGACACTCGTCACTGCGTTCGCCAAAGGCGAACTTGTTAGAGCGCTCAAATAATCGCTCCGCTCATTTTTCGCGTCGAACCTTGGTCGGTTCTCGTCCAGCCTAATATAAAAATCTCGCCACCCGCAAGGGGTATCGATATTTTTATGGTACGCGCGATAGGACTCGAACCTATGGCCTCCTGCAAGTCAAGCAGGCGCTCTAGCCAACTGAGCTACGCGCGCGGAAAAAGCCTGTGTGTTTTAGCAATTCAGGATGGAAATGTCAAAAAAAAGCTTCTTGACTTTATCTTCAAAATTTATACATTTCCCGCGCACATTAACCGTAGCACTATGCCAATTATCAAATCAGCCATTAAACGAGTTCGACAATCTGATAAACGTCGACAACGAAATCTTATTACACAACGAAACTACAAAACGTTGGTGAAAGAGTTTGAAACACTTATTGAAGCAGGAAAAACAGCAGAAGCACAAAAGCTTTTCCCTGAAGTTCAAAAATCTCTTGATTTGGCAGCAAAGAACAACATCTTGCACAAAAACAACGTAGGACGAAAGAAATCACGACTCTCCAAACTTATGGGTGGAAAGAAAGTAGCGAAAGCTCCTGCAAAGAAAGAAGTTGCAGAAAAAGTAGTTGAGAAAAAAGAAGTGAAGAAAGAGGAAAAAGTTGAAGAGAAAAAATAATTTAAAAATTTAAAATATACAGCGTCCAGAAGGGCGCTGTTTTTTTATA
>CAZVBV010000116.1:0-1759 GCA_964625805.1 uncultured Candidatus Peribacteria bacterium | reverse complement strand
TCATCGTTTCAAACGTTTCCGTCAATGATCCAATCTGATTCACTTTAATAAGAATCGAGTTACAGAGTTCTTGATCAATTCCCATTTGGAGTCGTTTCTTATTTGTCACCAGCAAGTCATCCCCCACCAGCTGAGCTTTATCTCCAAAGAGTTTCTGCATCTCAGCAAATCCTTCAAAGTCATCTTCACTGTGAGAGTCTTCAATCGAAGCAATCGGATATTCTTCCAATAATTCTCCGTATAATTTTGTCAGTTCACTTGGCGTCAGGTTTTCTCCATCGATGAAGTACTTCCCTTCTTCTGCACCATTGGATGGACCGTAAAATTCTGAAGCGGCTGCATCGAGCGCAATCTCCATTTTCCCTGTGTATCCAGCGGCTTCGATCGCTTCAAGAATCGTATCCAGAGCATCACGTACCTTTGGAAGTCGTGGCGCAAATCCTCCTTCGTCCCCTACTCCCACAGAGAATCCTTTTTTGACGAGAATCTTTTTCAAGTTATGAAATGTTTCGGCTCCTGCTCGGAGGTTGTCTGAAAAATTTCCCAGATTCGGGAAGACCATAAACTCCTGAACCGCGAGTCCAGAGTCGGCATGCTTCCCTCCATTAATCACATTCATCATTGGACGAGGAAGAGACGTTCTTCCACCGAATAAACTATTGATATGTTCATAAAGACCGATCCCCTTCTGTACAGAGGCGAGTCGTGCGGCTGCAAGAGAAATTCCCAAGATTGCATTCGCTCCTAATTTTTCTTTATTTTCTGTTCCATCGATATCGAGCATCTTTCGATCAATCGCTTCTTGCTGGGTTGGATCCATACCGATAATTTCTGAAGCAAGAATATCATTTACGTTTTTAACGGCTTTTAGGACTCCTTTTCCCATATAAATATCTTTGTCACCATCTCGTAATTCCAGCGCTTCATGGATTCCTGTAGAGGCTCCTGAAGGCACCTTAGCTAAGACAGTATGTGTTCCGTCGGACATTTCGACTTCGACGGTTGGGTTTCCACGAGAATCAAGAATCTGCCGAGCGAAAATAGATTGTATTTGTGACATATAGTATTGGGGTTGAAATTGTTTGAATTGTAATCCAAAATAGCGATGTGAGAAAATTTTTTGTCGTCATCTTTTTTTCAACCTTGTTTCTTGCAAGTGGTGTATTGGCAAAAGAGCCTTTACGAACAGAAGATGCCATTTATGTAGAAACAGGAAAGATTGTACAATCTGGTATTTTAGCCGATTCGAATGGACTTTTGTTTATTGAATTTTCACAAAATGCTCGTGTTGTGGTGACATTGGATCGACTTTCTTTTTCAGGAGAAATTGTTCCGCCGCAACTTATTGCCCTTCCTGATAAAAAACCTCGTGCACGAATGCAGGAATTGATTACATTTGAGCTTTTGGGTGACACCGCGGAACATCTTACGTTTGCTGATCAATTTGATTTAATGAGAAGCCGGAGTCGATTTCGATATGCAGCTCTCCATCCCGAGAGTTTTAGTCGAACAACGTCGCTTGTTCAAATCTTAGTTCCTATTGAAGAAGACTACGGAGAACTTTCTCTCTGGGAATATTCATATGAAGGTGATTGGATTGAGCTTGGAGGAAAAATTGAAGATTCGAGTACGCCCAACACTAAGGTCTTTTCTTCTGTGCTGACAGGAACGGGTATATTTACGATCTTTGATAATAATCCAGCCCCTGATTTTGTTCCACCTTTTCCTTTGGATGAAATTATCTTAGTGGAACCAGATC
>CAZVBV010000115.1:0-1788 GCA_964625805.1 uncultured Candidatus Peribacteria bacterium | reverse complement strand
TACCAGAAAAAGAAGGATTTAGCAAGGGTGTTATAACAAATCTACCGTTTAACATCCCCCGTCATCCTCGCTGAGAGCCTGTCCTCGTTTTTATCGGGGAAGGGTCCGAATAGGTCGCTCTCGATTGTGATTTTTTCATTTGTCATCATTTCGACCCTCTCCCTTGTCACCCCGAATTTATTTCGGGGTCAAACGTCCCGAAGTTATTGCTTGTGAGAGCGAAGCGGGTGCATAAACAAAAGGTCTGATTCCGGAACAAGCCCGGAATGACAAAAAGGGAAAGTGATGAATTTGAGCAGGTTCAGGGCTCTGTCCTGAACCTCTTGTTTAAAAACATATCTCATTTGAAGTAAAATATAAACATGAGGAGCAAGACACAGCCTTGCTCCTGCGGTACTTTCGGGTCCGGACCCTTTTTTGGGGTCCGGACCCAGGATCTACTTTTAAACACTAGACAAAATGCAAAAAATTCCCATTATCCGATTACCCAGAACGAAAATGACTCCTGCGAAATACGATTTCGATATGGCCTTGGAAGAAATCCTGACTGAAGTTCGGGGGTATTATCCTAAATTTGGAAAAAAGGAGGAAAAGCTCATCTGTGATTCTTTTGCGTATGGGCGTAGATTCTTCCACGGACACAAACGAAAGAACGGTGATTCGTACTTTTCTCATGCAACAGAAACAACAAAAATTCTTCTGGCGATCAAACCCGATATCGACACGATTATCGCATCCTTTCTCTACAACGTAATTCGATACTCAACAGAACCTATTGATGAAATTGAAGAAAAGTTTGGAAAAGATGTGCGTTATCTTTGTGAATGTATGAAAGAGATTTCTCAGATGCAGTTACTCAAAGAGAATCATCACGAACGACAATTTGAAAATATTCAAAAACTTCTCATCGTTATCTCTCGAGATATTCGTGTACTCTTCTTAAAAATTTCTGCGCGTATTCACAATCTCAAAACACTCAGTTGTTTGCCAAAAGATGTGCGAGAAGCGCTTGCTTATGAGGCCCGTGAAATTTTTGCTCCCGTGGCGAATCGGTTCGGTTTGTACGAATTTAAAGTTGCGATTGAAGACCTCTGTTTTGAGCAACTTCAACCAGAAATTTTTAAAACATTAAAAAGAGAAATCGAGGAAATTAAAAAAGAACAAAAAGCTTCTTGGAGACAAGCGGAAAAAGAAATTATTAAAACGCTTGAAGGGGCGAATATTAAAGTTGTGAAAGTAGTCGGAAGACAAAAACACTTTTACTCGGTGTATAAAAAAATGAAGAGAAAAAATTTCACTTCTTGTTCTGAAGTGTATGACTTGTTTGGTCTTCGTGTCTTGGTGCCAAGAGCTGATGATTGTTATCGGGCTCTCGGAGCGCTCCATGCACGATGGAACCCAATGCCAAACCGGTTCAAGGATTACATTTCTGTTGCCAAACCAAATGGATATCAGAGTCTTCATACGACGCTTTTGGGACTTGCGAATACGAAATTCCCAACTGAAATTCAGATTCGAACACCAAAAATGGATTCAGATGCTGAGCGCGGACCGGCTTCTCATTGGGCGTATAAAAAAGCAGGACATTCTTCTTTTGATAAAAACTTCCTCGAACGAATGCGATGGCTTCCAAATGAGTCCACCAAAGAAACGGGGTCTCGAAATGAAGTGTTTCAAGAACTATCTGAAAATATTCTTTCTCATAGGATTTATGTGTTTACGCCGAAAGGAGATGTGGAAACACTTCCGGCAGGGGCAACACCGTTAGACTTCGCCTATGCCGTCCAC
>CAZVBV010000114.1:0-1828 GCA_964625805.1 uncultured Candidatus Peribacteria bacterium | reverse complement strand
CTGTTGAACGAAGTGGTCGAACCTCCCCCACTGATGATGGTGGAAAGTTGTAGTGATGCATGTAGTATTTTTTCACTTCGTTTTGATCGGGGTCGTCGATGATTTGGTAATCACCAGGACCTCCCAATGTTGTCATAGACAAAGATTGTGTTTCTCCACGTTGGAACAACGCTGATCCGTGTACTCGTGGGAAAAGGCTTACTTCACAGTGAAGTGGTCGTACATCGTCCACCTCTCGTGCGTCGATTCGTTTTCCTGTTTCGAATACTCGTTTTCGCATCGCTGCTGCGAATCGTTTTTCAAAGAAGTAGAGCAAGTCTCTTTTTGTTACTTCGTTATTTTCGATTTGTTCTGCGCACGTTGAGAGAAGTTTTTCTTCTGCATCATGCAACGCTTGTTTGATTTCTACTTTACCCGCTCCCTTAATCGCTTCGAATTCAGCTTCTGTTAAGCTTTGGTCTACCAATTCTTTGGCTGCTGGATTGAGTTCTTGTAATGTTGGAACTCTTTGTTCGATTGGTCCTGCTTTCTTCACGAGTTCTTTTTGAGCTTGGCAAACTTTCTTAATTTCACCGTGTCCAAACTGCAATGCTCCAATCATTTCTTGGTCAGAAACAAGATTCGCTCCGGCTTCCATCATGAGCACTGATTCTTCTGTTCCTGCTAAAATCAAATCTAGTTTTCCTTTTTCTACTTCTTCAAAAGTAGGATCGAGGAAGTAAGAACCATCGTCTTTCATTCCTACTCGTACTGCTCCCACTGCGTCTTCTAAAGGAAGTCCTCCCAAAAGACATGCCATTGAAGCGGCATTAATCATAGTGGCTGTTGTGGTGTGCACGCTGTCTGCTTGCAGCAATGTTCCGACAATTTGAACATCGTTCCGCATCGTCTTTGGAAACATTGGACGAAGAGGACGATCTGTCATTCGTGCCGTGAGAATAGCTGCCTCTGGTGGTCGAGCTTCTCGTTTAAGAAATCGTGATCCCTTAAATTTACCTGTTGCGTAGAACTTTGGATCAAAGTCTACCATCATAGGAAAGAAGTCTATTCCGTCCTTCGCTGTGTCTGTCATTCCTGCTGTACAGAGAATAACGATGTCGCCATATGTAGCGACTGTGGAACCATTAGCCAGTAATGCCAATTTTCCTGTCTCAAAGGACAAGGTCTTTCCACCTATTTCTACCGAAACCGATTGTATGTTTTGCATTGAGCAAAAGATTAAAAAATAATCTCCGCAAGTCCTTTGCTCGGAATAAAATTGAGGAATTTTTCGGAATGAAAAACGCCCGGATTTACTCCGAGACGAAGTTCTTATTTACGGAGGCCTAGTGCTTTAGTAACGTGCGCGTATTGTGTCGCATCAGTCATTTGTAAATATCGAAGTAATTTTCTTCGTTTTCCTACCATACCAATAAGCCCTCGTCGTGAGTGCTTGTCTTTAGAATGATCTTTTAAATGCTGAGAAAGCATTTCGATTTTGTTTGTCAAAACCGCAATCTGAACCTTGGAAGACCCTGTGTCTTTCGCGTGTATTTGATGCGTTTTAATAACTTCTTTTTTTGCTACTCGTGGCTTTGCAACTGGTGCCGCCTTCTTTGTAGCTTTTTTCGCTGGAGCCTTTGCTACTGCTTTCTTTGCAACCGGCTTCTTTTCTTCTGTCTTTGGGGTTTCTTCTTTGGTCATATGAGAAAATTAAATCGCGCAGATTGTAGAGCTTCACGACCTTTCGTCAAGGTTTTTTTAAAAATAAAGAGTCGAAAATTTAAATTGCTATCCCCTGGGGGTTTGGGGACAAACCGTGTCTGAGCGTCATCGGGACTCGGCAGTT
>CAZVBV010000113.1:0-1914 GCA_964625805.1 uncultured Candidatus Peribacteria bacterium | reverse complement strand
AATTTCAAAAGCCTACACAACGCGAGTTGGATCAGGACCATTCCCATCTGAACTCAAAGAAGAACACGGAAATCAAGTACGAGAAGCAGGAGCAGAATTCGGAGCCACAACAGGACGTCCACGACGATGTGGATGGTTTGATGCGGTGGTTGTAAGAAACTCTGTCGAAACAAACGGTATCGATGCCATCAACCTTACAAAACTCGATGTGCTCTCTGGAATGGATGAAATTAAAGTAGTAACAAAATACATACTTGATGGAAACGAAATCTTCGGAGTTCCAACAACAAGAAAGGCAAATCTAAAACTTGAACTCGAATACGAAACATTCCCAGGATGGGAAGAAAAAATTGGTGGCATTCGGAAATTTGAAGATCTTCCACAAAATGCACAAAACTATGTCCTTGCTTTAGAAAAAATGATTCACACGCCTATCCGCGCTATTGGTGTCGGAGTAGAACGAACCGATCTCATTTTTCGATAGGATATTTCAACACAAACAAATTTTATAAATGGACAAAAAACAGGTCTGGGACGCTGTATTACAACGAATGTCTGAGAAGATTTCTCGGATGGAGTTTCATACGTGGTTTAAGAAAGTTCGTATTTCTAAAATCTCAGGAGAAGCGGTCCTTCTCAGTTGTCCGACAGAAATGAACAAGAACTGGCTCGAGACAAAATACCACGGGATGTTATTGCAAAACTTGAAAGCCATTTTGCCAGAGATTCAAAAACTTTTCTTTGATGTTGATCTTTCTCTTGCCGATAGCCCAACATCGAGTCCTGAGGTTTTTGGAGACAAGAAAGCCCCTCGAAAACTTCCGAACCGTCCAGATGTAAAACTAGCAGGAGGACTTGAATCACGAATCATTCATCAAAAGTTCACTTTAGAAAACTTTGTTGTGGGAGATGAAAACAGACTCGCTCACTCTGCCTGTGTGGCCGTGTCTGAGTGCGGAACAAAGGATAAGAAGAAATATAACCCCCTCTTTGTGTATGGAGGTGTGGGACTGGGAAAAACGCATCTACTTCAAGGAACAGCGAATGAAATTCTCCGACGAAATTCAAATGCGGTTATTGTGTATACGACGGCGGAACGATTCATGAATGAGATTGTAAAATCTATTCGAGAACGAAACACGGATCGTTTCCGAAAAAAATATCGTCGTGTTGATGCACTCATTATTGATGACGTTCAATTCTTTGAAGGGAAAGAAAAGACGCAAGAAGAACTCTTCAATACGTTCAACGATTTATTTGAATTCAATAAACACATTATCTTTGCAGCGGACCGACCACCAGCAGATTTGGTAGGAATGTCTGATCGTCTCCGAAGCCGTATGGGATGGGGACTCTCTGTTGATGTCCAGATGCCTGGATATGAGACCAGGCTCGCGATTCTCCAAGAGAAAGCAAAAGAACTCGGTCTTATTTTGCCAAACGATGTACAGGAATTTATTGCTGCAAATGTGCGCAAAAGTTTACGAGAACTGGAGAATATCCTCAATCAAGTAGCCGCAGAAGTTGAGTTGTCTCAACTCTCCCCTACCGTTCAGTCTGTAGGAAAGATATTCCGGAAGCTCAATCCACATGATGAACTCCAAACGGTTGATGGAGCCAAAGCCGGCTACGCAAAAACACCAGATGAGATCATCACCGCTATTAGTGATCATTTCCAAGTACCGGCAACAGAACTCCTTGGAAACTCTCGAAAACAAGAATTCGTCTACCCTCGGCAAATTGCGTGGTTGCTCTGCAAAGACTTACTCCGCATGAGTCACGAAGCGATTGGAAAAGACTTTGGAGGAAAGAATCACACGACCATCATGCACGGTATTCGAAAGATAGCTGATCTCAAACGAAAGGACTCTGCCACCGCTCGTCACATTCATGCATTGAAGAAAGACTTGGGGG
>CAZVBV010000112.1:0-1963 GCA_964625805.1 uncultured Candidatus Peribacteria bacterium | reverse complement strand
TGTGCAAACGGTTCAATTTTTTCAATTCTGTCTCCATCCAGTTGAATACGGAAACAATGAGGATGATTCTCTGGATAAATAAAGAGAACCTCTCCTCTTCGAACGAACTCCCCTGTTTTTATTAAATCATCTTCAGCCGTGTCATAGCCCGTGTTTTGCAAAGACTCAAACAGCTTGTAAATCTCAACGATCTCCCCTTCTTTGAGGAGAACCTTATGCGCATCAATTTCTGTCTGTGAAGGAAAGTTTTGTTGCAACACCTGTTCAAGGTCTTCAAACAAAAATAAGCATTCTTCTTTTTGTGTAAGCAAATATCGAAGTTCATAAAACTTTGAAATCGTTACCTCTGATGGCACTAAGTGCACATTCCCGTTGAAGAAGAATTCCGCTGACGAAAAGAGCTGATCCGCTTTCTCATCTGTTGATGCCCAGAAGACATTCTGAAAATTTGTCTTATTCAATATCTGTTCAATAACAAAAGATTTCGCTGGTGGATTCCCTAAATTTACCAACGTCAATTTCTTCGTCTTCTCAAGTTCAAGAATCTGCTCTGCTAGATCCAACGAAAACGGCAACTTTTTAAATTTCATGTACTCAACATCTTTTTGCGCATGCAAAAACCGTGCATGTGTATTCCTAAAATGGAAAAAGTCCAGTTCAATTTAAGAAAATTAAACGGGATTCATTACATTTTAAGCGGCATAATCAAATGCAAGAAATCTTTATTCTTTACGGCTCCAATCACTGCTGGACTCATCTTCCCTTCCAGCTCCATACGCACCTTATCTTCTCCTGACAACGCTCCCAAGATATCCAAGACATAATCTGCGTTCAATGCAATTAAGCTTGTACCTCCTTCAAGTTTCACAGGGATTGTTGTTTTTTCTTCTCCGATCTCCGTCGCGTCTGTAGAGATTGTTAATGTTCCATCGTTCAGGAACTCAAGTTTCATATGTTGATTGTTTTCTTTCGCGAAGATTGATACTCGACGTACGGCGAGTTCAAACTCTGATCGATCAATTTCAGCAACGGTTGAGTTCTTTTTTGGAATGATTTGTTGGTAGTCCGGAAACTGTCCTTCGATCAAACGAGAGGTCAATTCTGTTCCTCCAACAGAGAACATCACTTGGTTTTCTGATATTCGCATTTCAATTGATTCTTCGCTTCCTGCCAAACGATCCGCTTCAAATACAGCGCGCACTGGAATCACGCATGATGTTTCTGCTACGTCTGCTTTTAATTTCAATACCTTCTCACTGAGTCGGTAGGAATCGGTCGCTGCCATTCGTAATTCTGATTTGTTTGTTGCAAAGAACACTCCTGATAAAATTGGTCGTGAAGAATATTCTTGGGCGGCAAAGGCCACTTGGTGAACAGATTCTCGAAAAGTCTTCGTATCGAGGTCTATTTTTGTTCCGCCTTCTACACGAGCAATAGACGGGAATTCATCCGCTGTAATTCCTTTGATCTTTGTCTTTGAGCTCTGAGATTTTACTTCGAGAGCCGTACCCGCTGATACGGAAAGTTCTACTTCCTCGCCTTTCTTTAAAAGAGAAACGTAAGACGTCAAAATCTTCGCCGGAACGGTAATCGCTCCTTCGTTTTTTACCACGGCTTCAGATGAAGTCGAGATTGAGATTTCAAGATTTGTCGCTGCAAAGTTCAACTTTTTTCCCGTTGCTCTAATGAGTACATTCCCAAGAACTGGTAATGTGTTTTGCCCTGATACAGCACGCGAAACAGTCTTTAAACTGTCGAGAAGAACCTCTTGCGAAATAAGTACTTTCATATCAGCTAAATTGTACAGCAAAACAGGAGATGTCAAAAGATTTTTTTAAGGAAAATAAAAGAATCTAATATTCAATATTGCTATCTAATGGGGGTTTGGGGACGAAAACTGTTTGAGCGACAATGGGACTCGGCAATGATGTGCGATGCAAAAATGAGCGAGTTTTTTTGTCCC
>CAZVBV010000111.1:0-1967 GCA_964625805.1 uncultured Candidatus Peribacteria bacterium | reverse complement strand
TTTATAGAGAATGCCTTCCGCGATGGATTGGTAGCCACCACCGGGACATCAATCGCAGGAGTTTTGCCTCCAGTTACTCGTTTTTCACCAGGAGGTGAACGTACGAAAAAGCGTGAGAGCGTCCTTGAGAAATTGACAGGATTCTTTGAGAGATTTTTTGATATTTCCAGTAAGAGTATCGAAGAGAAGTAGCCTGTTTGTGCTTATTTTTCCGCGCTGGGAAGTGAGGCCGAAAAACCAATAGCGAAATAATTCATTCTATAGTGAGCTTCATTCCTTTTTGACACTCTCTTTGTTGTGTCTACGAGAGACTCTTTATATAAAAAAAATTCACCCGTTTATAACAGGAAGTGGATGCCCCAGTGGTAGATGTAGACACCCCTAGTATTGAAATTTCAAAACCGAAAGTACCCCCCCTTCTCTGGATATAGTTACTTAACACAACCATTGTTGGTGTAACCCGAAAAATGACATGAAATCATTGTATTTTGTTTCTATTAAAGGAAGTACCCAATACCACCGAAAAACACCGTTTTTCAAAGAAGGTTGTCAAGATGGTATTCTGAAAAAACAAAAAACAGGGTTTACACTCTTATAAAGTAGCGAATGAAGGTTTTTTGAAATACTATTTTACAATGTTGAAATTCTTTTTAACAAAATCTAAAAATTTAAATCCAAAACTGGAAAAATAATAATTTACAAGTGAAGGATAAAGCCCACCTTTATGACATCGATTTAAAATTCCAAGTTTGAATAACTCTTCATAAACATCTGGAGATAGGTTATCAATATCCGCATGAGATACTTTTTTTTGATATAAAGGATTCTCTTCTTTTGCCAAAGAGACTCTCAATCCATGAATTGCATGGTAATCTGAAAAAGAATAGTGCTGAGCTGCCTCATTCTCCTGATGTTCTTTCCTTATTTGTGGTAAAACAGTGTTAGAAAGGAATATCACATGCTCAAGTGATTCTAGTGAGATCTCAGAAGTTACATTATTTAATCTTTCCAACTGAAAAGATTCTTTGTCTTTTTCACAGGCAAATCCCTTTAAGATTTTCAGTAACACAGTTCTTTTTCGTTTAATGCGTTCCTTCAAAAATGCTTCTAAGTGTACTACAAAACCCCCTCTAAATTCGTCTGTTTCTACTATTTCCTTAGCAAATGCCTCTGGATTGTTTGAGATAAATTCCACAAGATCATTTATTTCTTCTTGTTTGAAAAAAAATAAACTGCCCCAAAAGCCAGAAACTGCTAACCAGCAAGGTAGCCACTCTGGATGAAGTGCAACCAAAGCAGTAATGGTTGGGGTAAAAAATCCCAGAAGAACTGACTTTGACTGAGCTTTTAACTCAGTCAAGGCGGACATATTATGTTGCATGAGTTGAAATCATTTTAACATCATAATTCAAGCTAGCAATGGTTAGTTAGAACAAACCTCAAATTACCTCTAAACAAAAGCATTGAAGTGTTGTTGAAACTCACTCAATTCTGTAAATCTATACTTCCATCGTTTCTTCCGAACATCTTGAAATACACGCTCAAGCCATAGTTCAAGTTGGCTAAACCGCTGACCACCAGCGAATATATAAAACTCCCCGAAGGGGGATTTTTTATATTTGCCATGTTTGCATGGCAAGAGAATTGAACTACCAGTAGTTCACAAAAGCAAATGAACCCACTTTTGTGGGTGAGTATTGTGCAACCTCGTTCTCACTGAAAGTGAGATAAGAGATCCTACCTCGCGCCACCATCAAAAAAAACAAGCAACTAAGCAAAGCGAAAACTAGGGCATCTTAAACCAAGAGTGAGTATCGTTAGCTATTTTCGCATTGCAGACACTTCTACAAGAACTCCAACGAGAGTAACTTGGAAACCTTTTATTATATCACCTGAAAAATTAATCTTCTTCAACGCAGATTTCTTTTTTTCTGATACTTTGTATTGTTTTCCAGGTAAGAATGCCG
>CAZVBV010000110.1:0-2035 GCA_964625805.1 uncultured Candidatus Peribacteria bacterium | reverse complement strand
GCAGGAAAATCAGAATCATGCCAATTTTCTACACCTTCAAAAAAGAAAAATGAATCGATCGGGTTCCATCCGAGAGCATTCTTCAGGATTTTCTCTTTCTTAACTCCCATACTGAGAGCTTTTCTCATAGAAGGAGTTTCAATCCCTGTTTCTCGATCAAGGTTGAAAAACAGTGCTGTGAATCGAGGAAGAATGTACTCTCGGCGAGAGTAGAGCGATTGGAGTTGATACTTTTTAAATAGTTTCTGTTCAAAATCTTTGAGTCGTACGAATGGAATTTTGGAAAAGAATGTCGTCCACGGATGGGCAATATTCAAGTGTTCAAACTTCGGATAGACGTAAAACACCAAGTGTTTGATGAATGGCTTTTTCCCGTAAAAATGAGGATTTCGTTTCAGAAACACACGAAAACTCCCATCATTATTTGGAACAATGTTCTCTAATTTGAACGGTCCAGCACCGACAGGGTTTTTGTTAAAAGAAAAATCAGGATCAGTCACTTCTTCGATGAGCGCGTTCTTAAAATATTTCGCAGGAAGAATCGGCGTTGTCAGGAGCGAAAGGAAAAATACGTTTTGCTCAGGAAGCACAAACGAAATTGTTTTATCGTCCACAACATTGAGGGATACGTATTCAAAGGCATCTCGTAGAATGTGATTTGCAAAGTCTGGGTGTTGGATCACCTTTTCAAAGGTAAAGAGCACATCATCAGTTGTTACAGGATCTCCATTTCCAAACTTAGCGGAGCCTTTAAGCGTCAGGAAGTAGGTCTTGGAATCTTCAGAAATACGAAAATGAGCCAGTCCGTCAGCAATTTCACCCGATGATGGATCGTATCGAAGCAGTCCTGAAAAGATTAATGTTCCCAAATCTCGATCAAATAACGTTGTATCTGGAGAAAGGGGATTTAAGTTTCGTCGGGATCCAATAGTGGATTCGGTGAAGATTCCTCCACTTGTGGGAATGAACTCGGAGTGTGATAAGAAAAATCTATGCCACAGTATCCAAATAAGGGCGACAAAGAAGATCATTCCAATAATCAGAATTAACCCCCATCGCGAACGGATACCAACAGAAGATCGGCGCATAAGAAATGTTTATGCAAGAAGCATCGCGTAGAGGCCTCCCACAATGAAAATAACAGCGAGAACAATCGTTGCTTGGTGAAGGAATCTCTCCCCACCTCGTCGTGTTTGCACCATATCATCCCCTGCATCTCCGCCCATCATTGAGCCAAGCGTTGCATTCTTTTGTTGTAGAATAACAACAACAATAAAGAGAATCGTGATGATGATGTAGAAAATTTTAAACATGTTATTTCTCGAAAAAACCGCGGGGAGTGTAGTGGTTCTTTGAAAATTTGCAACTTTTAAAACAGTTCTCCCCCTTGTAGGGGGAGTTAGAGGGGGTATATTAAAAAGAAAGAAGTCTTCATACCCCCTACCGTCCCCCCTGCAAGGGGGGAAAGAATTTTCCTAACTTCTCAACCAATTAAATAACGTGTTGAGTACCGACAGAACGATTCCGGCCAATATATACGTGGCAAACCCGTCTATTTCCAGTTGCGTGTTGAACATTTCTAGGAAGTTCACACTTCGTTCCAGCAACCACAACATAAAAGCGTTTAAAAAGAATCCCAAAAGTCCGAGCGTCAGGAGACGGAAGGGGAGCGTGATGAGATTGAGGAATGGTTTGATAAAGAGATTGAGCATCGCAAAGACGACGGCAACAAAGAAATAGCCTTCGATGGCTCCTGAAATAATGAATTTATCAAGGAATACCTTTGTGTCCAATATCCAAAACACTACGGCATTGAGCAATATAACGAGGAATATTTTTGCGATGAATCTCATAACGTCCTTATTCTTCTTTTTTTGCGGGAAAAGTCAAAATCTGACACAATATTACGTGATGAAACTTGGTTTTTTCGGTTGCGGGAATATGGGGGAGTCTTTCTTGAGTGGGATTCTAAAGAAAGGTGTTTGCGGTTCTTCAGATATTATCATCTGCGATAAGACCGCAGAACGACTGCAGG
>CAZVBV010000109.1:0-2073 GCA_964625805.1 uncultured Candidatus Peribacteria bacterium | reverse complement strand
GCACCTCCCCTGCTCCACGGATCTCAAGATCTCGCATGGCAATCTGGAATCCAGACCCTAGCTCTGAGGCTTCTACAATCGCTCGTAATCGTTTCTTCGCTTCCAGTTCTAGCTTCTGTCCATGATAGAGAAAGTACGCGTAGGCCTGTGTCCTACTTCGTCCTACTCGTCCTCTCAATTGATATAACTGTGAGAGTCCGAACTTCTCCGCTCGATTTACCAGCAACGTGTTTGCGTTCGGCAAGTCGATTCCATTCTCAATAATTGTCGAAGCAACCAGCACATCGGCTTCTTTGTTTTTAAATGCCCGAATCCGTGACTCCAGTTCTTGAGGGGTGAGCTGACCGTGAGCGACAAGGAACTTCACTTCTGGCATCAGTACTCGCAACTGTTCTGTCTGCGCTTCGATCGTCTGCACTTGATTGTGGAGGAAGTACACCTGTCCTCCCCGTTCGACCTCTGCCAGGATCCGTTCTCGAATCAGGTTCAGATTATACTTCCGAACCTCTGTCACCACCGGCAGTCGCCCTGGGGGCGGTGTCGTAATGGTGGAAATATCTTTCAACTTATTCAAGCTCATATTGAGCGTTCGAGGAATCGGGGTTGCCGTCATCGTGATGATATCAACCGAAGCCCGCATTTTTTTGAGTTTCTCCTTCTGATTCACTCCAAATCGCTGTTCCTCATCGATAACGATAAGTCCCATATTCTTGAATTCAATGTCGTCAGAGAGCAACCTGTGCGTTCCTATGACGATATCCACAAGCCCGAGTTTAATGTCTGCCAAAATTCTTTTCTGTTCTGCTGGTGTTTGGAATCGTGAGAGAAGTTCGACACGTACGTTATAATTTTTTCCCGCAATACGTTTTTGAAATGATTGGTAGTGTTGCTCGGCCAAAATGGTAATCGGAGCGAGAATCGCTGCCTGCATTCCAGACCGAAAACATTTGAAAGCGGCTCGCATTGCGATTTCCGTTTTTCCAAATCCAACATCTCCACAGACCAATCTGTCCGCCGTTCGTGATGATTCCATGTCTCGCTTCACATCTTCCCATGTCTGACTCTGCCCAGGGGTTAATTCGTATGGAAATCCATCGCAGAAGTCTCGCATCATGTCATCGTCTTCATTGAATTTCTTTCCTTTCGCCATCTCTCGTGCGGCGTAGAGTTTCAGAAGATCTTTCGCGATTCGTTCCGCTTCTTGTTTCAATTTCTTTTGTGAGCTCGCCCATTCGGTTGAACCGATACGACTCAGTTTTGGATCATCATCTCCGATGAACTTTGTTACTTTTTCTGCAGATTCCACAGGGACGAAAACTCGATCATTCTCCGCGTAAGCCAGTTTCAAATATTCTCGCACCCCTCCAAAATTCTCTCCTACATCTCGTCGAACGATTCCTTCGAATTTCGCTAACCCATGGTCTACGTGCACCACAAAGTTCCCTGCTTTCAAACTCGTCATAAGATCGAGATTCACACCTCCGATAGCTTTCTTTTGTCGAGACGTTCGTGCAAATTGAAAAATCTCACGATCAGTCAGAAACAAAATCTTTCGGCTACTGTTTTGAAATGAGTGCGGAACAAACCCATCACTTTTGACGGAAATCAGTTTCACCGTTGAGGGTGCCGCCTCCTCCAAGTCCTCAGTAAACATAATCTCATTCTCTTTGAAAATCTTGGTAATCTCGTCTTCTTTCTTCGTAAGTAAAACGATTTCAAATTCTCGTCGCAGTCGTTCTTTAATATCGACCACGAAGTCTTGGATTGTGTAAAACGGAAGCACTGAGAAAAAGTTCAAGTGAAAGAATTTCTCTGTTTCACTCGGAAATGTCGTGAATTTCACTCGATAAAAATCCCCCTTCGGACAGATGTCCGCGTCCAGATCATCAGAGATAAAGAGCGATTTCTCGTCTCCCTCAATAAGATCAATAAACTTTCCAACAAGTTCTTCTTCAAAGGCTGCTGGATAAATTTCTAAAAGCTTCGTCTCCTTCGTTGAACACAATTCTTGTTCAAGTTGTGCAAACGGTTCAATTTTTTCAATTCTGTCTCCATCCAGTTGAATACGGAAAC
>CAZVBV010000108.1:0-2244 GCA_964625805.1 uncultured Candidatus Peribacteria bacterium | reverse complement strand
GTATAAGAAAAATTGCACAAAGTTTTTTTATTGTTCTATACTTTATTTGGCGTGAAGAAAAGATTTAAAAAAGTTTTGCACTCAATTTGAAACTTGTTACACTTCTCGCCGTAAACAATCATTTTATTGTCTCTAACCCACAGAAAAAATGAAAAAAATGCTTATCGTTTCACTTGCCCTTGGAATGGGGATCCTCCTCACCTCAAGCGCTGAAGCTTATAAAGAACCTGTTCGAGAGGACACAGGAAGTTATTCACACAAACTTTCTATTCAAAAGAAACTAAACGACGCCCTTCGAATGCGATGGTCTTTCTTAAATAAGAAACATAACGAACGAAATGTTGGACAGAAAACAATTCCATACCAACAAGCAATGCACCTCGAATCTCGAAAAGCAACAAACACTTCTGAAGTTTCAACAATGATGAAACGAACAGGAGCAATGACAGATTACAGCAACATAAAAACAGTCGAAGACCGAAACTACTTCCGTCCAAACCGAAAATCTGTTTTCAAAGCTCGAGCTATTGATTACTACGTTGACGGAGGAGATGCTGGAAAAGAAGCGATGGAAGCAAATGTGATTTTTGGATCAACACACAAAATTGATACGAACAAATATTACAACACGTACTGGAAGAAAGATTTCGAATCAATCCGAAAAATCCGAAACGTGCAACGGGCTTTCTACACTCCACCAAAAGCAAAGACTGCAACTCAACGAGTTCGTTCTTTGCGAAAAGGAGATTACTACCGAAACCTTGTACACCCATTCATGAGTGATGAGCTTGAAGGATTCTTCAGCACAGAAGCTGAGTAATTCATACTTATAACGAAATAAAAAAGCTCCGCTCCGGCGGAGTTTTTTTATAACTGCAACCCACGGCTTAAGCCGTGGGTATTACTCCTTTTATTTTTACTTTCTAATCTGTTAGAATCCCACCGATGCAAGAAATCTACCGAACCGATAAATCATACCAATGGAATTATGACAACGGGCCGTCTTTTGAGGGACCTTTTCCTGCACTACAAAAACCTGAGAAGAAATTCAAACTCTGGAACTTTGAACTAAACTCCCCTCTTGGGGTTCCCGCAGGACCACTACTGGATTCAAAATGGATAAACCTGTATGGAAAGCTTGGATTTGATATCCCTGTGTACAAGACCGTACGAACGATTGAACGAGAATGCCATCCGAATCCCAACTGCGTATTTGTAGATGCCCCACGACAATTGGATGTTGCTGACATCGGGGGAGACATTACAACGAGAACAACTGATCCAACGAGTGTGGAAGACATTACAATTACCAACTCCTTCG
This sequence comes from uncultured Candidatus Peribacteria bacterium, assembly GCA_964625805.1. Lineage (GTDB taxonomy): Bacteria > Patescibacteriota > Gracilibacteria > UBA4473 > UBA4473 > CAZVBV01. The sequence goes on along the minus strand of CAZVBV010000108.1, from coordinate 923 downwards.
GAGTCCCCTCTCAACCACCGAGTGTGTGGATGAAGGATATCGAGCGAGCAAACAATTCTCTTGGCGAAGGCCAAGTCATGATTGTTTCAATAATGGGAACTCCAGGCGAAGGACGAGATTTGGTACAAGATTATGCGGACTGTGCACGAATGGCGAAGGAAGCGGGCGCAAAGATTATTGAAGCGAATTATTCTTGTCCAAATGTCTGTACTGGTGAAGGAAGCTTGTACAAAGATCCTGAAACATCGAGTAAGATTTCAAAAGCAATTCGAGAAATGATTGGTGACACACCGTTCTTGATCAAAATGGGAATGCTGGCCCCCGAAGAACTGCGAGCCGTCGTTGATGCGAATCTTCCCTTCGTGGACGGGTTTTCGGGAATCAACACGATTGCGATGGACGTGAGAACACCTGAAGGCGAACAAGCACTCCTAGGGGAAAACCGACTGCGAGCGGGCCTCTGCGGAGAAGCAATTCGGGATGCAGGACAGGCTTTTACAAAAGAACTCGCAAAGATTCGAAAAGAAAAAAATGCTGACTTCGTGATCTGCGGAGTCGGAGGAATGATGAACGCACAAGATCTGCAAGACCGACTCGATGCGGGTGCTGACATCGTGATGTCGGCTACCGCTGCGATGTGGGATCCGTACTTGGCGAGAGACTTCAGAAATCTTTAAAAAGACAAACTCATTTTGTGAGAAGTGCTCCCTCGATGCGGTGAATTAAAAAAACTTGTCATTCCAAAATCCCGGAGGGATATTTGGAATCTATTATTCTGTGAAAAGGTACAAAAAAGAAGAATTATTTTCTCCTAAAATTTGATAATGGATCCCAAATCAAGTTTGGGATGACGGGTTGTTTTTCATTGCTTTAACAACTCCATCGGATCTCGATGTTCTTCTTTTTCATATACTTCTAAATGC
>CAZVBV010000107.1:0-2263 GCA_964625805.1 uncultured Candidatus Peribacteria bacterium | reverse complement strand
AGATAGGAAGGCACCGATCCTGTACAAATCAAAACGCGTCGGAAAAAATGGAAAAACCTTCCATTGTTTGAAATTCCGAACGATGGTCGTGGATGCTGATGAGAAAAAGAAAAAATTGATGAAGAAGAATCAACGGAAGGGGGGGGTCCTCTTTAAAATGGAAAATGACCCGCGCATCACAAAGCTCGGAAAGGTGTTGAGAAAATGGTCTCTCGATGAACTCCCTCAGATCTGGAACGTAATCCGTGGAGACATGAGCCTCATTGGTCCTCGCCCTCATTTACCAGAAGAAGTGCGAAAGTATGCCAAGGACGATCTCAGGGTACTCTCTATTCGTCCTGGGATTACAGGATTCGCACAAGTAAATGGTCGTTCAAGTCTGAGTTTTAAAGAAGAAATGAACTACGAACTGTTCTATCTCAAGAACTGGAGTTTCAAATTAGATATCATTATTTTCCTCAAAAGTTTATTGGTCGTTCTCCGACGAAAGAACGTTTCGTAAATACACGCTTCTGTCATCCCAGAATTCCGGAGGAATATTTGGGATCCATTATTCTGTTTGATATCGGTAGGACTGTTCTTTTTGTAACCAAAAAGAACCAATCCCGCTTAGCGGGAGGGGACACTCGCTGACATTAACATCTCATAATATTGCCGAGTCCCGATGACGCTCAGACAGGTTTCGTCCCCAAACCCCCACCCGATAGCAATCTTCAAAAAAATATTTTTATAACCAAATTTCACTGCCAACGGTAAACTATTAACTCCAAACTAATTTTGACAAACGCCTTTCAGAAGGTCAGAATTCAGTAGACTTTTTGTTTATCTCAAACCAAAACAAATGAAAAAACTGCTATTCATATTCTTGGCGTCAATTATATTTATTCCCTCAAGTCACGCTTTTCGTGATGTAACAAAGGGAAGTGATTTCGATACAGAAGTACAAAGCTTAATTGATAAAGGTATCCTCAAAAACGGAACCTTTCTCCGTCCAAACTTTTCCATTCCTGCAGGAATGTTCTGGGAAATAGTACTGCGAGACTCTGGATTTGATCCTGTCTCAGCAACCTTTGGAACACCGTTGCCACCAAACATTGAAGAAAGTGATCCCCTTGCTCAATTTCTACGAGAAGGAATTCGACGAGGATTTATTGATGGAGAACAACCATTTGAACCAAATGCAACCATTGAACGTATTGATGCGATTCGTATCCTCGCACAAACAAAAGGATTACTGACTCCCCGAGCGAACTCAAAATTATTCCTGAGCAAAGTAAAAGGAGCTCCTCCTGGACAACCGAACCTTCCCTATGTGGAGGCCGCGTATGCTTCGAATATCTTAGAGGCTACCGATATCAATCCTCTCAAACCAAATGCGCTTCTTACACGAAGAGCTTTGATTGGTTGGCTCTACAATTACAGCGTTCGAGGAGAAAAGAAATCAACAATTAACCCAGGATCTTCAAGAACGAGACGAACACAAGCACGAAGTCAATCTCGAACACCAAACCGAACAACACAAACTCAAACTCGCGAAAGAAGTTATGCGCGACCAACATCACAAAAACGAACTATTGAAATACAGGTTATTAAAAACACCCCCCCTTCACGAACAAAATCTTCTGGAGGACTTCGTATTCCAAATGGCTTGATTTTGGAGAATATTTTCAAAAAAATAATGACTCAATATCGATTCTCAGAACAACTCACAAAAGAAAAACAGACCGAAATGATTGATGCCGCTATTGCTGCTATGGTGACAAAGCTCGGAGATAAATACACAACCTACATCGAACCAGAAAAGACAAAGTCATTTCAAGAAGGTCTTGAGGGGCAATTCGAAGGAATCGGAGCGTACGTGGAAATGGTAAATGAAAAATTCATGATTACCGCTCCTATAACTGGTTCTCCTGCAGAGAAAGCCGGTATTATGGCCGGAGATATCGTAATAGCGGTGGACGGAAAAACCGTTGAAGGAGAATCTATTACCGAAACGATTGCTCTCATTAAGGGTCCTGCGGGAACGACTGTTTCTCTTACTATTTCACGAGAAGGCACTATTCAAGAAATAATCGTTACACGTGGAAAGATTACGATTCCATCAATCACTGTTAAATGGAGTAAATCCGTTCCTATTATAGGAATCCATAAATTCACAAGCACCACAGGAAAAGATTTTCAAAAGATACTTGTCGAAGAAGTCCTCCCAAAGAAGCCTCGTGGAATCATCTTTGATTTGAGAAACAATCCTGGAGGATACCTC
>CAZVBV010000106.1:0-2295 GCA_964625805.1 uncultured Candidatus Peribacteria bacterium | reverse complement strand
GAAAAAGAAATTGGGTTCCGAGATATGTTTCAAGAAGAACACAATCCTCTCGATACGATTGCTCCGCTCGCAAAAGAACAGTTGATCACAACTATTGGGAAGAACACCATGCTCGATATGGGAACCAGTGAGAAATTTGAAAACTACGCACACTTCGCACCAACGGCGAACGAACTCCTCATTTTCTTTCCTCCCTACCAAGTAGCGCCATGGGCCGCTGGATCACAAACGGTGAAGTTCGCATGGGAAGATATCAATGTTGTTCTCAAACTCCCTTTCTTCTTAGGAAATTAAGTGAGCCCCGACAAGTGAAGCGAGTCGTTGGGCGAACTTATCCTCGCGAACGCGGGGATCCATTCCCCCCCTTTTCATTTGCTTTTTTTGAAAGGATGACTACCTTCATCTGGTAAATTATTGGTATCAGAAAGGTTTTTCTTCAGTAAAGTCACGTACTCTGACGAGAAGGTTATCGGTCTATCATCAAGGTTTGCAAAAAGTATTCCTATTATCCTTCTCAAATGGACTCAAAAAAACTATTTGTCGGAAATCTATCATACGGTATGACTGAAGACTTACTCCGTACAACCTTCGAGGCTGCGGGTACTGTTGAATCAGCTCAAATTATCAGTGATAAATTCTCTGGCCGTTCAAAAGGTTTTGGATTCGTTGAAATGTCTTCTGACGAAGAAGCACAAAACGCAATCTCAATGTTGAACGAACAAGAAGTTGAGGGACGAGCAATGATTGTTAATATCGCTCGACCTAAGACAGAACGACCTCCGCGAGAATACTAATTCTCTAAGGTCTTTGACTTTATAAAAAGAAAAACGGGTGGAGTACGCCTGTTTTTTTTGTTTTGAAAGAAAAACTTGAAATTTTCGTATTAATAAACGAGTGTGAATTTATTCTTTTATCCCAAAATCATGAAACTCACGAAAATCGTTTCCGTTATGGCACTCGGGGCCATATTGCTTAGTAGTACTTCCTTCGCCCAGTGGTGGAGATTTGGTAATGAGGAGGAACAAGAAAGTCCACAAGTAGAACGCCGAGGAGGCGACGAAGGTCGTCGTGAAAACCAAGCTGGTCAACGTGACGGTGACGAGAAGCGTGAACAACGAGGGGATGCGGAAGGCCGACGCGATCAACAAATGGATCAGCGAGGAGGCGATGAAAAACGCGAACTTCGAGGAGACCAAGAAGGTCGACGTGATCAAGCCGGACAACGGGGTGAACGTGATATGTCCGAAAGAATGGATCCTGAATCTATTTTTGAAAGTGGTCGTTTAGATCGACCAGAAAATTGGGATGAGATGACCGATGAAGACCGAAAAGCCTACATGGATGCCAACCGTCCAGAAAAAGGCGAAGGGATGGAGCAACGAAGAGAAGCTCCGAATGCGATGTTTGGTCGTGAAGGAGAAAACAAACCTGAGAACTGGGAAGAGATGAGTACGGAAGACCGGCAAGAATTCAAGCAAGAACGAAAGGATGATCGTCCGCAACCAGGGCACTACAATAAAAAAGCAAAGAAAGCGAAGAACTACAAAAAGTTCAAGAAACAACTGCGGGAGAAAAAAGAATTCAAAGACAGTCACAAAATTAAGAACAAAGACGCGGTAGATTTCTTGCAACAACGAGGAATCTTGGACGGATACGAAGATGGATCATTTGGTCCTGAGAATCCAATCAACCGAGCCGAATCATTGAAGGTTCTTCTCGAATCACTCGGGGAAGCCCCAGATGAAGACACCTCGAATGAATTTGAAGATGTACCGGAAGACGCATGGTTTGCCGGATACGTTAAAAAAGCAAAACGAAAAGGAATTGTCCGTGGGTATGAAGACGGAACGTTTCAACCAGCACGAACGGTGAATCAGGTTGAACTTCTCAAACTCGCATTTGAAAGTTTCGGGATTGATCTCGAAAACTACGATGTGACGGATTTACCAGCCGGAGCAGAATTAGATGCGTGGTACGCACCGTACCTCCAATACGCATTGGACAACAACCTACTCGACACAGACGACGTGGATCCAGGAGAAGGAATGACACGGGAGATGTTCTCTGAGGTCATGTACCGATTGATTCAACAACAGGAATCAATTGAGTAGAAGATCCTGTTCTGTAAAAGTAAAGAGAGCGTGAGACCCTGTGTCTGCGCTCTTTTTTATTGGACACATCCCTGAATAGAAAAAACTCCTCTAAAACACTTGCTTTAATTTAAAATCTGGTGTATACTGTCTTAACAATTTGGTTTTTAACTAGATTGTTAAAGTGTTTCGCTCTTTCCAGTTT
>CAZVBV010000105.1:0-2308 GCA_964625805.1 uncultured Candidatus Peribacteria bacterium | reverse complement strand
TTTTTACTGGTGGGCCGGGCAGGATTCGAACCTGCGAAGGCTGAGCCAACAGATTTACAGTCTGCCGCGTTTGACCGCTTCGCTACCGACCCTTAAAGAACGTGCCGAGTTTATTTTTCTTCGACCAAAAGTCAATCCACTTTCCCCTAGATCACATACATCGCAATCCCTGTCGCAATTGCAACATTGAGTGAAGCCTTTTCTCCGTGCATGGGAATTTCTAAATGTCGGTCACATACCTTTAGTGTTTCCTCTTCCACGCCGGTGACTTCGTTTCCTACTATGAGCACTACATCTTTTTCAAAAGATGCTTCGAGCAAGTCTTCAGAGTGTGGAGTTTGCTCCAATGCACAGACTTCAAATCCGTCTTTCTTCAACTCTGCTATCAAATCGACCACAGAATCGCGCTGTTCCCATTCGATAAACTCTTCAGCGCCCAATGATACTTTCTCGATCCTTCGGTCAGGAGGACAGCCTGTGTAACCGCAGAGGTAGACCTTGTCCCAACCAGAACCATCGGCCGTACGTAAAACAGATCCTACATTGTGCAGGGATCTGATGTTCTCTAGAATCACGACTTTTTTCATTTTTTAAAATGAGGGTTCCTTCGACACTCCTTCGTTACACTCAGGATTGCTCAGAACGGCTACGCCGCTTTTTTCGCTTTCTTTTCAACTGCTTTTTCTTCTCCTACTTCAGTAGGCGCTGATTCTTTCAAAACTTCAGCTTCTTTCGCTTCGAGTTCTTTCTTTTGTTTCGGAGTAAGTTTTGTTTTCTTCACTCGCCCCTTTTCTACGTTTGTTGTTTTTTTTGTGTTCGCCACCACTTCTTTTGCTTTGGCCATTGCCAACTTCGCGTTCTTTTCCATATCAGTCTCAATTCCTTTTTCTTTCATCCATTTCTTAATCGTCTTGATTGCTTTTGCAGAGAGTTTCATTCGTTCAACCTTTCCTGTCTCTGGGTTGATCATCTTTTTTACAAAGAGATTCGGACGAAACACACGTTTCGTTGCTTTAAGAGAGAACGGACGATTGTTTCCGCTTGAAGGTTTTTTGCCGGTAATTTTGCAAGTTCGTGACATGGTAGGCGTTTTCTAAAAAACTGCTGCGCGATAGTACGAAAAAGCCGATTCCTGTCAAGATTATTCCAAGTCTACCCAGTCCCCTCCGAGGATGTTTCGACCATTTGGATTTTCATCTACTTTCTTCCACGTCTTATCCTTCGTAATCTCAAAAATATCTCCAGGGGTAGGAATATGAATATCTGCAGCACGGAGATTTTCGAGTTCTCGTAATTTTTTTTGAAAGACCAGGAGTGCTTCATCTTCCCCGTGTACCAAGAAGAGTGACTTTGCTTTTCCAATTCCTTCGGCAAAGGTGATCAGTTCGTGCTGATCAGCATGAGCAGAGAAGGCATTGTAAATCTTTACTTCAGCATTCACGGTGTAGGGTTCTCCAAAAATATTTACGGGATTTTCTCCTTCGACGAGTTTTCGTCCTAAGGTGTTTTGCGCCATAAATCCAATCACAAGGAGGAGATTCTTTTCGTCTGTAATTGTATTTATCAAGTGATGCCGAATCCGACCCGCCTCGCACATTCCACTCGCAGAGATGATAATTGCGGAACCAGGGAAGTGATTAATTGCTTTCGATTCGTCGACACTAGCCGTAAATTGAACACCGTTTTGTGAGGCACTAAAGGGATCTTCATTTCGGGCAATCATTTCACGAAGTGCCGAATCATAGCATTCAGGATGTTTTTCAAAGATCTCAGTGGCTTTAATCGCTAACGGAGAATCCACAAATATCGGAACGGATGGCATCTTTTTTTCGTGCACTAATTTTCGAATAATAAAAAGGATTTCTTGTGTTCGTCCGACGGCAAAAGAGGGGATTACAATTTTTCCACCACGAGCAATTGCCTCGCTTAGCTCCTTGCCGAGTTTGTCTTCGACATTTTTAATTTCATCGTGGAACCGTGATCCATAAGTCGATTCAGTGATTAAAAGATCAAGGTCTTCGAGTTGCACTGGATCTTTCAAGATCGGTAGATGGTGACGACCTAAGTCACCTGTAAATCCAAGTCGGACGGTCTTCCCAATATCTTTGTCTTCGATGACCCATTCTTCCACTGCTGCCCCGAGAATATGTCCGGCGTCATGGAAGGTTACTTTTACATTTTCGACGGGAAAGAATACTTCATCGTATTCAATCGAATGAAAGAGGGTGAGTGTTTTTTCTGCATCTTGAATTGTAGAGTGGTTGTGCGTCTGGATTTTTGAGTTTTTTCTTCAACCAATCGGCATCTT
>CAZVBV010000104.1:0-2336 GCA_964625805.1 uncultured Candidatus Peribacteria bacterium | reverse complement strand
CCGTAATCCTATCCTTGAAATACGCGACAACGCCTTTTGAATCGGTGATTTTAAGAGAAACATCAAAGTCTCCTGCGAATCCATACGTATGTGTTGGCATGAATTTTTGAGACACATTTCCATCTCCGAAACTCCAAAGATATTCTGAAATCGTTCCTGTCGATGAAGTAGAATCAAACCGGATTTCAAGCGGATTTTCAATATTTGGAATGACTTCAAAATTCGCGCTCAACGGATGCGAACGAACCGAAATCATTGTTTCTGTTTCACTCGTTTCTTGGTTCGATGTGGTCACGGTCAGCTTCACTGGAAATGTTCCAACAGACTCAAATTCGTACGATAGTTTCGCCCCTGAATGGATAGGCTTTTGATCTGGGAATTCCCAACTATAGAGCACTATTTCTCCGCTATCGGTAGTCGATGCAGAACCGTCAAATGCGACTGTCAATGGAATCGTTCCAAACCCTGGATCAGCATTTATTCGTGCTTGTACGCCGGCCCGATCAACAATAATCTTCTGTATCGTTGTCAGTTCATTTTCAAATGAATCCACGATTGTCAGCGTCAAATCATATTCTCCAGATTCGTTATAAACATAATTCGTCACTTCTTCGAAACTATCATAAATCCCATCCCCTTCGAAATCCCATCTCCATTCGATCGGGTTATGAATTTCAGATGCGTCTGCGTGAAGCTCTAATTCTAACGGAGAAGATCCTCTCAGAATCTCTCCTCTAGCCGCTGGCTTGGTGATGATTTTGGGCTCAGAGCCTTCGAGTTGTGGCGTTACTTTAATTATTTCTTCCACCTTATCACGCTCTCCTACATCGTTCTCGATAATGAGCGCCACTCTATATTCTCCTGGTTTTCTGAACGTTCTCTCGAGCTTTCGTCCCAATATGGGTTCTGTCTCTCCTTCCACTTGCCACTCATAGGAAGTAATGGTTCCAAATCGCGTATAAGATTGTTCTGCTGAAAGGGCAACTTCAAATGGTGGCACTCCCGTAAAGCCTTTATCTGAAATAATTTTCCCCTGAATATTCTCTGCTGACTGTTCCACTCTAATGAGTTTCGTTGTCGTTGCTATATCATTATTCGTTCCCGTTACTCGAAGTGTAACTTTCACGTCTTTCACAGTGGAATAGGTGTTTTCAATAGTTATTTTATCTCCTCCCAAAAGTTCAAATACTCCATCCCCATCCAAATCCCATTCATAGAGCACCACTTCTCCATCTGGATCATTAGAATTTTCCGCATTAAATTGCACCGTCAGTGGGACTGGACCTACCTCCTTGTCTACAGAAAAAAGTGCTTGCACGGCTTCGTTCACAATAACCACCTGTTTTTCTGCTGTATATGTTTTTTCTACTTGCGCTGATGGGGAGTAATAATCAACCGAAACGAGCACCATATATTTTCCATTATTCTTTCCTTTTTTTGTAAATCGATGCGCTACTTTTGGTCCTGTTGCATCAAATGTTCCATCACTCTCGAAATCCCAATTAATTTGTCTCACAAGATCAACATCTATTTGTTTAAAGAGTTCTGTTCCAACATCAAACTCCACCAGAACTGGTGCATGAAGTCCTATAACTTTCTCTGGGATTGTGGCAATGATCGATTTATCAAGATTTCTATGTTCTGCTTTCGCATTTGTAATAAGCCAGAATGCTCCCACCCAAAGGATACAAACGACAACAAATATTCCAAAAAAGAACGCCGATTTTTTCCCATATTCTCCGCGGTTCGCCGCTTCTTTTCCGAGCATTAACCACTGGAAAAATTTAACAAGTGTTCCAATCAAAAAGAATATTGCCAAAAATCCAAATATATAATTCGTCAGATCTAACAAGGTTTTCTGAAGATCTGTTTCCTGGATATTAAGCGCTTCAAATAACGGATTTGAAACGTCTCCCCCCAAAAGTCCCCAGAGAAGTAATACATAAAAGATCGCCAGCAATATTCCTCCAAACGTTATGAACCATCGAAAGAGTGCCCATGCTCCCACTTTTCGTCCAGAAGCCATTTCTTCAATATCCTCTCCTTTTTCTGTTGGTACAACTTCCTCTGGTAATTCTTCTTCATGAATATTTTCTTCTGCTGCCGGAGCTTCTGTCACTGGTGCTGGCGCTTCTGTTGGTTCAACTGCCCCATAAACAACGGGAACTCCTGCTACAGGAACCCCTGGTACAACCGGAGCCGCTTCTGCAGGCCCTGCTGATTCAACCTGTGGAAGAGATGTATTCGTTGTTGATGTTTCTCCTTCGTCGGAAGGGGGAACAGGAACCGGATTTTGATTTGTATTTTCGTCCATGGTTTTGGATTTTTCAAATCCC
>CAZVBV010000103.1:0-2452 GCA_964625805.1 uncultured Candidatus Peribacteria bacterium | reverse complement strand
TAACCAATTGGCCGGCGGTTCGAATCCGACCTCGGGAGCCATAAAAAATGGTGGTGTATCCAAAGGATACAGCGCCATTTTTTAATTGTCCGAAGGACAGGGATTAGAACCGGAGGTTCGACCGTAAGCCCGAATCTTTGATTTGGTGCTGAAGGCTCTGGTGAGCAAAATGCGAACAAAGAGTATCCGACCCTGGAGAGAATCAACCCCTACGGTTGGTTATTTTTTTATTTGCATCGCAGATGCGTGATTTGAACCGAGGGTTCGATGTCGGAGCAAAGCGGATACCACGAAGTAATCAGGCCTCCCTGAACTTAATTCTCCGTTTATGATAAGCTAAGAAAAATAAATAAAACTATGAAAAAAATACTTATCGAACCCAACATTGCCTCTGTTACCATGCCCGAAAACGTTCGTGTTGGACTCATGGTTTCTGAGTACCGCATAAAATGTAAATCCATGGGGTGTCCGTTTGATTATCTTGCCTTTGCTTTTGGGCAGTCCCCCCTCCCTCTGCCAAAAGTACTTTCTCAGGCCTTAATCAAAAACGCTGACAAGGGGCATTATTCCGATGCCAACGGTGTTTTTGAATTGAGAGAAGCCATTGCCGGTTTTAATGAACGACACTTTGGTCTAAAAGTTTCTCCTGATGATATTTTCGTAGGTCCAGGAACAAAGGGGGTGGTTCACATTATTTTCAACATCCTACAGGGAGACGTAATCATTCCTTCGGCTTCTTGGATTGGGTATTCCCCGATTGCAAACCTCCTCGAGAAACCCGTTCATGTGCTCCCCACGGAGCTAAAAAATGATTACAAAATTGAGGCAAAACAACTCGAAACGTTTTTAAAAAAAGCAAAAGCAAAACAACATTTGCTCATTATAAATTCCCCAAACAATCCCACTGGAGCGGTTTATTCAAAGAAGGAACTCGAGGCGATTGCAACGGTGTGCCGGAAATATAATACCTACGTTCTTGCTGATGAAATCTATGCGCTCACGACTTACAAAATGTCTGATTTCACGAGTATGGGAACGGTGTACCCAGAGGGAACCTTTACGTTGAATGGAATAGCAAAGGATCGTTCTGCTGGAGGATACCGCGTGGGATACACGATTTTCCCCACAAATTGTCACGACGAACTCCGTGCTGAATTCAAAAAAGTAGCCGCCACAATGTACACTAATATTCCTACTCCCATACAGTATGCCGCCATTACGGCGTACAAACCGAATAAGGAAATTGAAGAGTATTTCGACACGGCTCGCAAACTCCATCAATTGATTGGGCAATATATGAGTCAGGAGGTTGGAAAAATAAAAGGATTGCGCGTTACCAAACCCAAGGGTGGGTTTTACTTTTTTGTCGATTTTAATGATGTAAAAAAGAATCTCAAAAGAAAGGGGGTTAAAACTTCCAACCAACTTGCAGAATTTCTGATTGGGCATCCTCAACACTTTGCCATGGTCACTGGAGATGCGTGCATGCTTGATCCTGACAACTTCGGAGGACGCATTGCCTTTGTTGATTATGACGGCGAGAAGGTGTTGAAAAAGTTTAAATCACGCCCCCCCAAGAAAGGAGAAGAAGGGGCTTTTATTAGAAAAAATGCTCCAAATATAGAAAAAGGAATTAAGGCTCTGGAAGAATTACATTTGTGAAGAATATTGTAATTAGCGAAGTCTCATCCGCCTTTTTTAAAACATTTACATCCCCTCCAACTCTGTTTAGAATTGCGTTAATAATACTTTTCATATGATTCCTCTCTTTATCCTCCTCGGTCTCGCTATTGTTTTGGCCCTCTATTTTGCTGTTATTTACAACCGTCTCGTGGCATTAAAAAATAATCGAGAAAATGCTTTTGCTGATATTGATGTGCAATTAAAACAACGACACGATCTTATTCCGCAACTTATTGAAACCGTAAAAGGATATATGACGCACGAAAAGGATCTTCTTACTGATATTACAAATGCTCGTTCTCATGCCCTACAGGCAAAAGGAGTGAATGGGAAAATTGCGGCAGAAGCTTCATTGAGCCACGCACTATCAGGACTTCAAATAGCTGTTGAAGCTTATCCTGATTTAAAAGCAAATCAGAATTTTATGCAGGTTCAAACAGAGATGTCTGATGTTGAAAACAAACTAGCTGCGGTTCGACGATTTTTCAACTCTGCTACAAAAGAGCTTAATACTTACATTCAAATGTTCCCAAGCAATATCGTCGCTTCTACATTCAAATACAAAACAGAAGAAATGTTTGAACTCGGTGCTGATCGCAAAGAACACGAAGAGGCTCCTAAGGTAGATTTTTCTAACTAGTTGGAAAAGATGGGATTGCAAGGACAAATATGGCGTAACAATACCTTGTCTACGGTATATCTATTGGCTTTCCCCTCTCTTTTACTCGGACTCACCTGGGTATTCTTTTATTTCCTGAGTGATCAACCA
>CAZVBV010000102.1:0-2459 GCA_964625805.1 uncultured Candidatus Peribacteria bacterium | reverse complement strand
TTGAACTCCAAGCGGCAGCGTATTGGTTTTTAGTCCGAAAAGAGTACGGAGTGAACCCGAAGCGGATGATCTTTGACCAAATCAAAAAGACCAAAAACCGAGACGGAAGCCCTCAAATTACGCCGTATGTGGTCGAATACACGCCTGAAATACTCCTACGGTTTATAGAACTCTATACCCGAATGATACGAGAACTGGCAGGTATGCCTCTATTTGATCAAGAGACTGGCGTGATGCAATTCTTACCGAATCCTTTTGCCATGTTTGGCTGGGAGGAATCATGGGACGACTTCTGTGAAGAGGTAGATAGCAAAAAGGAATGGACGATGAATGAAATCAAAATCATCCAAGAAAACCGATACTCCACAGCAGGAGCTGAGGCTTTAGATATTTAACTTTAAAAGAACTAATGGCAAGACCTCAAAAAAATAACGCCGATTACTTCCCACATGATAACAACATGTGGAGTGATAGAAGAATTGTTGCTCTCCGCAATAAGTTCGGACTTACGGGATATGCCGTTTGGAATCTTCTACTCGAAACGCTTTGTGAAAGTGAAAATTTTGAGACAGATTACAACGACACCGAGTTCGGACTTCTTGCGAATTTTTGGGGTGTGGATGTTAAAGAATTAAAAGAAATTTTTGATTTTTTAGAGACCTTGAAGCTTATCCAAATTGATAATGGAAAACTCTGGTCAGATAAATTCAAGAAACGCTTAAAGCCAGTCCTAGACGAGCGTGAGCGTAAACGAAAATGGTCTCGTAAACGATGGCAAAAAGACGACAGTAGCGAGGAACTAGACGGCGATAACGATGTTTTAGACGTCGCTAATCCGTCTAGTAGCGAAGTAGCGACCGCGTCTTCCATCATAAAGGAAAGGAAAGAAAACAAGAGTAAAAGAAATAAAAGTAAAGAAAAGAAAAAGAAAGAAAACACTAACGCCCAAAAAAGGATTTTTGGGGACTCATGTTTTGAATATCAAATTTCTAAAATTTTTTTGAATCTCAATCTCGATAAAGCACCAATAAAATATCTCAAAGAACAAAATGGCGAAGAAGAACTTTTACAGGAATGGGCGGATGAAGTTCGGAAAATGAAAGAAATTGATCAATACACCGAAAAACAAATCGAATTTATTTTTGAATACACCGCTCAGCACGATTTTTGGAAAGACCAAATCATGAGTGTGAAAAAGTTCCGCCAAAAAAATAAAGCAGGTGTTCCATATTTCGTTGTGATTATCGATGAAACAAGAAAACAAGCCCAAAACTCGCCCATAGCTGATTTCAGCGATTAACTTAATTTTTCAAGCCATGAGTAGTAAAAAAATCATTCCCTACGTAAAAAAGATAGCCGTCTGGTACAAAGACGAGCTACGAGAGCTTTCTCTCGCTTACGTTGAGGCAAGACACTCACATTTTATCCAATCAGCAATAGAAAAATCTAAATTTCTCAGACTCCCTGATGGATTAATTGTGCCAGTGCGAAACATTGAAAAGATTGATCTTAATTGCAAATTAGATGGATTAGAGCAGTTTATCGCTTCACAGCCGAGAAAAGTCCGAAAATATCTTGACCAAAAAGATAAAGAAATGCGAGGAAACGTTGGACATGGTATTGCGAGTGTCAGTCACGCTCAAAAAATTATTGAAAGCGGAAAGGAAAAGAAATTTTTATTACTTTAATTATCAGCAAAGTTATGGCATTCATACGACTAAACGGCAGAAGCAAATTCGGAAATCGACACGTAAAGATCGATGGTATCCGCTTTGACAGCATGAAAGAGGGGCGACGTTACAACGAGTTAAAACTCCTTGAGAGAGGTGGAGAGATTCAAAACCTCGAATTACAACCCCGATTTGTCCTGCAGGAGTCGTTCAAACGAGACGGAAAAACTCACCGCAAAATAGAGTACGTAGCAGACTTTCGCTACATCGAAAACGGTCAGGAAATCGTGGAAGACGTGAAGTCAGCTATTACAAAGAAGCACCCTGTCTACGCACTCAAAAAGAAACTCCTGTTTAAAAAATATCCCGACATAAACTTTTTAGAAACTTAACCCCTAACCTCATGACCAATGAAAATACACGCCTCGAAGAGGCAAAGGCAAAGACGCATGAAATAAGCCAGTTGCTGGCAGAACTCAACTCATTTGTGCAATCAGCAGAAGGAATCAGTCCTCTCATGCAACGCATGCTTGAAGAAAAGGTCGATGAGATTCTTATGAAAACCGTACAGCTTTTACGAATAACCAAATCAAAATAATGGCAAAACCAAAAACACTTCGCGGCAATTACATTTTATTTCGATACGTTGTCGAAAAGGATGTTCCTATGATCGAACTTAAAGATCGGAATGGGAAGTTTTGGTACTGCCAATTAGTAGATGGCGTGTTCAAGGTTATCAACGTTACGGCAAAGTCTCTCTTTGATGAATTACCTCCCGATCTTGAAAAC
>CAZVBV010000101.1:0-2472 GCA_964625805.1 uncultured Candidatus Peribacteria bacterium | reverse complement strand
AAGTTGCTGGTGATGAATATCTTTAAACATTCTCCGAATCATGAAGTCGCTCCGTTCTTTCTCAAGAATATGCGAAAGGCGGACGACAAGTTGAAGTCGGTATATCTGCGTTCTTGCCGAATGTTTGATGATCCGGAAATTGTTTTCTACGTACGAAAGTATCTTGAGTACCGTGATCCACGAATCAAATCACACGCGGTGATTGCCTTGTGGAAGTTCGAAGAAAAAGAACCACTGCGAGCAATCTTGCAGGAATTGGTAACGAATAAACAAGTGAAACACCAGATTTCAGCACTGTACGCGATTGGGGAGGTGCAGGATAAAATGCAAAAAGAGACACTGCACGAATTCATGAATCACGAATCGGACAACCTCAGACTGCACGCATTGGTGGCGCTTGCGAAACTTGGGGATGCACGAGCTCTTCCAGGATTACTCGATATTCTCTTCGGGAAAGATCAGAAGTTATCGCAAAAAGCGTTCTACATGCTCGATCGTGTTCCTCGGGAAATCAGAATTCAGCTTCAACGAAAAATTCAGGCAGAAGTTTCACGAGAAGTGTTTGCCATTCTTCATTCAGAAGCATTCCTCACCGCTCCAAAAAATATCATGGCACGATTACAGTGGCTCTACAAAATGGCTGGGCGACATGATGATATCGTGGCGATGGGGCAATTAGGAAACTAAAAAACGCACTCTTGTCATTCCGATTCCCCGATCCCCGACTTTACGAGGACATGTTTCTCGAGGACAGGCTCCACGGAGGAATCCCTTCTTTTATTGTGACTGGATATCGGTAGGACTGTTCTTTTTATAACTAAAAAGAACCAAAAAGTTCTGGGGACAAGAAAACTCGCTTTCATTGGCATAGCACAAAGTTGCCGAGTCCCATTGGCGCTCAAACACTTCTCGTCCCCAAACCCCCAAGGGAGAGCACTTAAAAAATTAATTGATAATTACGAGTTGTTCGCTAATAATCGGGGCAATGGAATTGTCATTCCTTTTTCTCATCGGGTTTCTTTTGTCGCTTATCCTGACATGGGGGGCGGTAAAAATATTTCCGGCACTGGGACTCCTTGATTTTCCAGATCGATATGGACTCAAGCGAAAACGGATTCCCTATCCTGGGGGACTCGTGATTTTGGTACTCAGTATTTTGTTTTTTGTCACAGAACCAATGCTTTGGTTTCTCAGTATTCCATTGGCGTTGCTGGGAGTCATTAGTTTTATCGATGATATTCGTCCACTGCCTGTGTGGATTAGAGGTCTCATTCACTTACTTGCCGCGGGACTCGTTTTTTATTACGGGATTCGTATTTCATTTATTGGAAATCCATTTTCTGTAGGAGAGAGTTTTGATTTAACAACGCTTCCTCTTATCTCATTCGGTCTGACGGTGGTCTGGATCATGCTGATTCAGAATGCTATGAACTGGTTCGATGGAATCAAAGGATTATCGATTGGAGTTTCAGGGGTTGGATTTTTGACACTGGGAATCTTTGGGCTGGTTCGACAAGAAGTCGCCTGGGAAGCAGGACTCGAATCGTTTTTGCTCGCGAGTTTCTTTTTGGCAGGAATTTGCGGAGGAGCGTTTCTCCTTTTCTGGAGAGGAAAGATTATCTTGGGGGACAGCGGATCTCAAGTCTTAGGATTCTTATTGGCTGTGCTTTCGATCTTTGCAGGAACCAAAATCGCAACGACATTACTTGTTCTTGGACTCCCAATTATTGATCTTCTTTTCGTAGTCGTTCGTCGAATATTTAAAGAAAAAGTCTCTCCGTTCAAGGGTGATAAAAAGCATCTGCATCACAATCTGTCTCGGAAGATAGGCGAACAACGCACATCATTATTGCTCATGATGATCTCAGGAATACTCGGGGTGATTGCTATTTTTATCGTTGGATACCAGAAGCTGATGCTTCTAGGTTTGGCAGTGTTTCTGATTTTTCTTCTGGGAGAATGGAGTTCAAAAGATCAAAGAGATCTTCGATCGGAGTCGTAAAATTTTTCATTTCCTTCACCATCTTTTCCCATTCGCTTTTTTCTACAGGGACTTTTCGAAGAAGCTTGTTTTGAGGGAGTGATCGTAGATACTCTTCATCGAGTTCGATTTCAAAACATTCTCCATCACGAATATCGAGAACAGATTCAAATTGCATGGAGTTGCGATTAATTCTTGAAATATTGGAAAGATCTTTCCATTGCGAACGAAAAGGAGGAGTTCCCTGTACAAGCACATTGTCTCCTAGCTTATTAACTCCAATAACGACGTAGTTCCCATCAAATTCAACGTCTCGAAAGGTGCGTGTTGATTTGTCATAACAGTAAAAAAATGCGTAATCTTCAACAAGAATGACGTATTCATTTTCGAGGAATAACCTTCCTAAGCTTTCTGGGGTGTATTCGTATTGTGGACTCGAAAAAAGAGATTCTGCTGTTACGAGTTTCCCAACGGTATCGACAACGGCTTGT
>CAZVBV010000100.1:0-2592 GCA_964625805.1 uncultured Candidatus Peribacteria bacterium | reverse complement strand
CACAAGTTTTGGAGGCGTTAAATCAGAGGCAATTTTCCCAGAATATTTATTCACCTGTCTTACCTCAAGTGGTGTTGGTTCGTTGTAGAGCTTCTCTGGATCTGCTCCTCTTTCTTCAATGAGGAATGTGTGCGCATCGTTCATGAATCGTTTCCAAATTGGAGCCGCTACCGACAACCCTGTCGCCCCTGGTTTCATTGGCTCACCACGGTTATTTCCAACCCAAACTCCCGTCACCAAGTGTGGCGTAAATCCAATCGTCCACGAATCTCCAGGAGCCGTGATAAGCTCTGGATTATCCTCTTCATCAATCGGTTTCTTTTCATCAAATTCTGGATTCTCAATCTTTCGGTTCGACGTTCCTGTTTTGGCACCATTATTCTGTCCATCAAGTTGGAGCAATATATTCCAATCAAATCCATCGGTTGTTGGACGCGTCGTTTCATCGGTCAGTATATTCCGAACGAGTGCCGCCACTTCCTCGTCCAGACCTTCTTTCTTACTTCTCTCTGGATCAAAGGATTCGAGAATCTCTCCATCAGAATTGTGGACTTCGAGAATAGCCGTTGGTTCATAGTAACTCCCGTCTCCCACAAATACTTGGAACGCGGCAATATGAGAAAGAGGTTCGATTTCCGCCACTCCAATTCCCAAGGCAACTCCATGCATTTCTGCATCCCCTTCGTAGATAATCCCTAATTTGTCAGCAACTTTGAGAACCTTTTTTGGATCAGCGATATAGGCTGTTTTGACAGCTGGAATATTCAGACTTCTGTTCAAAGATTCCCGCATAGAAACTGGACCTGAGAATTCCCCATCGAAGTTTTGTGGTTGGTAATTCCCTCCGAAATCGGTCTCGACATCAAACAGTACTGTTGCTGGGAAATAGCCTTCCTGAAACGCGGTCGCGTATACAAACGGTTTGAAACTCGACCCTGGTTGCCGACGAGATGTCAGCACGTCCACTTGTCCGTCATTCTCAACATCGAAGTAATTCTTCCCGCCCACGTATGCCAAGATTTGTCCGTTGTCTGGATTGATCGACGTCATCGCAACGTTCTTCGCCCCGTAGGTATCTTCGTAGTGCGGAGATTTGAGCTCAATGATGTCTTCTGCCATCTGTTGTAAATCGTGATCGAGCGTTGTGTAAATTCGCAGTCCCCCATTTTTCAAAAACTCTTTCCCGTATTTTTCTTCCAATCGTTCTCGCACATAAAACACGAAATGGGGCGCTTTAATATCCGTTCGATACTGCGTGAATTCAATTTCTTTCGCCTCTGCCCAGGCCTGTTTAAATTCTTCAAAGGTAATCTTTTTTAAATCCAACATTCTCTGCAACACCAAATCTTTTCGTCCTTTTTTGTAGCTTTTCTCTCCCGTATCTTCATCGTATTCGTAGTATCCCATGAGGAGATCTTTGTTTGATCCGTAGGGGGAGAACCGTGTTGGAGCCACTGGTAATGAAGCGAGAATCGTCGCTTCTGCAATGGTCAAATCCTTTGCTGATTTATTGAAGAATGTTTTTGCCGCCGCCTCAATTCCATGAGAATTATGTCCGTACGGAATATTATTGAGATAAAGCTCTAGGATTTCGTCTTTCGAATAATTCATCTCCACTTTGATCGAGAGGAGGAGTTCGTTAAATTTTCGGGTAATAGTTTTTTCACGAGAAAGGAATGTGTTCTTCACCAACTGCTGCGTAATCGTCGATCCTCCCCGTGAGGTCCCGATGTTAAAGAAATGGTTCAAGACCGCTTTGATAATACCTCCCAAGTCGAATCCAAAGTGCGAATAAAACGAATCATCCTCGATGGAAACCGTCGCATCAATCATATGTTGCGGGATTTCGGATAGTGGAACATGTTCCCGATTCTCATCTCCGTGAATCACATAGAGAATATGTTCGTTCGGATCTTCTTCAGGATCGAGAGCGCCTCGATCGTAGATAATCGTTGATTCTGCAAATGCCAATTGATCTGCATTACTTACTGATGGAAGAAACACTGTTCCATAAAATACGAGTCCAAAAAATACCATTACGATAAGCCATCCGATCTGTCGTCCGAATCCCCATTTATGAACTCTATGGTGGGGATACACTCTTTTCCAAATCGCCTGAATCTTTCCAGTATTTTTCTTTCGGCTATTAAATCGTTTAATTTTCATTTTTATCTTTCGTTTTTTAGCATAAAATCAAACAGAATGAAAATTTCTCCATCGATTTTAGACGCTGATTTTGAATCTTTACAGAGCGAGGTCAACTCAATTGCGAGTGCCGACCGAATCCACCTCGACATAATGGACGGACAGTACGTTGAGAGAACGACTTTCCGAGCCACAGACTTAGAAGCCATTGAGTTTCCTGTAAATATCGAAGCACACCTCATGGTAAATGATCCGAAAAGTTTTTTTGATGAATTTGAGAAACTTGGTGTCATTGGGATCACCTTTCACATTGAAACCCAGGATGAGGACTCTACATTGAGATTGTTTAAAGATTTAAAAGCGAGAGGCATTAAATCTGGCGTTTGTATTGATGGATTCACAGGTGATGATGCATTATCAGATAAAGTTTTGAAAAGTGTTGAGAAG
>CAZVBV010000099.1:0-2841 GCA_964625805.1 uncultured Candidatus Peribacteria bacterium | reverse complement strand
AAGTAGATTTTCCTTCATTTTCATCAGATACAAGAACAATCACTTTCCCCTTTTTTGGGGTAGTAATTTTTGTATCAATACAATCAAGACCCCAGGTATAAGAATCCACAGACTCTTTCCCCACATTGAGCACAGAGAGTTTCTCTTGAACCTCTTCTCTCTTGGCCTCGGAAATGACTTGTTGTTCAATATTCATAGGTATTGAAGTTTATCAACTGCTTCTTTGAAGTCACATGTCTCAAATGCCATAACAAAATTTACCGGAGTACCACTGGCCTTACAACTAAAGCAGTGATAGGAATTTGTCTTTGTATAGATCTGTAAATGTTTGGAATTACCCTCATGAAACGGGCATTTTATTCGCCGTCTCAACTGATCGCCGTCAACGTAAAGGTAGTGTCTGACTACATCGGCAATCTCTACTTCTTCAATCGCGTGGTGATATTGTGTTTCCCAGTCATCGATATTTATTTTCTTTTCTGCCTTTGCAATGTAAATTGTTAATCGCTTGATAGCAGCATTGCATTTTTCCAGATCAGCATCGAAGTGAAGCCAGATACATTTTTTCAGGAAGTAATCTTTGAGGCCACCAATGAGTTTGTATTTAGTTTTATGGAACTCAATATATCTTTTGATCTCATGATTTATTTTTGTTCGCTCTCTATCACAGGCTAACAACATGGTTTTCATGAAAATTACATCTTCTGTAAACGCATCTCGAATATTCATTTCGTGATTTGGTTACCAATCTCATCGGCTTTATCGAATCCATACTTCTCCCGGAACTTACTGAATCCAGTCTTCTTGAATTCTATTATCAATTCGTAATTAGATTTTTCGGAATCAGGTTTCTTTTTTGATTCGGGTTTAAACCAGACTTGGCGCAACTTCTGTTTCCAATTTTTAATCGGTTTCTCTCTGGAGTCTTTCCAGTCATTTTCCTCATAGCCCTTGTAGATATTTTCTCCGTCGAGATCATATCCATTTTCATCGATGTACTTTTGAAAGTCTTCTATCGTCGGTGGAATAAATCCCTTCTTACTATCCTTTACCTTTACCGTATCCGTTACCGTAACCGTAACAGGTTTTCTGGGTTTTGAAATAACCTCTTGGGTTTTCTGGGTTTTCTGGGTTTTAGGTCTACCACCAAGTTTACCGTTTTCCCTGCTTCGTTCTGCACGTTCCTCCCATTTATTGAGATCACGTTTTAGTTGTAATTTTATGTGTTCAAAGACTAAATCTACAACCATATTTTCTGGTTCCGGGTTCAAATTATTCACATATCGTAGATAATGTTTGAATAATTTACCTGCGTCTTCATCACCCAATTTTTCAACTGTATGAATTAAATCACAATACAAATAAACGATCTTCTTATTCTCGGCCATTTTGCAGTGGGTTAAATTCTATTTTCAAAATCGTGCAACCCAAGAAACCCACTACAGTAATAAATGGGGTGCACGGTCTTGAAAACATTCTGTAGTGAGTCATCGAAAGTAAGTATAGAATAGGTTATGAAATTTTACAATATTTTTTCCTGAAAAAGTACTTGATTTTTTCCCAGAAAGTTGCTTTTCCTTGTATTTGTAAGAAATTATTTCCACAAAGAAATCTTATTTTATCGTGTTCTGATTTAGTAAAAAATAACTCTACACATCCCAGCGCTGTTTTACTTCGACTGAGATAATCTACATCGCTTATGTAGCACTTTATTCTTGCGTGGACACATCTCATTCTTGCCCTGTACAGCTCGAATCCTCCTCCGGTTATTTTTATAGCGTAGGTGTTTTTTGTGCCTCTGCCGATTGTGTAGAATCCTAGCATTCTAAGGGTTTATAAAAAATTACAACTTTTATTTAATTTCTTCACCATTGGGGAGGCGGCAATGGTAGAGAAAATGCACAATTTGTTATTTTCAAACACAAAGCCTCCCTCGGACTGCTATTGATCTTGGTCTTGGGAATTTTTTATTTCCGATACCTCTTCAAGATATTCCCACATCTTGTTAAGGGTAGATATTCGAGGCTCCGTTATCTCTCGCTCGTATTTAGAAAGCGTTGTCTCAGAGATCCCTACAGCAGTAGAAAGCTCTGCCTGACTGACTCGGAGTTTTCTGCGTTTAAGCAGGAGGTTGTCCATTGTTATCATTTTTTTTTATTAATTCTCAGGGAGTATAGCGAAATATAGCAGAAAGTCAAGTAAAACGCACTTAAACTATTAAATTACAAGAAAAGAATTGACTTTTACGTTTTTTCTGCTAGGATGTTTGGGAAGTTAATCAACTCAAATGGAAAACTATCCAGAAGGATTCGGGGAGATGAACAGTTACGGAACTCGTGTCTTTGAAGATGATCCAGTGTCTCCTATTTACGAACCACCAACTGAATGAAAGACCAATGTTCGGTAACAGAAAAACTTAAAGAGGAGTTTGAAAACTTCTGGAAATATAAAAGAGTGTATCCAGAGTTCCTCGATACTTCTAATGGATTCACTCCAGACTTGATTTGGGTGTGGATACAAGAAAATTTTACAGCAATAGAATCTATTGAAGATGATTTAGAAGATAATTATTGCAAGGGGCAGAATCATATACTTAATTCGTTGCAAAAGTTTATAAAATTAAATAAAATAGGATGAGTGAACAAAAACCACTATCAAAATGTTGCTCTGCCCCAGTAGAAGCTAAAGGAGCACCCGACTTTGTTGGAAGCGATTACGTTTGCACAATGCATAACGAATGTACAAAATGCAGAAAAGACTGTGATATAGAATCTACTTCTTCAACAACAGAAAAATGACCCACGAACGCACTAATTAACCCCGCAAACCTCAGCGTATGGG
>CAZVBV010000098.1:0-2851 GCA_964625805.1 uncultured Candidatus Peribacteria bacterium | reverse complement strand
AATCATAAATGGCACGGAGATGTGATTGATCGAATTAAGAAATTGAATAAAAACACGGGTGAAAATTACGCAATTATGCTCGATACAAAGGGACCGGAAATTAGAACGAGTGATCTTAAAGTTCCAATTCGTTTAAAAAAAGGAGGGACACTAATTCTCACCGTCGACCATTTGGCAGACCACAGAGAAAGTAAAAAGGTAGTTGTGAACTACGATGCTTTCATCGACGATGTGGCCGTAGGGGACAAGATTCTCGTGGATAATGGACTCATGACATTGAAGGTTCGGGAGAAGAAAGGAAAGGATGTAATTTGTGATGTGCTTGATGGGGGAATGCTCGGATCACGACGGCATTTGAATTTAACAGGAAAGAATGTGTCGCTCGATTCCATCACGAAGAAAGACTGGAAAGATATTGATTTCGGAATTAAGAAGGGCGTGGATTTTATCGCGCTGTCTTTTGTACGAAAATCGAAGGAGGTGCAGGAAGTGCAGGATTATCTCGTTTCAAAGAAAGCCGATATTGGAGTTATTGCGAAAGTAGAAACAGCAGATGCAGTGAAGCATTTGGGATCTATCCTTGAAACATCAGATGCGGTGATGGTTGCACGAGGGGATTTGGGAGCGGAGATTCCGTTCACGCAGGTTCCGCTTGTTCAATGGGATATTGCACAGATGTCCGCGAAGTTTGGGACACCAGTGATTGTTGCCACACAAATGCTCGAATCCATGCAGGATCATCCAATGCCAACCAGAGCTGAGGTGTCAGACGTGTTTGCGGCTTCTTGGCAACGAAACGATGCCGTTATGCTATCGGGAGAGACAGCGACAGGAAAGTACCCTGTGAAGTCCGTGGAGGCAATGCGAGACATCGTACTTGAGACAGAAAAGAATTACCTTCAAAAGCGATCGATTCGAAAAGTAGAACCAACAGATGAACGGAGCCAATTCTGTAAGAGTGCAGGAGCAGCGGCGGAAGACTTGGAAGATATTTGCTCTATTGTCGTGATTACACGGACAGGATATATGGCAAAGCTTATGGCAAACTTTCGACCGAAAGTTCCGATCTTTGCGATGACAAACGAAATTGCAACGTGTCGAGAATTGCAGTTGATGTGGGGAACAAAAGGATTCCACGTGCCATTTTCTCCTGATCCAGAAAAAACAATCACCCGTTCTATAAGTAGACTGGGGAAAGAATTCCCAAAGTTAAAAGGAAAGAAATTTGTCCTCTTGTCGGACATTTTGACGGGGAATGGAAAACTGCCTGCATTGCAGATACGGGAGTTTTGATATTCTAAAAAAGACTCATCCTTTGTCATCTCGACCGAAGTGGAGAGATCCCTTTTTGTTTGATATGAGGAAAGGATTCCTCGGCGGAGCCTGTCCTCAAGAAATTGGGGGCTCGGAATGACAAGGGGGAGGCTTTCTTACAAAAAAAAGCCCGATCTATCGAGCTTCTCCTGTTAACAGCGAGAGAATCAAAGCCGTAGCTGGTGATCATCCGTCGAGCCAATCATACATTTAAATAACAAAATCTGTCAATAGTTTTGACTATCCATGTTATTAAGAATATGTGAAATCTAGGGAGTATTTAAGCCTCCTTTTTCACTTCAATGGTATCAAACCCACAGTACGATTGGAGATTTTTTGGAATATTTACAGAACCATCCTCATTTTGGAAGTTCTCATAAATCGCAACGATAGCTCGTTGAATTGCGATGGCCGTTGCATTGAGCGTGTGCACGAATTCTTTCTTCCCTTCGTTATTCTTAAACTTCGTTTTCGTTCTCCGTGATTGAAAGTCCGTACAATTAGAACCACTCGTTACTTCTCGATAGGCGTCTTGAGAGGGGAGCCAGGCTTCAATGTCGTACATCTGGGCATCTGACCACGCGATGTCGCCTGTGCAGTTCTCCACGACTCGGTATGGAATCCCAAGATCATCCCAGATAGATCGTTGCAGCTTGAGGATTCTTTGATGTTCCTCTCGTGATTTTTCTGGATCTGAGAAGATAAACATTTCGAGTTTTTCAAATTGATGCACACGGATGATTCCTCGTGTGTCTTTTCCGGCAGCCCCCGCTTCCCGACGGAAACAAGAAGACCATCCACAGTACTTCACGGGTAGTGTCGCACTGTCCAAGACTTCTTCTCGGTGAAAGCTACACAGCACATGTTCGGCAGTTCCAATCATTGAGAGATCATCCTCAGGAAAGGTGAACTTCTCGGGTGCATCCAGAGCGTGCTCAAGCGTGCCCGCAGATTTCCCAGCCTCGTGCACGGTTTGCCCACGAATCATCATCGGTGGAATCACAGGAATAAATTTTTCTTTCATGAGTTTGTCCAAGACGAATTTTTGCAATGCCCATTCAAGCAATGCGCCTTTTCCCTTTAACACTGCGAATCGAGATCCGCTGGTTTGACGAGCTGTTTCAATATCAATAGTGTCGGTACGTTCGCCTATTTCTACGTGGTCTCGGACTTTGAAACTGAACTTCGGGTGACTTCCGAATTCTTGCATAACCTTGTTGTCGTCTTCAGTTGCCCCCATTGGTACCTCATCAAAAGGCATGTTTGGAAGTGAATACAAAATTTGTTCAACACCATTCTTTTCCACAATTTCTTCAGCCTTTTTTCGTTCCTCGGCAATCTTTTTCATTTCACCCAATACTTTTTCTTTCTCAGTACCCGTAAGTGTTGGTATCTTTTTAGAAGCTTCATTCTGCTCTGCTTTGAGCGACTCAGCTTTTTGTAATGATTCCCGATGGGCTTTGTCAGCTTTGAGAAGATCATCAATCTGCGAAGCTTCTATGCCTTTTCGTTTCAAGGCTTTCTTAAAGAGATCAGG
>CAZVBV010000097.1:0-2977 GCA_964625805.1 uncultured Candidatus Peribacteria bacterium | reverse complement strand
ACTCTGGAAACTGGTCCTTTTGATTTTTTTAACAAACAGCGCGTCTGCATTTTTTTCCGAAAGCGTACTTGAGGTAACGCAGAAGCAAGTTCATATTGAAGCAGAAGGGGACAGCGCTCGCGTAGAGATCATTACAGAACTCTACAATCCTTCGGAAAAAGAAGTTGTTTTTCGGGAACTAGAACCACTTAAACAGGATGTGGAAATCGTAGATTTCTTTGTGGGAATGGAAGGCAAAGGGCATTCGATTCTCGAAGGAAAAGAACGATTGGAATATCTCTTCACACAAGCACGGGAACAGGAAGAAGTATCCTTGCTTGGCTGGGGAGCTGATAGGTATCCCACGCTCTTCCGGTCAGAAAACATAGCGATCGGGGGGCGACACAAAATAAGAACAAAAAAAGTGTTCAACGTTCCAGTTCTTCAGCAAGATGACTTCTTCGTTCTTGAGATTTTTCTCAGTGATAGTGAGCCATTTAAAAATACGGAGATCATATTCTCTCTTGAGGAGGGAGGAGAACATTTTCATCATTCCCTTGGAAAAGAGGGACGTACCGATACTTCAGATGGAGTGTCGTTTTTGTGGGAAGGAGCGCCTCAATCGCAGATACAATTTTTCTGGTCGAATCTTGAAAATGCAGAAATTGGAGTGCCCTTTTTGGGGATGGAATACCGAGCGCAATTTGTGAAACCACCACAGAAAGATATCCAAGAAGTTTCCATTCTTATTGATCGGTCAGGATCTTTGGGGGGACTCCCGTGGAAGAGAGCAAAGGATTGGACAGAATTTTTAATAGAAATGTTTGAGGAAGATGTGCGGATACGGATAGGATTTTTTGCAGACGGAATTGATTGGCATGATGAAGAATTTCAACGCAATACATTTGATTTTCAAAAGAACTTTTTTGGGTTCTTGTCAGGAGTCGCACCCGTAGGGAAGACCGATATCACAAAAGCACTTATGGGAGTTCAGCATGGATGGACCGTCGACCCTGAGAATAGGGCCGTATTTCTCATTACCGATGAAACAACACTCGGAGAGAATTCAGCGGTGTTTCTAGAGAATGAAATTACGGAAAGTTATATCGTTCTTCAATTCGCAGAGAATGTGGAAAACGATCTCGCCTTCTTTTCAAAAATTTCAGGAGGATTCCCTTTGAAACTTTTTCGATCGAGTCCAAATTTAGTAGAAAAAGAAGAATTCCTGAAAAAACTAAATTCGTTGAATAGATCCTCGATCCCCCATTTTCATGAGGGCAGGCTTGTCGAGGACATGATTGTTCAAAGCGAGAAATGGGAAATGAAAGATGTGTTGCCAAAATTTTTTCTTCCACAGATGCGCTCAGATTCATTTTTCTTTGTAGGGCGAACCGACGGATCGTCTGAAAACAAAAACGTCTCAGCGGGGCATTTCGTGTCTCGTAAGTGGGGGGGGCTAAGAATTGCAGAAATTTTAAAAAAAGAAAATCGACAAACCTCAGACTTGGATGCGTTGCTTGCCATCGGTCGTACATTTGGAATTGCAACGAAATTTTTTGAGAATGATACCGCTCGATCTGAATTGGAAGAAAATTTGAGTTCGGTTTCAAAAATAGAATTGTTGAAGGAGGTTTTGAAATTGGAAATCACCCCCTCTCGCTCCCCCTCAAAAAAGGGGGAGAATCAGATTCGAGTGAAATTTTTAAATGGAGTGCCCTTGTATAAAGTTGAAAAAAGGGATTCCTCCGCTTCGGTCGGAATGACAAAGGAAGAAAGGGGGGAGGGTTCTATGTGGCAGCAATTTAATTTTCCAGAATTGGTGCGTGCCGAAACACATATAAAAATCGCTCCATTTTCAGAAGCGCAAAAAGAACTTTTTGTGAAATTTCCTGAATTTGTGGCGGAAGGGTTTGGATTAGCAGAGGAGGTGAATTTCTGTACAGAGTTCAGGTGTCTCTCGGTTCTGAGTGGAGAGAGGGAAGAGACGAAGCCATCCGACAGAGCGTTTTTTAAAGACTATGACGCTGGTCATTGGGCGCATGGGTATATTGTTCGGGCGGTCGAAGAAGGATTGCTCGAGCCAGAACTCAATGGAAAATTGCATCCCAATCGTGCGATTGATCGAGGAGAATTTTCGCAGATGGTGGTGAAGGTTTTTGAACTAGGATACGTATCCCAAAAGGATACGTATCCAGATAAATTTTCAGATGTGCACGATCCGGCGTATTTTGACGCCGTGCAAATATTGGCAGAACGCGGTGTGGTAAAGGGATATCCGGATGGAACATTTCGTCCATTGCAGAGTTTGACGAGGGCGGAGGGGGTGAAGATTTTGCTATCCCTATCTGGATACGTATCCGATGAATCTTTGGATACGTATCCTAAATCGATCTTCCCCGACGTCACGGGCTGGGAAAAATCATGGGTCGGCGAATCGGTAAAACGAGGAATGGTGCGTGGGTACGATGATGGAACGTTTCGACCGCATGGGAAATTAACACGAGCTGAGGCATTGAAATTGGTATTTGAGATGCAAAAATAATTCGAAAATAAGTTGGGTCCGGACCCTCTTTGTTTTGGCTCTGGAGCTGTAGATTTACACACTTCAAAACAAATGCGTTTTTCCGCAACGTGAAATAAGGTTTTTTTAGGTCTTTTTTTTGGAAATAATGGCTTTCTCAGGCAAAATGAGCGGCAGTAGAGAACCCCAAATTCGTACCCGTATGACCTACAAAAACCCCTTTGTTTTAACTATAAAAGGACTCATCCTTGGGATGGGGTTACTGTGTATCCAGACTGGGTTTGCGACGATTAATGACATTAGTGGAGTCCCCGTTAAGGCAGAGGGGGATCGGTTTTTGTATTCTGAATTCAATGACCTTACCGACATGCTTCGGAATGTTTTCCGGAACGATAACAACACCACGGGAGACCTCACCGATGACAAAATCGGGGTTGGAATAGCAACCCCACAAGCACTTCTCGATGTGGGAGAGAC
>CAZVBV010000096.1:0-2980 GCA_964625805.1 uncultured Candidatus Peribacteria bacterium | reverse complement strand
AAAGTCAACTTGATTTTTCTTCCCGATTTGGACACAATCGCCCCCGATGAAAAAGCAAAAGAAAAACCTTCGTGGACGGAAGCCTCTCTTTTTTGTAGGAGCCCTTATCTTCCTTTTGGGAGTCGTGGGAATGATCCTCTGGGCACAAACATTTATGGGAGGAAAACTCGATCATTTCTTTTCGTCCGAAGCGGCGTTGATGGTGGAGATTTCGGTTACCGAAGATACAGCGAGTTCACTCGGGCATATCTTCCCTGAGGCAGACTTTGACGCTCTGTTTGATGGAATGGTATCAAATTACTTTTCTATCGACTTTGACGACGACGTGAAGCCATGGATCGGAGGGAAGGCAGGGATTGCAATGTTTGATAAAGGAGACTTCGTTATTGCAGCAAAAGTACGGAATCGAGGGAAAGCGGAGAAGTTTTTGAATAAATTTAAATTACCGACGGAAGTTTTTGAAAAACGAGTTTTGAAGGGAGGAGAAATTTGGACGCCAGCATTTTCTTCAAATGTTGCGGTTGGATTCCATAAAGGATTTATATTGTTCGCGACATCCAAAGAACGACTCGAACAAAACTTCCTCGCGTCAGAAAAAATTGCGGACCTTGATAATTACAAACAGGTTCAGTCTGATCTTCCACGATCCTCATTCTTCGCGGTCTACGCGGATACGGAAAAAGTAGTGGATTTATTGGCAGATAGCGAAAAAATCTCAGGACAAAAACCGTTGCTTCAGTCAGTGGCACAGAGCCTTCCGGCGATTGGACTGCGTGCAAAAATGAAAGAACGAGAAGTGATGTTGTACTCAAAGATTTTGAGTCACGAGGGCGTATTCACAGAGCAAAAGGTTTCACGAAAGAACAATCAGATGATGCCAGAGCTGGCACAGTTTGTTTCTCAGAACGCACTCTTCTTTATGAATGGATCTGATATTTACGACAAGTATCGTCACACAAAAGAATTCTTGGCACAGTTTCATCCTCAGTTTTCTGTCATATTCGATGGAGTACTGAGAGCAAAATCTCGAGAGATCTTTGGAGAGAAGTTTGATTTTGAAAAAGACTTCTTGTCTCAAATGCACGGGCAATACGCGGTGGTGTTTGATTTCGAAAATGCATTGCAACCGTTCGTAAACTTCACGCTGGTAACCGGATTCGGAAGCGCTGATACAGAGCAGAACATGACACAATTGCAGGACGTGATTCACTTTGCGCAGGGGCAATTCTCAACGCAAGTGGAGGAAGTTCAACTTCCAGACGGAACGATGAGAGAAGAATTAACGGCGATCGATCAGAAAGAAATTCCGATTAAAAAAATAGAAGAAGGCGGACAGTTTTACTTCACGGCGCAAGACCCATCAGATTCTAATAAGAAATTCTCCTACGGATTTTTGGATGGATACTTTGTGTTCTCGACACATGAGACAGGAGTGAAATCAGTATTCGCTTCGCATGCAAATCCAGATATTAGTCTCACGAATAATGCGGACTTCCGAGAAAGTATTCTCTTTCGATACTCACCATCAGGGAGTTACGG
The DNA here is from genome assembly GCA_964625805.1 of uncultured Candidatus Peribacteria bacterium. GTDB lineage: Bacteria > Patescibacteriota > Gracilibacteria > UBA4473 > UBA4473 > CAZVBV01. The sequence goes on along the minus strand of CAZVBV010000096.1, from coordinate 1,441 downwards.
GTTCTTCAATGTTGCGAAGTTCATCTCTGCGGTGGAACTCGTTTCCGATACCGAGAACCAATGGCGATCGGTGATGACACAGTTCTTGCAATCAAATGTGCGGAATATTACCTTTGCTCGAAAAGTGTTCCCAGAGGAAATCTTCTGGACGGCAACACTTTTTTCTCGATAATAGAAAGTGATGACACCACTTCTCTTCTCGCTTCTTGCGGTAGCACCTTCGATAATGAATGTCCCAGCGACACCTTCATTTCCTATGCGTCCCTGGAAGGAGGTGACAGAGTCAAGGATTGAGATAACCGTTCCTTCGTGGACAGAAGGACTTGGATTTACGGTGCGAGAAAAAACAGAAATTAAAGTCGGAGATATTATTCGGGCTGTTGTGAAAAATCCGAAGACAGAAAAAAACATCTCTGAAAGTAATGAAGTAGAAGTTCAATATTAAATTCCATGAAATTTCGCGGGACCGTCATCCACGGTGTTCAAGTAGGGGCGAAGTTTGGTATTGCGACGGCGAATTTGGAAGTGGACAGGATGCCCTCTGATTTGAAAGAGGGGGTTTATTTCATTATAGCCTCCGTTGATTCACAGATTCATAATGGACTCTTGCACTACGGACCGAGGAAGACGTTTGGAGCGAGTTCTACGGTCGAAATACACTTATTGGATGTGGATATGGATTTGTATGAAAAAGAGCTGGAAATCGACGTTCTGAAGCGAGAACGGGATATTGAGCAGTTTCAGAATGCCGATGCTCTGTTTACCCAAGTCGAGAAAGATATCGTGCGTGCACGGAAGTTCTTTCTTCGATCTTCAATTTCTGATCAATGGGGAAAAATTTCACCGGATGAACGAGAACGAATGGCATTTTCTGCGCTCGAGCAGATTGCGATGAATGAGAAGTTTACCGCCGCACAAAATGTGTACGTCTACGCACCGATTGCAGGAGAGATAGGGTTTGTACAAAAAATGTGTTCAATAAACAAAGAGAAAACCTTCTTCTTTCCAAAAATTGAGAATGACGAAATGACGTTTTATCCCGCACAGTGGGAGGATTTGAAGGAGGGAGCGTTTGGCATTCTTGAGCCCCGTTCAACCGATTCCGCTCCGGAGCCAGATCTCGTATTTGTTCCCGCGGTCGCCATTGATTCTGAATTCCGACGTCTCGGACGAGGTGGGGGATTCTATGATCAGTTTTTATCTACATTCAAAGGACACACGATTGCCGTGATTCCTTCCTTTGCGCATATTGAAATACCCACAGAGGGGCACGATGAGAAGGTGGAGGAAATTATTGCAGTCTAACCAGCCCTGTCATTCCGATTCCCCGATTTCTTGAGGACAGGCTCCGCGGAGGAATCCCTTCTTTTATTAATCATGGATATCGGCAGGACTGTTCTTTTTGTAACCAAAAAGAACCAAAAACTTTTGGGGACAAAAA
>CAZVBV010000095.1:0-3001 GCA_964625805.1 uncultured Candidatus Peribacteria bacterium | reverse complement strand
ACCATCGCCAACTCTGATATCTCTTTTTCATTGTTCTCAAGATATTCTCGAGTCCCCGTTCCCTTGATGGGAAAAGTAGACAGAGTTGAATCTTCCTGGCGAAGAAACACCTCTGGAGACATTGAACACATTTTTTGTTCATTCGTCCATATTACCCCACCACAATGGTCTTTTTCGAGTTCAAGGAAATTGTGGAAAACGTTTAATACTGTTTCTTCATCGGTCAATTCACCGCTCAGAGAGTGGGCTAAGTTGAGTACCCATACGTCACCGTCTTCTGCTAATTTTCGAACTTCTTCAATTTTTGAACAAAACGATTCTTCCGTGTCTGTGTCTTGAATGCCTGAAAAGTTGAACACATTTTGTGCAGAAGTTTTGCACATTTGTTCAAAACTTTTATTCAATACCTCATCCGAAGATAGCGAATGTTCGAAATGCCAGAAGCTGTGCTTGTTCCCTTCAAATGATGTCAGAGAAAAAAACGGAAACGGACCGAGTTCGAAGTCGGCTTCTGTTTTCTTCCCCCATCCAAAAACCCATCGTGTTTGATTTTCATTTCGTTCTGAAAAAAATACACCTTCCTCCCCTGTTCCTATTTTTTCAACAAAGGAAGCGAATGCTTTCTTGATCATTCTGCTGGAAGCCAATCTACTTTATGAGACAAAGCATCAGCAGCGGCACTAACTTGTGCCTCTTTCTTTGATCCTCCATTCCCCTCTCCTACCTTTTTGTCTTCAAGGAACGCAGCAAGGACGAATGTTTTCTCATGATCGAGTCCTGATTCAGAGAGAACTTCATAATGAGGGGTGACGCTCAAAACTCCCTGTGTAAGCTCTTGAAATTCTGATTTGGCATCAATATGCGACCCTTCCGCAATAATCGTCTCTAAGTCGCACAGAATGAAGTCCTTAATGAATGTCGTTGTCTCCTTCGTTCCCTTTTCTAAATAAATTGCTCCAATCAATGCTTCGACTACATTTGCGAGAAGATAATCTTTTTCAGCTCCTCCAGATTTTTTTTCTCCGTGTGAAAGAATGAGCAGTTCTCCAAGTTTTAACTTTCGTGCCACTTCTGCCAAATGATCTCCTTTTACGAGCGCGGAACGCAAATTCGTCAGCTCCCCTTCAGGAGCCTCTGGGAATTTCTGATAAAGAGCCTCTGTCACTATCAACTCCAACACCGCGTCTCCCAAGAATTCAAGCCGTTCATTGTGCGTTGCCGCATTTGATCGTTCATTTACAGCTGATCTATGAGTAAAGGACTCTGTGATCAATTTCTCATCTGAAAGAGTGAATCCTATTTTCTGAAATAATTCTTCAAAGTTCTTCATTGATTAGAGTTTACTTTTCTTTTCCTTGTTTTCAAGTTTACAAGACACTGCTTTCGAATTTTTTAAAAATGCTATCCCCTGGGGGTTTGGGGATTTTCCCCTCCCTCTTTGACAAAGAGGGAGTTGGAGGGAGATTTTTGTTTTTTAAAATCCCCCTCATTCCTCCTTTTTAAAAGGGGGAGGCACTGTCTTGTCTTTATCCAAACACAATAAAAGAAGGGATCCCTCCGCTTCGGTCGGAATGACAAAGATAGCCTATTCCTCCCCTTCCCGTTCTCTTCCGATATTTTTTCGGAAAGCATCCAAAACTCCGTTCACAAACCCTGCTGAACGTTCTTCTGCAAATTCCTTTGCAATCTCGATGTATTCGTTGATAACCACGATTGGTGGTGTATCGAAGTATTTGAGCTCTGAAATTCCTAAGATAAGAATCGCACGATTAATCGGAGCAATCTTTTCAAAAGCGAATTCTGGTGCGTACACCTTGATAATCACTTTAATCTTCCCAAAGTTCTCAATCGCTGTATTGAGCAGTCCCTCTGCGAAGTCATCTTTCTCCTTTTCTCCAATCTCAATCACGTGTGCCAAACTATCTTCGATAGATACCGATTCTTCTCGTGAAAAATAAGAAAAGAGTGCGTTCATCGCAACAATACGACTTTCGTGACGAGCTTGTTTATTTGTACTCATTGAATTTACGCTTCAATTTCTTGAACTGGAGTCGTTCCTGCTTTCTTTACGTTTACGACTTGTCGATCTTTGTACATACCGCATTCCACGCAAGCGAAGTGTCGTCGCTTTTTTGCTCCACATTGTGTGCACGTATCAAGCGTTGCTTTGTTACTCAATTTTATTCGCATTCTTCGCACCCATGTGGCATGACGTGAACGGGTAGAACTAACGGCTTGTTTTTTGGAAGGTACTGGTTTCTTAGACATGGTGTAATAAAATTAATAGTTTTATGGTTTCACTTTTTTGGTTTTTGAAAGATGCAACATGAAAAGATACATGAAGCTGATCAAAAGCGGTGCAAGGACGAAGAATGAAAAGATTCCGTCCAACAAGAGGAAGATATTGAAATCATCTTCTCCCGGAAAGAAAATCCCCTCTGGAACGAGGAATACCACTCGTGCAATATTCGCCACAATGAAGAAAGAAATGATTGAGAATAATACTCCCCACCAATTTCCTTTCACGAGTTTTATCATTGCTTTGAATGTACTTTTTGAATCTTTATCAAAATGCATCAATGTGCTTTTCATAAAAACAACATGCATTATTCTCCAAAGGAAAAGCAAAACAATTCCCAGTAAGGCTCCTCCATACACAGTAAAATTCAAAACTGATAATGCCGTCTCTTGATTTAATGCCGTATTCGTTACTGTCATAAGCATCGTCCCAGCTCCCAATACGAGAATAATAGGCCACAATAAATACCAAATAACATTCAATGAAAGCAAAATGTATTGCCACAAGTAGTGCCACGCATCAACAAAGTAAATTTTGAATGATGATCGTGTTTTCTTTTTTGTGTAGTTCTTCAAAACAAGCGTATTCGCTATTTTCCCATTTGCAGAGAATACCGTTACAAAAATAGCCCACACCATTACCAAGAGGATAATAGGGATAATGCCGAGTAAAAAATCTCCTCCGAAAGAGAAGTTGGCAATT
>CAZVBV010000094.1:0-3144 GCA_964625805.1 uncultured Candidatus Peribacteria bacterium | reverse complement strand
AGAAAGATGAACGATCGGCAGTAAACCTGAAAAATTTCAATGATCTTCTCGATTCTATCTTAAACACAGCCATTGTGGCGAAGAATGTGCCAAAGGATATAAAAGTAAAAACAACAGAGAACGTTCCAATTGCCTATATTATTCCAATGATTCCTCCATTGGAGAATATTGCAATGGTGCAGGACCGGGACAAGGATATGTATTGGAATGGAGTTTCTCGAGCAGATATGACCATTACAGATTGTTCAATTCTTCGAGGAAGCCCAAGAACGACAGCACATCCACATGCACAAATGGTGGAAGCGAATCGTGCTTATAATCCATTAACCGCGGATCCAGATTACCCAACGGAAGCAGATCCAGATTATCTTTGTGAAAACATGAAACCACCAGAAGGGGTTGATCCTGATTGGACAGCCAATAGTGATTGGTGGGAAGAAGATAAGGATGAAGACGAGACAGAGAATTACATCGACATTGGAGAAGATGTGTATGAAGGTTGTTGTGCAGTTAATGCAGAGTTTCTGGAGGGATCATTTGAATATGTAAATAATTATTGTGAAATTGGATCAGAGTGGGTGATTCGTGATTATAGAGGATGGGGAGAACTGACTCCATATCCACCATCACTACTGAACGACGATCCAACGCTAAATAACCAGTATCGTGAGCATGTGGGAGCAACAGAGTCATTATTTGATATCACGGCAACAAAAGAAGTGCTTACCGGGCAAACAGGAGCAGAAGGATGTGAGACAATCTTGGATCAAGATGGAGATCATACAATGGACTCCTTGTCGTTCCACATAGAACCAACCGATAGTACTATTTCTGCGCAGATGGAAAACATGGGAAGTATTGCTATGCCGGTGGATGAACCACGAGGATTTTCTTTTTATGATGAGCAATGGGACTTTCATCGTATTAATTATTTTAATATTTTTGATCTTATTGGACGACATAAAGAAGTAGCTGACGAAGACGCTCGAAGAGAAATTCTCGAACAAGAAATTCTTGATAGGCTTCAAGAGAAAATTGAAGAATTAAATGAGATTATTCAAAACAATGCAACGGAGAACACGAACCTGATTGAAACGACCATTTTTGATGACCATACCGGGTACTTAGATGACATAGTAGACGCTCTTATTTGGATTGATAAAAATATCGAAGAAAAAAACAGACTCATGCTTGAAACGGCCTTTTCTCCGTTGAAGGATGCGAAAAAGTTCCTCTTTGATGACGAGTTTCATGATGGATATGAGTTCGCACAAATTACGGCTGAGAAGGCAGTGTCTGGAAATACTGGAGAAGAAGGTATTAGTATGGGATTTGAACAAGGAAACGCCCCAGACAGTAAGCAATTTCAAGAGGCAAAACTAAAGGCGTCAGGATTTTCTTTTGATGATGGAGCTGACACAAAAGATATTCACAAACAAGGGGAAGAACATTTTGATTTCAGCGGACAAGAATCAAATCAAATTGCTTGCAATGGAAAAAATATTCTGACCTGGTTTCCTTGTTTTATTGAGTGGTTAACCGCTTTACCAGAAATTTTTACACAGCAGTTTATTATTCTTCCTGATCTCCCAGGGAGTAATGGTGATGATTCAGATGCGTCATCTTCGGAAGAATCATCAAAACCAAATATACTCACACCTTCTGAAAACGATCCTTCGAATTTTCAAAATACGGTGAGCACAATAAAGACATCGGTTTCACAGATTCATATTGGGGCAGGGGACACAGATCCTGTTGTACTGGAGGTAGACTTAAAAAACAAAGCAGGAGGAACGATCCAATCAAGTGGAGATAGGGAAGTAGAAATAAGTTTCAGTAGTTCAAATGGAGAAAAGTTTTTTGATGTTTTTCCAGGGAAAAGCATTACTCCCATTGCAGGAAAGGCAGTGTTTACGCTTTTTCCAGAAGATACAGATGTTGGAGGATCATTTGATATCAGTATGGAAGTTGGTGGAGAAGTACTGCAAACAATTCCCGTTACGGTTTCAAAGAATTCACTAACCGTGTTGTCAACAGAAGAGACGGTTGTTGTAAATGACAAAGAAGGAATTGTAATAGAAGCAAAAGTAGAAGATTCAAAAGGACTCATCTCTTCAGAGAAAGATGGCAACGTATTGATATTTGAATCCGACTGGGGAACATTTGAAAACAAAGGACAAGCGACCGTTCTCAGAGGACGAGTAGCAATTTTGTTTTTTCCAGGAATTCGTTCGGGGGAAGCTCTTATTCGTGTTCAAGATATTCAAAAATTACTCCCTCCTGCGGAAGAATCTGTAAAAATAGTTGCCGGAGATATCCACTCTATTGTTTTTGAAACAAAGACAGAAATACTTATTGCAGGCGCTGAGTTCGTACCAATTGTGGCACAGCTTCAGGATGAGTTTGGGAATGATATTACAACTGGGTCAAGAGAATTTATATGGGAAACAGAAAACTTAGAAGTACAAGGAATTGAAAAAGCGAAGGAGTTTAAAACCACTATTAAAAACGGGAAAAAGAAACTCTTAATTCGTCCGAAAAACAAACTGCCATCAGCAAAATTGATCGCTCGTCTCAAGCTTTCAGAAGAAGAAAAATCTTTATTACAAAGTTTGGAAAAAATAGAAATCATAAAAAAAGATGAGAAATCTGTCGAGAAGGAACTTTCGTTAGATCTGGAAATCCCAATAAAAAAGGGGGAGGCATCCAAAGAGACATCTTTATTCAAAAATACAGACAGTCTTGAAACTACAGAATCGACTACAGAATCACAGATAAAAAACAATGATTCCTTTCTAGAAATTCCAATAAGAAAAGATGTTCTACAAGAAGCAAAGCCAAAAGCACAAGCGTTTGCTCTTCAATCAACGGTTACATTAGATTCAAACGTGTCTACGGAAAATGTTTTTAAAGAGGGAATAATTCCAATGAGTCGAGACTTTTTGCAAAAAGAATCCATCCTAAGCGAAACAAAAACATTGTTTAAAGATATTCCTTCAGTGGAGGGGCTCATAAAATCAGGCGGAAAAACACTGATAGAAAAAGTTTTTTCAGAGACACAAAAAACAACGAAAACTAACGATCTTGATGAGATAACGCAATCAAAAATTTTCAACATTCCCAACGAAGTAGTATTTACCATTG
>CAZVBV010000093.1:0-3266 GCA_964625805.1 uncultured Candidatus Peribacteria bacterium | reverse complement strand
CTTGTTCGCTTTTTCATAATTTTGTCCGATCACCGCCGTTTCTTTGTCCTTTTGTGCTTTCGATAATTTCTTTCGCAACTCTCGGATTTCTTTTCCGTTCGCGTTGTTCGTCAACGACTTAGAAGCACAGGCTTCATCGAGCAGATCGAGCGCTTTGTCCGGCAAGAAACGATCATTGATGTATCGGTCTGAAAGTTTCACCGCTGTTGCGATCGCCTTGTCATCTATTTTTACGACATGATATTTTTCATAATGCGGACGCAGTCCTTGCAAGATTTCCACCGCTTCAGCAGGTGTTGGTTCGGGCACATCAATTGGTTGGAATCGACGCGCAAGCGCAGAATCTTTTTCTACATGCTTCCGGTATTCCTCCATTGTTGTCGCTCCAACCATTTGAATCAGTCCTCGTGAAAGGGCCGGTTTTAAAATATTGGCCGCATCCAAAGATCCTTCAGCAGACCCGGCTCCGATAATTGTGTGAAGCTCGTCGATAAACAAAATCACTTCATTTTCTGCAGCCGAGGCTTCATCAATAATCCGCTTCAATCGTTCTTCAAACTCTCCACGGTACTTTGTTCCCGCGACCAAATTTGACATAGACAACGACAAAACTCGCTTATCAACCAAGCTATCAGGAACTGTTCCATCAATAATGTGTTGCGCGAGTCCTTCGATGATCGCCGTTTTCCCAACCCCTGGATCTCCGAGGAGCACAGGGTTATTTTTTGTTTTTCGAGAAAGAATTTGAATCGTTCGTTTGATTTCCTTGTCTCGTCCAATGATTTTATCAAGCTTTCCATCGGCCGCCATTTCTGTGAAATCAGTACAGAAGTAATCCAGGGCGAGCTTTTTCTTTCGTGACATTCTTTGTCCTCCGTGAGCTCCTCCCATTGCGTCTTCTCCTCCTTCGATCTCTCGTGGAGAAAATTGTCCACCACCACCAGTGTCGCCATCCTCATGGAGTCCGACGGTCATACCGACCAAGATCCCATGAAGTCCATTAAGGAAGTTTTCAATCTGTGTTGCATTTGGAGGGGTGCCCGCTTGTCCAGCAGGACCTTGCCCAGCTTCTTTTTGAAAGAGTCCTTGCAGTTGCTCCGCAACGTGCTCAGGTTTTACCAATAAGTTTTCTAAAATATGAATCGCGCCACAATCTTTTTGTTTCACGAGCGCATAGAGAATGTGCTCAGAATCCACCATGGCATGCTTTGAATCGAGTGCGGTTTGCGCAGCAAGTTCGATAATCTTTTGCGAGAAAGCAGAAAAGACATTCTGTTCATCGGGAACAGACGTGCTTTCGGCATCTTTCAGTGTTTCTGCGATTCGAAAAGCGTTTTCATACGTAACCCCGAAATCTCGAAGAACAGCGCCACCAGTAGATTTTGGCTGCCTGAGAATTCCCAAAAGTAAGTGCTGTGTTTGAACTTGTTGTTCACCCAGTCGACGCATTTCTTCTTGAGAAAGGATGAGGGTGTTTTTTGCAAAGTGTGTGAATGAATCAAAGTGTGACATGAAAAAGGGACGTTATTTGTTGTGATAAAAGTCGTGATATTGTACTCCAAGAGAGGGGAAAAGGCAATCAACTCCCCTTGCCTTCCTATGAAAACATGGAAAAAAGATTACTTTGAGGCGGTGAGTGTTTTCTTCACGACGACAAAGTTCTGTCTTCCACGAGCGACCATATTTACAGACTCACTTCGTTTGGCGACATATTCTCTTGTTTCAAATCGCGCTGCGCGCGCATCTAGTTGTTCAATAGTAGACGAAAGTTCGGCATTTTTTTCCGCAAACTTCGTCAAAACATATCCCTGCATGGCAATCCGATTCATCCAAAAAAGATAAATTCCAAAGAGAAAAAGAGCAACGCCTACTAATCCCCAAAACAGAAGTTTTTGTGTTTTTGCCACAAGGAATGAAAGGTGAATTCTTTTTTTTGCCGTTCGCATAGAGGGGGTGTGCAAGGAGAAAGGAAACGCCCTTTCTCTGCGGCGATTTTAGTTCTTTGGTGAGGAGGGTCAAGTTTTAGGGAAGAGAAATACGTCGATCAATCACGGTCCGAGGAGCCATAATTATTTCATTTCCATGAAGATCTTCGATCCCCAAAATCTCTAACGAGAATCGTTCGCCCTCTTGTCGTTCGGTTTGCACGTATCCCAAGAGAAGCGTTTTCTTATCTGTTAAGAGATTCGCGACCACAAGTTCCGGATTTTCCTTTCGCCCCTCTTGTCCGATATTTTTATCAATGAGCTCAGCGGAAAATTCTTCTTGTCGCTGCACCATCTCATTAAAATGAACCTCGACGGTAAGGAATGATTTCTTGGTATCGCCCCATAAATCTTTCCATTTTACGCGTTGATCGACAGAGAGTTGGTCAACAGAGATTATCTCATGAAGTGTTACAAAAGGAGGGAACGCATCTTCGGACTCAACCCATCGGAAGGTCCGCCGAGGGGAAGAAACTTCTCCCAAGAAATGGCCCACGTTTTCATGAGAAGAGAACGTAGATTTTCGAAATGATTTCTGTGGAAAGAGAGAAATCGAAACATTAGCAAAGAGTTCTTGTCCTCGAGAACGGAAGATTGAAAACTCATTTAACGATCCTTCGTAGTCAAAGAGAAACTGTTTTCGGAAAGCGAGGCCAGGTTTAATTTCTGCTTCTGCAAAAAAAGGCTCAACCCCTAAGAATTTTGGAGCCCGAATCTCAAAGACGCCTTTCCAATCCTGAGAGAGTGGTTCATCAACTCCTCCAGCATGCTGTGCTGTGAGCTCAACAAAGATCCCCCAACTATTGGGGCGAACCTCGCGAGCCGTAATGTTGAGTGTTTTTTGTAAAAATCGAGAACTCTTCCCGCCTCCAAGATTCCACTCGGTCACAACGAAGTCATTTCGTTCGGGACGAATTTGAGGAGAAATTTCAGGAGAGTACACCTGCCCTGATTCGAAACTCTTTTCAATGATTCGTGTGAGTTGAGGCAAGATTGCAGGATTAAACAGTGATCGCCATACCATCTTTTTTCCAAGTTTTGAAAGCGGTCCTTTTCGTTCCGCAAGTGCTTCTTCACTATGTCTGTCTACATCAGAAACAAGGCGGGAAAGTGTCGCAAAGAGTGTTCGAGCATTGATGTCTCTTCCATTGAGTTTCATATCTCCAAAGAGCACGAATATTTCCTCAGCGGTTTTGAGATCAAAAAGAATCACATGGTCGATGTTTTTTTCTCGGTAGGATTGGTAGGCCATTCGGAAGTCCTCAGCGCAGATTTCTAGAT
>CAZVBV010000092.1:0-3320 GCA_964625805.1 uncultured Candidatus Peribacteria bacterium | reverse complement strand
CGGACTGAGCGGAGAGAAGGAGAATGTAAGAGAATCCTATCGCGTGTACCCCTTGTGGGTTTGGACGGTTTTTGTTTGTGATGGGATGAGAACCGTTTAAGGTTCGATAATTTGCACCGAGTGAAACGAGGAGGTAAATTCCTCGACCTCGGACTGAGCGGAGAGAAGGAGAATGTAAGAGAATCCTATCGCGTGTACCCCTTGCGGGTGCAGGTGTTTTTTACTTTTACGGTTTGGATTTGAACCAAGATAGGTTCGACACGAAAAATGAGCGAAGCGATTATTAGAGTGCTCGAGCAGACGAACGAAGTGAGTCGTGAGGAGAGTATCCTATCGCGTCTTTTAATTAAAGGGATCCCTCCGCTACGGTCGGGATGACAAAGGAGGGTGAAGGGACGAGTATCCTATCGCGTGTACCCCTTGTGGGTTTGGACGGTTTTTGTTTGTGGAGGAGATGAGAACCAAAATAGGTTCGAGGCAATCACCGACCCCGCGAAGCGGGGGAGGATTGAGTGGCCCTCGAGCCGTCTGCCATCGGCAGACGAGTGAGAGAATCCCAAAGCCTAATGACTACTTACAGCTAGATCCCGGATATCCCTCCGGGATTCCGGGATGACAGAAGAGGGGAAGTACGGAGTAATCCTTCCGCCTCTTAACATGCTTGACTTTTATCTTAAATAATTATAAAATACAAGCAGATGACAGAAAATATTGCTGATAATCGACCTTATGACACAAGAAGAAACTTGGCAGGTCATGAGGAGAACTTTTCGAAATTGACTTACAAGCCAAAGGGGAATTGTAAATTATGTGCATCCGTTGAGTGTGAGTTGAATATAACGCCGAAAAAGGTTCTTGCTGCATTAGAAGAGGGAGACATGGAGGCCGTGGAAACATTCGTCTGTGACGACAAGAAGGATGATCCATTGGCCATGAAGGCTGACCTGAGAAAACTTGATTGAGGGTAGGGAAAAGATCAGCTACTTTTTTACTATGTCCGTATCACATGGCAGTGTTTTTGTATGTGAAATTAATTTTTATGAAACAGAAATCGGTGGGTCTATTTTTTGTATTTCTTCCACGATTGTATTCCATTCCTCCCATTTAATATTCAGGTCTTTTTGAAGGTCTTGGTATTCAATGCCGATGGTCTCCATCTTTATTCGATTGCCCTGAAAATCTGCTTTTTTAAAACTCTCGGTGTTTTTTTTCTGTGCGTCTTCGAGCAGAAGCATTTTCTTTTCTATGGCATCGAGATTTTTCTTGAGCGGGCGCAGAAGGCGATCTTTTTCTTTTTGAGCCTCACGGAGGACAGAGTGTTTTTTTGTATTGGCGGGTTGAATCGCAACGGATTCGTCTTTCTGTTCTTTTTGGAAGCCTTGTTCTGCGAGAAATGTTTCGTAATTGTTTTGATAAAAGAAGACTTTTCCGCCATCGAAGACAATGAGTTTTTGGGCTACTTTTTTGAGAAATTCTTCGTTGTGGGAAACAAACACGATGGATCCAGTGAATTCTTTTGTAGCGGTGATGAATGCTTCAATTGATTCGTAGTCGAGATGATTCGTGGGCTCATCGAGGAGCAGGAGGTTAACGGGTGAGAGTAGTATTTTTCCGAGGTTCACACGAGCTTTTTCTCCTCCAGAAAGAATGCGGATCGGCTTATAGGCGAGGGAATCGGAAAAGAGAAGGCTTCCAGCCACGTTTCGAGCCAGTTGCTCGTTTATTTCGGGGACGGTTTGAAGCTCTTCGAGAATATTTTTACTAGGGTCTAGTCGCTCGATATTTGACTGCCCCATGAATCCCGAGACGGTATTTACATGGATTTTTAGGGTACCTGACTGAGGTTGTAATTGCTGGCTTAGGATCTGGAGCAGGGTGGTTTTTCCTTTTCCATTTTCCCCGATTATTCCAATCTTTTCTCCAGGTGCAATTTTGAAGCTGAATTTTTTGAGTAGGTCGGAATCGGGCTCATAGCCAAAGGAGAGGTTGTGAGCTTCGATTACTTTCCCGCCTGTAAAGACGGTCTCTGCGAACTGGAAACGGATGGGAGCTATGCGATCAAGGGTGTCGAGGGATTTGCGTTTGTCGAGCATCTTTATGCGGGACTGCACGAGTCCAGCAGAACGGGCACCGGCGCGAAATTCTCGGATGAATTTATTTTGTTTTTTGGTCTCTTTTTCTTGTTTTATGCGGGTGCGTTCGTGGAGGGATTCTTCTTTTTTTATTTGGGAATAGCACTTAGAGGGGGAACCATTCATCTTTTTGAATTTTTCTCGATGAATCATCAGAGTATGAGTGCTAATGCGTTCGAGGAAGGCTTGATCGTGGGAGATGCAGATGATTTCGCTTTTCCAAGACCGGAGAAATCGTTCGAGCCAGCGGATACCGAGAATATCAAGGTGGTTCGTGGGTTCATCTAGGAGGAGGAGATTGGGCTCAGAAAGGAGAAGCTGAGCGAGTTTGACTCGGATTTGAAAACCTCCAGAAAACTCATGGGAGGGGCGGCCGAAATCTTGAGTAGAAAATCCAAGCCCTGAGAGCATCTTTTCGGCTTTCCAGACATCGTGTTCTTGCCCATGGGGGAGGCTCTGGGCGACTTCGTCCCGAATGGTGTTTTTTGTGAAAGTGAGGTGTTGGTCGAGTGCGCCAATGCGATAGTGCTCGGGGAAGGATATGACCCCATCGTCTACGGAATCCTCGCCGAGAATTAATCGGAAGAGTGTTGATTTTCCAGAACCATTGCGTCCAACCATGCCGAGGCGTTCGCCGAAATTTAGCTGAAAATCAGCATCATCAAACAGTGTTTGGGATCCAAAGGATTTCGTTATATTTTTGCAGAACAGCATTCCAGCCAATGGTATTGAAAAAGTAGATTTCGAAAAGGAGGAAAGGTGAAGATTTTAATTATCTCCGTACCTTTAAAACACATCATACGGCAAACTTGAAAAATAGGTTCCTTCTGGAACAAATTTAAAGAGTTTATACAATTCTTTTTTCACCTGTTTATATCGATCCAAAAAATCTTTGTCTTCATCGTAGACCTGCTCTGGACTGTAGATTAAACAGAGAGGGATGTCGGCTCGACCAGGAATGATATTTCGTTTTAATGGGTAAACTTGTTTTACCAAAAAATGATCTTTTTCTGCTGGTAGATCACACAGAGAGTAGGCTTCTTTTTTAAAAGTAATCGTATTATCGGCATTAATTTTATAAATTCCTGGATGGGGAGCTTCTTCAATTTGCCTCTTTCCAGACTCTTGGCTTACCATATAAAATCCACCGCCCTTCCAAATACCACGAATACTTTCTTCATATTGTTC
>CAZVBV010000091.1:0-3346 GCA_964625805.1 uncultured Candidatus Peribacteria bacterium | reverse complement strand
GCCCTGAGCGACCTCCTGTCCTTCGTTTACGAGAATATCTGACACATGTCCGTACACCGTGAAGAGTTCCTCTCTGTGGTCGAGGACGAGATAGGCATACCCATATTCATTGGTATCAAAACTCACCTTGGACACAGTCCCGCTTCTTGGCGCAAAGATATCCGTCCCATGGGGCGCTACAAAATCAATTCCCTTGTGCGTCCTTCCGAGAGCCTTTTCATATTCCGGATCGTGAAATGATGCCGCAATTTCCATGTCTATTTTTAATGGAAACAGAAATCCTTCATCTTCCGGCAAATATCCCAATTTCTCTTGCACATTTCCCAATGCTGATTGGAGTTTCCCGAGGAACGTTTCCGATTCCATTTTTTGACGTTGATAATTCTCAATCGCCTTCGCCGTCTTGCCTTCGGTAAATTCTGATCGCGCAATCAGATGTGCCTTGTTCTCTGCAAACCCCACCAATCCCCTCTTCTCGGCCTCAATCTGCTCCTTCAGGGTTTTGGCTTGATAAAACAGAATCAATGCCTGCCGTTCTTTATCCCGAAGCTTTTGATTCAAATGATTGAGCTCCATTAAGGCCCCTCTTTTTTGATCCTTAAATGATTGGAATTGCCGATTTTCTTGCAGAATATCTCCCACTGATTTTTTTGAGAATAACCACTTGAGCACCGAGACCGTCCCCCCTTTCCCGAAGTTTTCATTGCGGATGTAGTTTTTTTTGAGAAAGATATCGAGCTCTTCCTTTTTCACACGCAGAAGCGCCTTGAGTTCTTCCTGCTCTCGAGTGATCTTTTCGAGTTCATCTCGCCACGTCGTTTCTTGCTCTACAAACTTCGCAATCTTTGCCTTGAGCAAGCTCAATTCTTGATCGAGAAGCATAAGTTGCCCTTGAAGTGTGTATTTCTGAGACTGCGCATTCCAAAGTTCTTGCTGTGATTGCAATGTTTGTTTTTCAAGCAGTTCCAGTTCCTTCGTTTCCTTTTCTATTTTCTTTTTAATGGCTTCAAAGTTTTCCTCTGTCGGATCTTCTGGGATTTCAATTACCTCCTCCGTTTCTCCTTGTTCAATGGTTTGCGTAGGCGTTTCTCCTCCAAAAAACCGATTAAGCATATTGTTCAAATCGCTTCCAATATTTGCGAATGCAATACTCGGGATAAGACAGAGCACTACGAGGAAATGTTTTTTTATTTTCATTTTTTTGATTTTACCGTACAAATAGCTCTACATGAAAACAATTTCTCCAGAAACTTTTGTCCAAAGAGTTTCCTCACACTACGAGGGAGAAATCTGTCATTTGGATTGGGACCGGGAACGCCCATGGACACTGCTCTTTTCGGTGATTCTTTCTGCACAATGTACCGATAAGCGCGTGAACATTGTGACCAAGACATTATTCAAAGACTTTTCTGATCTCGAATCTTACGTTGCTCGCCCGATTGAGGAACTTGAGACCGTAATTAAATCAACGGGCTTCTTTCGAAGTAAATCCAAAAGCTTATCCGGATCGGCACACGCAATGCTTATTGATCATGATGGGAACGTTCCTAACACTATGGAGGAACTGGTGAAGTTGCCAGGGGTTGGAAGAAAGACCGCCAATGTCATTCTCTGGAATCTCTTTCAAAAAAACATCGGCTTCGTGGTTGATACGCACATAGGACGTATTGCGCGACGAACAGGATTGTCGAAACAGACCGATCCGGTAAAAGTCGAGAAAGACCTAATGCAACTGATTCCTCAAAAATACTGGGGAGAACTGTCTCACATGCTCGTGCAGTTCGGACGCGATTACTGCAAAGCTCCCAAGCCCAAATGCTCAGAGTGTTTTCTCAATGATGTGTGTCCGAAGAAGGGTGTGGTAAAATAAACGTTTCAGCTAATGAATCACATCATAGCTATCAATTATTTCTCCAAGCTCTGAAGTCCTGAGGATTTCATTAATATGCGCTACATAATCAGCTATTTTGTCTTCATTATTGGACCCATTAAGTTGAATTGTTAATTTTCTATTTTTTTTATCAAAACCTTGAACGAAAACCATGTCGTCCTTTCCCATTTTTTCCTTAAATAATTTTTTTATTCTTTTTAGTCCTTCTTCTTCTGTCATATCTTCAATATTTTTCTTTTCAAAAAGAGCATCAATAATCTCCCCTATTCTTTGTTTCGTAATATTTGTATTTCCCCAAATCTCTGTATTTTCTTTAAGTGCTTCACTAATTTTAGCAAAAGCATGACTTCTATTTGACGCCTCATTACTCGCATTAAGAGTCATTATTTTGGCTGTGATTTTATTTTTCAAATCTTGATGTCGATCTATAAAGCCAAGTAATTCACCCTCGTCTTCAAGAAATATATCTGCTTCGGGTTTCCTGTTTTTCTCAGTTTCCATATTATTATTTTAAGTATTTTTTATGATTTGTCAATGCGTACCCCCACAAAGAGGAACACGTGTGCCCGAAGAAAGGCGTGAAGTAATTATTGCAAACGAAAATCAACTCCCTGTGTTTGTATTAATTTTCGTATATTAGAAAAGTCATGCTTTCCGAGCTTTTCCATAAATTGGAGTACTAATTCCGGACTATCGAATTCTTTTATCAGTTGTGCCATCATATTCAATGCATCTGTTTTATTCTCTGAATGTTTTTCAAAAACTGCACACATTCTTTTTTCGAAATCTTCATATACTTCTACGATAGTAGCTATATCATTCAATTCTGGATACAATTGCAATAACTGAAGAACCTTTTCTTTTGTCATTCTCTCTTGTAGTTGTTCTTCTTTCGGAACAGATCCTCCTGCTGATTCGAACATATTATCATTTTCCATCGTTTGTATTTTACAATGAATATACAGATTGGTCAACCCTTTCTCACAATCCGAATGTCCTCAATCTTCTGAGGGAATTCATGCTCTGAGAAAAGTTCAATCATCTCGTGCGTCCGGAGGAATAAATCCGAACTCGCTGAAGAACTCTCTGTTTGAATAAAGAGCACTCCGTCTTCAAATTTCATTGGCTGCCACTGGTCCGCTAGGTTCTCATACTTTGCGTTAAATATCTTCCGAACTCGTTCGCAAACGAGCGAAGCCTTTGCCTGCCTATGCAAGTTAAACTTCTGTGTGGCTATCATTAAAAAATCTTCTGCTTTTTGAAATGTCATCGTTCTTTTTTTACTGAAGAATGAGGAAAAAAGCAAGTCGTCGTTCCTTTTTAAAAGTGCTATCCAATGGGGTTTGGGGACAAACCGTGTCTGAGCGTCCTCGGGACTCGGCAGTATTTTAAGAGCGAATGAGCGAGTTTTTTGTCCCCAAAACTTTTTGGTTCTTTTTGGTTACAAAAAGAACA
>CAZVBV010000090.1:0-3457 GCA_964625805.1 uncultured Candidatus Peribacteria bacterium | reverse complement strand
CGATAAATTTTTACACATATATATGAGCGACGATTTCCTAGCCCGCATTCAAAAGTCTGAAGCAGAAGCGCAACAATTGATTGAAAAAGCGCTTGAAAAAAAGAAAAACGAACTTCAGAAAGAACACCAACGATTAGCAGAAACACGAACTAAAAATTTAGAAAAATCTCGAGCGAAAGCAAAGGGGAAACTCGTGGAGAAACAAAAAGAAATGCGAGGGGTTTACGACCAACTCGTAACAGAAGGAAAAAAAGAATCTCAAGCATTAGAAGGAGAAGCAGACAAGAAAATGGACAAAGTGCAATCAAGCGCATTTTTGTTTTTTATTAACGAACTTATTTAAACCATGGCTAAGGTAGCACTTCAAAAGGTATTGGTGACAGGATTCCGAACACACTACAAAATCTTGATGCAAGAACTGCATCGGAGCGGACTCTTGGAAATTGTTGATACTTCTGATCTCAATACGGGAGAAGTAGAAACAGAAGATCACTTTGGAGCGTATGACTTAGCACGTATAGATGGAGTGATCACATTCCTCAAACCATATGAAACCACAAAGACTCAAGCCGACTCAATGTTGTCTGGAGGAAAATTAGTTATGAGCGAAGACGAAGCAAAAGCACGAGTGAAAGATTTTGGAGTAAAGTCAGGTGAGATTCTTCAAGAAGCAGAAGAAGCAGAAGAAAACTTGGTGCGATACAAAAACGAAGAAGCGAAAATTCAAAAGAGACGAGCAGAGCTGGAAGCATTCCGACTCTTCAAAATGTCTATTGAAAAAGATTACTCTACTGAGACAACAAAATCATGGGTTGGATCTGTGGTGAAAGCACAACAAAAAACATTGATGGAAGATCTTTTGGGAGAATCAAATCTTATCGATATTGATATCTTTGCAGAAGGAAGCGGAAATGTGTACTTCCGAGTGACAGCAGACAAGAGTATGGAATCATTTGTGGCAGACACCTTAAATGAGATGCGATTTGAAGAATATGACTTCTCAATGGAGTTCTCAGATTGCTACGGAAAGAAACCACGAGAAGTGTTGTATGCCTTTGAAAAAGAAGAAACAGAACTCGTACAAAAACGAGCGAGTCTTGAGGTTCGGGTAAGAGAGCTTGCCGTACACTTAGACGATCTACGAATCCTCTGCGATTACAACGCATGGGGAAAAACAAAAAACGATATTCAACATAAAATGCTCAAGACAAAGAACCTCTTTGCTTTTGAGGCATGGATGCCAAAGAAATCTTTCGACACTTTCTCAGTATGGCTTCAGAACGCGTTTGCGGGAGAAGTTTCAATCGAAGAAATTGCACCACGTGAAGGAGAAGAAGAACCAGTGTTGGTGAAAAACCGACGAGGAATCGCTTCATTTGAACCGATTACAGAAATGTTCGCATTACCAGGAGCAAAGGATATTGATCCAACGGCTTACTTGGCACCATTCTTCTTTATCTTCTTCGGACTCTGTTTATCAGACGTGGGATACGGAATGATTTTGACACTTGTTTCGGCTTACTTCTTGTTGCTTGGGAAATTTTCACGAACAGCGAAAGACGGACTCTTCCTTCTTTTCTTGTGTGGAGTAGGAGCAACATTGGGAGGAATCTTCCTTGGAGGATACTTCGGAATGACAGCAGAACAAGCACCGAGCTTCTTGCTCAACCCAGACTTTGTCGCGGGAATCGAAGGAGTAAATCCTTTCCGTGGACAAGTGATCGACCCAATGGTAGGACAAGGACCAATATTGTTCCTTGGACTGGCGATGGGACTTGGAATGCTTCAGCTTTTGGCAGGAGTCTTCCTTGATTTTTACAGACAGATGAAAAACGGTGATTACATGGACGCAATCTGCGATCCGTTGTCATGGTTCTTCCTCCTTCTTATGATTGTATTCTACGTAGCATCAGGTTTTGTTGGTTTCTTGGATCAAGAAGTCTTCAAGATGCTTACATTGATTGCTGCAGGACTCCTTGTTATTACACAAGGACGAAAACAAAAGATCTGGTTGCTCAAACCGCTGTCAGGAATTTTGGGACTGTACAACATTACCGGATACGTATCCGACCTTCTCAGTTATTCTCGTATTATGGCCTTGGGTCTTGCGACGGGAGTGATTGGATTTGCTATGAACTTGACCGCTGGAATTCTGAGCAGCATGATGCCGCACCCAGCAATTGGAGTTGTCGTGGCGATAATTGTTATCGTTTTCGGACACTCACTCAACTTTGCCCTTTCTCTACTTGGAGCCTTCGTTCACTCTGGACGTCTCCAATTTATCGAATTCTTCGGAAAATTTTACGAAGGAGGCGGGAGGAAGTTCAAACCGTTTGTGCGAGAAAAGAAATATCTTTTCTTCCAAAACTAGTTTCTTATTTTTTATTTTTTATTTTTAACCCCTTATTACTATGTTTGAATCAGGAATCGTCCTCTCAATCATTGGAGCTGTTATCGCAGCTGCGTTAGCCGGTATTGGATCTGGACTTGGTGTTTTCATGGCAGGATCTAAAGCAGCCGGTGTTCTCGCCGAAAAGCCAGACCTTTTCGGTAAATTACTTGTTATCACGGCTTTGCCAGGATCACAAGGTGTGTACGGTCTTCTTATCGCCATCTTGACGTTGGCAAAGATCGGACTTTTTAGTGGAGGTCTTGAAGTACCAGTGGAAGCTGGATACCAAATCCTCTGGGCTGGAATTCTTATGGGTGTTTCAGGACTTGTTTCTGGACTCCTTCAAGGACGAGTAGCTGCCGCTGGTATTGGAGCTGTCGGAAAAGACGGATCTGTTGCTGGTAAAGCGATTGTGCTTTCGGTTATTATCGAAACATACGCTATTTTCGGTCTTTTGGTTGCCCTATTGGTTGTGAACTCAATCCAACTTGGTTAATTCGAAGCTGAACTTTTTCTCTCCGCTGAGCGGGGAACACTTACTAAAATTATAACATCATGTCATTGCAAGATATTCTCAAACGTATTCTCGATGAGGCGTCAGCCGAAATCAAAAATATCGAAGTGGACACCGACAAAGAAAAGAAAATTTTGGCAGAGGAATCTGCAAAAATTGAAAAGGCGGATCAAGATAAGCTTGATGCCAAAACTGAAGCGGTACTCCAATCTGTGGAAAAGAAGATGGGCTCTATGGCTCGTCGGGAAAATGCACAGGCTTTGCTTCGTTCAAAACGAAATACAATCACGAAGTCGCTCACCCTCTTTTTGGATAAATTAGAGAAGGCAGATGACAAAACCTACGGACAGATTTTGGAGAAATTGTTTTCCAAGATCACGTTCCGTTCAGGGAAAGTGTTTGCTCCGGCAAAACGTTTAGAAATTACTTCTAAATTCGCCCCTCCTGGATTCGACGTTGTTGCTGACAAGGACATCGTTGGAGGATTCATCCTTCACACAGGCGGAACAGAAGTTGATAACTCTTTCCACAGTCTTGTTTTCTCAGAATTT
>CAZVBV010000089.1:0-3517 GCA_964625805.1 uncultured Candidatus Peribacteria bacterium | reverse complement strand
TTGAAGACGCAGAAATTTTTGAGAAATCTCTCGGGATGTCTTCTGAAATTATTCAAAAAGAACTCTACACATTTAAAGATCGTCATGACCGACGATACGCGCTTCGTCCAGAAGTAACCACCGGAGTAGTGCGGGCTTTTATTGAGAACAAAATGGAGGATGAT
The DNA here is from genome assembly GCA_964625805.1 of uncultured Candidatus Peribacteria bacterium. Lineage (GTDB taxonomy): Bacteria > Patescibacteriota > Gracilibacteria > UBA4473 > UBA4473 > CAZVBV01. The sequence continues at coordinate 3,353 of CAZVBV010000089.1, read as the reverse complement.
GCCCTTCCCAAAGAACTTTATTACATGGGGAAGTGTTTCAGATTTGAACGACCGAAATCAGGAACCAATCGAAGTTTCTGGCAGTTCGGAGCGGAAATTCTTGGAGAATCTGACCCTTCTATCGATGCCCAGATCATGTATTTGGGACACCGAATTTTGAGCGATTTGAAGATTCGTGAATATTGCGAATTGAAGATCAATACAATTGGATCAGTTGAAGACCAGGCAAAATACATCGAAGCGTTGGCGAACTTCTACGCGGGAAAAGAACGAAGTCTCACACCACAGTCTCAAGAAAATTTGGAGAATAAAAAATACCTCGCGCTCCTCAATCCTCAAAGTGAGGACGAAGAGATTTTGGTAAAGATGGCTCCAAAAATTACCGAGTTTCTTTCACCGGAGTCACAACTCTTTTTTGATGAAACACTCGCCTACCTTAATGCCTTTGGTATTGAATACACCATTGACCCAACATTGATTAGACCGCTTGATTACTACTCTCACACGATGTTTGAGTTTTCCGAGAAAGGAACCAAGCACAAACTTCTCGTCGGAGGACGATACGATGGTTTGATGGCAAAACTCGGTGGGAGTGATCTAGGAGGATGTGGTTTTGCTGCTGGAATCGAACGTGTTGTTGATCTCATGAAACGACACAATTTTGATGTTCCTCACAAAGATTATTTACAACTTTTCGTAGCTGCCACTGGTGGACCGATTGCAAAAAAAGCCGCGTTGCCGATTTTGATTAAACTTCGAGAACACGGATTCCACGCAGTTGGAGTATTGGGGAAAACCTCAATGCAAGAACAACTCAAGCGAGCTGAAAAATTCAAAGTTCCCTACGCAATCATCATCGGAGACCTAGAAGTGAAAAAGAAAAAAATCATCGTGCGCGACATGAAAAGTGGAAAAAGTGTAGAAGTCGCACTCGAAAAGATGCTCCCACACATGGACAAACTCCTTGGGGCTCCACGAGCACTCGACTCAACCGTCGATTTCTTGGGACATAAGTAAAAATGAACATCCTTCCTCAAACCGTAGCTGACGCCATCGAAGCGTTGTCTGATTTGCCAGGCATCGGAACGAGAAGCGCTGAGCGGTTGGTTCTATCGTTGTTAAAGAATCATTCTGATCTTGATCAGAAGATTGCCGAATCCATTGGGAACTTGAAAAAAAATATTCACGAATGCAAAACCTGTTTTCATTTCTGTGAATCAGACTGTGAAGAATGCTGTGTGTGTAAAGATTCTGGTCGTGATAAAAGCGTTTTGTGCATCGTCGAAAGTCCACTTGATCTCGTAGCTTTAGAACGAACGCATGAGTTCAAAGGAAAGTATCACGTCATTCATGGAGTTATCTCCCCTCTCAATCGCGTCTTACCTGAGGATCTCAGAATTGAAGAATTGATAAAACGTGTACAAAACGACACCAACATCAAAGAAATTATCCTCGCTCTCGCTGGAAGTACCGAAAGTGAAGCAACCGCTATGTACGTCGCTGACCAGCTAAAACACATCTTCACTGGAAACGTAACGCGTCTCTCACGAGGAATTCCTTCTGGAGGAGACCTAGACTATCTCGATATGGGAACACTCTCTCGAGCGATTAATGAACGGAGGGAGTTTTAAGATTCTTTAACCCGAACCTTTTCAATAATTTCAGGAAGATGTTCCATGAAATTTTCTCCATAAGGAGTTAAATCCAAATTTGCTAAAAGTTCTTTATCTATACTATCACCTCCAAACCGAGTTGCAGCAACAATTACTCCTCTCTTCCGATCATCAGTAAGATTACTGGTGTTAAATTTATTTTTTTCAGGTTCTTGTGGTTGTTGCACATTGTCTTTCATAAATACTCCGAATGTTTTTTTTCTTACAACAGCTACACAATAATTAAGCTCGCTTTTCCATTCTTGTGGTGTCATTTGGAAAATATGTGCTATTCGAGCACAGTTTTTTGCATGTATTTCCGATATAAAATTAATCGGATGACCTGCTTCATGTCTATCTTCAATTTCTTCTAGTTTTTGCTGTAATGTTTTTTTAGGTCCTTCTTCACTATCAAAAACTGGTGTTTGATTCATTGAACTGCCGTAACCACTTGGAACATGTAAATTCATTGATTCCACTTCTAATGTTTTTCGCATCAACTGTCAAGCCAAGCCCTCTTCCATTTTCTCCACCACGTCATCTGTTTTGATTCATAGAGATAGGACAAGATAATCAATGTTCGTAACACAAATTTCTTCGCTCCGTGTGGGATGATTTTTACTTCTGGATGTAATTTTTCCAAGATGACCGCATTCTTTTTCGCATTCTTGGTTTGCGCTAACACGTCTTCAAGGTTCTGCTCGTGATCGTGAAATACCTCACATTCGCCGTCATAGTGCAGTCGCATTCCCCTCTTCGCTAATCGATATCCAAACTCCGTGTCCTCAAATCCCCAGCCTTTGAATTTATCTGAAAATCGTGCCCCTGAAACAAGAGCTCTTTTCACAGAAATATTGGATGTGTAGAAATGACGCCAATTCGCTCCCTTTCTCTCGATGGATTTAAACGCAAACTGCGCGTTGTTCTCCAACCATTTGTGAAAAGGATCCTTCGCTAAATCCGGTGTCCATGAGACTTTCCCGAGCAAGGCTTCTTTTTGGCTCGTGTGGGTGGTGTGAAACATATACACCTTCTGCAACCAATCTTTGGCGGGAATCGTATCGTCCCCTAGAAATGCAATAATTTCTCCCGTCGATTTCTCCATTCCGAGATTTCGTGCAGGACCCGCGCCCATTGTTTTTGTTTTGAATATTTTGAAGTGATCCTCGTTTATCTCTCTCACATTCTTCTCTCCACTAAAAACAATAATCACCTCAGGGCGAATTCTGTTGTAGTCATCGCATCGTTCAATCGCTTCCAAGACGGTTTCAAGCGTCTCACGTCCAAGCGTTGGAATGATGATGGAAAGTTTCATACAAGGGGCTTATACCATAATTTCCCCTTTTGCTGCAATGCTAACACATGGATTTGATCACGCGTTCGGAGAATTGAGACATCATAAACATTCTATCGCAAGAAGTCCGTGCTTTAAGTGATTATTTCTTACATATTCAACAGTGTTGTTGAATCTTTTTTCATTTTCTAACAACGTTGACGAAAAACTTTTCGCCCATAATTTATTCTGTCTCCCTTCTCCTGCAACCGACTGCTTTAGCTGTCGGCTATAACGATATGATGAATATCCTTTGAGCTTATGAATAACACGTTTCAATTGATTCTCATTGCGACACCATAAAACCGCATGACAGTGATCTGATAAAACATTTAACGCTTCAAAGAAATATTTTTCATAATTTACTT
>CAZVBV010000088.1:0-3670 GCA_964625805.1 uncultured Candidatus Peribacteria bacterium | reverse complement strand
ACTGAGAGACAATGAGCAAAAACAAGAACACAGAAAAGTAGTACAGAATACGTGCAAAGGCATCAAAGCTATCTGTAAGTCGATAGTAGGCGATAAATGCTATCGCAGGGGCCGCAAAAAGAATAAAAAAGGTAGGAATGAGTTTTTTTGCCAGGGGTGCATGAAAAATAATTCGGTACAAAATAATGGTGGTCAGGATGAACATCCAGACCACTCCCACGGAAAAGAAAAACCAGGATATTTCCGGTGAAAAATGGTGTACTCCGGCGATAGGGATAATCAAGTTTCCGACAACAGGGATAAACCAGGCTGGGCTGATGTGCTCTATTTTGAAATGTTCTTTTGAAATCCATTCACCCAATATAGAAAGGCTGAATATGGTGTTAATAATAACGCCGATCACCCAGAACCATTTGGACGTAGGCATATGAATGGTTAAAAACACAACACTCAGGACAAGGAGTATTTTTGATATCAACGGAAAGAAATTTATTTTCACGGGATGTTGGTATTCTTTTATGACGGTGGCCTTTGATATAAAGAACTTCAAGAGATATGTCGTGAGAATAATTCCAAAAAGAACCAACGTTATACTGAGGGCCCCCAGCGACGCTTGACTGGATAGTGAAAACAGCGATTCTGTTCGCTGGAGCGCAAGAGAAAAACCTGCAAATCCAAGAACAGGAGCAAAAAAAGAGATCGGAAAATTTTTTAATCGAAAACAATCTTTCATACTTTAGAATTATAAGTATGGAGATGATATTTAGAATGAGGTTTTTAGCAAAAGTTTGATAGTACTTTATGCACTAATGCCTAATTTAGAAACGCTCGTCAAAATAGGTTCTCCCGTTATTCTTTTTTTGTATCTTCTTGCAAACATTTCGGCAATAGTGTTTCGTCAAAGCAAGTGGAAACATTACTAGCCAAACTTTAAAATACCTCTTTATCCACTTCCACAAATTGTTGGAATTATATGATTTAGTTATATGATTCTAGACTTAAGACTTATTACAACAAAGTTATGATTTTTCCCTTCAGAAGAGGATCAATGTCTTGTTAGAATTCGCTTAATTTTGCAAAGTCATACTGCCATCGTTTCTTCTGAATGTCTTGAAATACACGCTCAAGCCATAGTTCAAGTTGGCTAAACCGCTGACCACCATTCTAAAAGACCCCTTTGTGGTCTTTTTTCACACAAGATTCCTTTATAGACTGTTACAAAGACCTGTTTGACTTTTATTAACAAATAGGGTCTAATGATAAAAGATGAGTGCAAACGAAATATATTGGCAAACAAAAAATATTACAGGGATTCCTGATGGAATGCATACTTTAGATTGTGATGGCTGCCCATCTGGCAAGAACTGTGAGGAAGAAGATTGCACCCTCTGTATGAATACAAAAGATCAGTTTTGTTCAAAGATTTTTGATATATTGGGTGAATTAATAAAAGAAAATCCAACAGTGAATAATATAATGTATAAGGAGGCTAATAATTACTTTGAAGTAAAAGATATTTCTGATCAGGAAAAAACAAAACAATTCATATTTATAAGTAAAAGTTCTAAAAATTGCTCGCGATTGGAAGGACGAATTTCAAAGATTCTGGAGGATTCTGGTGTCGATTCAGAATCTTTTTCTAAAGAGCTGTCTCGTCAAAAGGAGGATTCTTCCGATGTAATCGAGATTATGCTAAAAAAGAACGAATAGTTTTCTTCTTTAATAAGAATTTTCATTTTCGTACACATTTGTGATAGACTTTACCCAGTCTATTAAGACCCTATTTGGAATGACAAATACGAAGAAAATTCTTGTCGCAGATGACGAGAAAGCGCTTGCGAAAGCCCTACAACTCAAATTGAATCACTCAGGATTCGAAACCGAAATCGCTTTCGATGGAGCAGAGGCACTTGAATTAATTACGAAAGGAGATTTCGATTTGGTACTTCTCGACCTCGTAATGCCAAAAATGGACGGATTCCAAGTTTTGGAAGGCGTTGCAAAACTCTCCAAGAAGCCAAAGATTGTTGTCACTTCAAATCTCGGACAAGAAGAAGATGCCGAGAAAGCAAAAAGTATGGGCGCTGTGAATTTCTTTGTGAAATCAGACACCCCCATCACTGACATCGTTGCCTACGTACAAGCCGAAGCGTAGAACCTCCACAAAAAATAAAAACAAAAACAATCTATGAAATTAGATGACGCAAAAATAAAGGACATCCTCCTCTCTCAGGATTATATATCTGAGGAAGATGCCGTGGCCGCGGAAGAAGCGGTGAAGAAAAACCATGTTCCCCTTGTCGAGTATTTAATGACCGAGGGGATTATTACCAAAGATTTGCTCGGACAAGCGATTGCCGAGTCTTTTAAGATTTCGTTTGCCAATCTCATGGCACATCCGATCTCGGAAAAAATCGTTCAACGAATTCCTGAAGAAATCGCAAAGAAACACAATGTGGTGTTATTCAAAGAAACCGATAAACAAGTCATCATTGCCACCGACGATCCAGAGAAAGAAGGACTCGCGGCAGAACTCAAACCACTCTTTGCAGGGAAAACGATAAAACTCGCTTTCTCGTTTACTGAGTCTATCAAAAGCACTTTCATAATTTATTACGCTCATGACAAAAACTGTTCTCGTTCTCGAAGATGAAAAGCCATTGTTGAACGCTATTACCAAGAAACTCAATAAACACGGATTTAATGTTCTTTCTGCCCGATCAGTTGGTCAAGCTATTGAATATCTAGAAGACAAGGATATCGAACATATCGATGCTATTTGGTTGGATCATTACTTATTGGGTGAGCGGAATGGACTTGATCTTGTTGCCTTTATAAAAGAGGACAACTCAAAATGGAAAGATATTCCTATTTTTGTTGTCTCAAACACCGCCACTCCAGATAAAGTCCAATCATACTTGGAACTTGGCGTTAATAAATATCATACAAAATCTGATGTCCGCCTTGACACTGTTATTGAAGAACTTCAAAATACTATTACATAAAAAATCTATGGATACATCAAAAACCGTTCTCGTAATCGATGATGATGTCATTTTGGCACATGCTATAGCCGGAAGACTTACGAATGATGGCATTCGAGTATTGCAAGCAGAAAATGGAGAAACAGGACTCACAATGGCGCTTGCTGAACGACCAGATTTCATTGTTCTTGATGTAATCATGCCTAAAATTGATGGGATGACTATGCTCAAAAAACTTCGAGAATATGCGTGGGGAAAAGAGGTTCCTGTAATGTTGCTCACAAATCTTGATAAATCGTGCAATGAACTCGCTGAACAAGGCGATCCCAATTGTTCTTGCTTTGTAAAAGCCAATTCTAAAATTGCAGATGTTGTTGATGAAATTGAAAAACGACTCAATTAGTTTTAAATCATTGGCTCGTTGAAATCTTCCGCTTCTTCGATAGCGGATGTTCCTTTTTTTCTATTTTTCTGTATCATTTGAGATGACCGTAACAAAAACAAAAATGATCTTCCTCAGAAAACATCACTCGATTCACAAAAAGCTTTCTTCTATTGCGATTCTCTTTGCGATTCTTCCGGCTATCGTATGGATTGATATGCTCTACGCGATGTTTCGAGAAAACGTGCTTCTTCCCATTTATTATAGTATTCCAGATAGCGGATATATAGCATTGATGCTTATT
>CAZVBV010000087.1:0-3674 GCA_964625805.1 uncultured Candidatus Peribacteria bacterium | reverse complement strand
CGGGGAAACTTTTGGAAGAAGCCGGCGCCAAGGGTGACCGTATTGGTCATGCGCAGATTGCGGAAAAGCACGCGAACTTCATTCTCAACTTAGAAGGCAAAGCCACGCAAGACGACATTCTTTCTTTGGCACGAAAATGGAAAGACATTATCAAAAGAGATACTGGCATTGAACTTCAGCCTGAGATCTTCATCTGTGATGAGTATGGAGAGAAGATAACTCTCTAGGGTCATTCTGGCTTGCCCAGAATCTTATGGCTTTTTAGATATGTTTCCAGAGCGAAGCGAATATTTTTCATTTGTTAAGCGCTAAACGCTTACAAGCATGTGAATAATTCATCTGATTCTTCCCCGATAAAAACGAGGACGGGCTCTCAGCGAGAATGACGGGGGATGTATACTGCCCCCTGACAACCCATCGCTTTAGCGGTGGGCCTACACGAATAGCCGACGGCTAAAGCCATCGGTTGCATTTTTCATTCCTACAACACCACTCGTGGCTGCAACTTCCCGTGTTGCATCTCCCCTATTCCCATTGATTTCCCTCCTACTAATACAAGGATTTTTTCTCCGTCCACACCAGCGAAATCAAACGATCGCCCCGCGATGAAGTCCTGAACCCGACCAGTGGGGATTTCCCGATGATCAATCTGCGTGAGGATAAACTTCGGATCAATGGCAGCAGTGAGATGATCTATCTTCTCAGCGTTTTCAACAGAGAGTTCTCCTATATATGTTCTTCGAAGCTGAATGCAGATAGCTTTGGTTCCAAACGCTTCTCCCAAGTCTCGTGCAAACGCCCGAACATAAAATCCTGCCCGAACGGTCATCTCAATTTCAATTTCTGGGAAATTATAAGACAAAACTTTACTCGAAACGATCTCCGTATCTCGTAATTTCAAATCGACCTTTTCCCCTTTCCGAGCGACATCACAGGATTTCTTCCCCGCAATTTTAATCGCAGAAAACTGTGGTGGCATTTGTTGTATCTCTCCTTGGAAGTTTGAACACATTTCTTGTTCAATCTCTTTCAAAGTCGGTTCTTTTTTTACTTCCACGTCTTCCATTTCTGATTCTGTGTCTAATGTCGGAGAATCTTTCCCCAACTCAATAGTGGTGACGTACGTCTTTTGTTCTTTCTCAAAAAAAGGAATAAGTCTTGTGCACTTCCCTGTCGCGATAAGCAAAAGTCCCGTCGCAAACGGATCAAGCGTTCCCGTGTGCCCGACTTTCTTTGTGTTTAAGAGTTTCCTCATCCGTGCGCACACGTCAAAGCTCGTCCAATCGGTCTCTTTGTCTACAAGATAAAATCCATCCATGACCGAGAAATTACGAATTACCAATGAAAAAGCAACCCCACCCTTGTCATTCCGAGCGAAGCCGAGGAATCCCTTTGTTCACATCCCAAGAAGGGATCTCTCCGCTCCGGTCGAGATGACAAAGCTCTTTTTAACTTTTAGACTTTTAAACTCTTTAACTTTTTCCCAAAAATTACTTGCAAAAAAACTCCTTCTTACTACAGTACCTTCGCTTTGCCTCTCACAGACCGTGGGACGCCGGAAGATTTCTTATTTCTTAACCGACCATAAAGCATGGCTACAAAATATGAAGTGATGGCAATCATCACAAACTCGCTAGACGAGAAAGCTGCTGAGCAGCAAGCAACCGATTCCGTTACGAAGAAGATCAAAGAGCTTGGAGGAACAATCACCTTCGAAGACTTTTGGGGTGCGCGAGGATTCGCGTACATGATCAATAAAGAAAAATGGGGATACTACTTCGTCGCTCAATTTGAGATGGACGGAGACAAGGTTCTCGAACTCAAGAAAGATTGGAATATCGATGGAAAGATGGTTCGATTCCTTTTAACAAAGGTTTCTCCGAAATCAGCGGCTCCACGAAAATACGAAGAATTGAAGAAAGAATGGGATTCTCTTGAAAAAGAAGACACTATCGAAAGCAAACTTTCTGGAATGGACGCGCCAAAGAAGAAAATGGCAAAACCTGAAGTAAAGAAATCAGTTGTTGTTGAACCAAAGAAAGAAGAAGTAAAAGAAGAACCAAAAGTAGCAGCGAAGGTAAAAGAAACACCAGCTCCTGCACCAAAGAAAGATCTCGTCGACAAAAAGCTCGATGAAATTCTTGAAGACTCATCTCTTGACCTTTAATCCCCTCTCCTCATGCCTCCAAAACCAAAAAAATTCGTTTGCACACTCTGCAAAAATGAAACAAAACATATTGATTACAAAAACTCTAAGTTTTTAGCTGGGTTTATTACCTACTACCGATCAATTCAAAGCCGATTCCACACGGGAGTTTGCCTCAAGCACCAAAAACAACTTGCGAGCGCTATTAAAAAGGCTCGAACAATGGGATTGCTTCCAGCAGTTCGATACGAAAAATAATAAAAGATTACGCATTACAATAAAAGGCTGTTTTGAAAACAGCTTTTTTTATTGAAAACTTTGTCGTGCAGTTGTTTTTTTGATAGGATAACGAGCAGAATTATCTAAATTAATTCTAAAAAATAAAAACACACACACCAATGTTTGACGAACTTTATAACAAAGCGAAAAAACACCTTGTTACCGAAAAACAAAATGCTCCTTCAAAAGACGGCGTTGTTTTACCCGCGGCTACTTCTCAGGGTGGTAATACGCCGGTAGCACAAACAACGCTGAGTGCTGAAGAGCAAAAAATGCTTCTCCAAAAAAGAAGGCAGATCCCTGGATGGATTCTCTTTTTGAAATATTTCTCACTCTTACTCATTGTTGTTGGACTTGTTGGTGTTATCTGGATTACGATCGACCTTGATAAGAACAATAGCTATCTTGAGATCTTTAACGCCACTGAAAACACCGGCTCAAAACATGAAAGGCTTAAGAAAATGCAAAAAAAGATGGAACAAGAAAGTCTTGGATATGCGAGTAAGATTTCAAGAATCGAACAACAACTCAAAACAAAAAATTATTCTATCAACACGGAGAATGTTCAGAAAATCCGAACACAACAAATTACATGGTTTGATTCTTTTGATGAAAAAGGAAAGATTGCAACATATGGAATACTGCACGGTCCAAAAAGAGCGGCCGAATACTTTAATTCAAGATTCTTTGAGAACCCTATTCTTTCAAACACAGGGAATGATATACAAGTAGATGCTGTTTCAGTAAATCGAAATGAAATCAGTTTTGGAGTCCATGGGGCGCATCTCTTTGGAAAAGCATTTTTTCTTAATACCGAGTTTGTAGCTCTCATAAACTCTTTTCCTATTTATAAAGGTGGATCACTAAGCAGTTTTTCAAAAAAACTAGATAGCAATGGAAATCAAGGTATGGATTTTGCTTTAAAGTTATCACGCCAAGCACCAGGCGAAGTAGATCCTGCAGATAGTGTTTTCGTAAAATACGAAAAATGGCTTCAAAACATTACTACTAAAAAACAATAAAGCATGGCTCACTCAAAAGATGCTCCCATTTTAAACTCTCGAAAAGCTCGAATGAGAAGAAACCCTATTCCGTGGATTGTTCTTTTACTACTTGCTGTTGCTCTCTGGGGATCAATACTTATTCCGAAATATTCCGAGTGGCAACAAAAAATAAATGACAATGAATCTTTAACATTGCAGGTAAAAAGCTTGCAACTTACAACGGAAGTAAAATCATTGAAACTCGA
>CAZVBV010000086.1:0-3677 GCA_964625805.1 uncultured Candidatus Peribacteria bacterium | reverse complement strand
GGGTCCGGACCCGAAAGAAATTCCCCCCTTTTCCCCTTGATAAAAGGCGTGTTTTCATGTATACTAAAGGGAATAAATCGCAATGAAAGAACTTTTGGAAAAATACATCGACAAATTCATGGAGGCTCCATTGGAGCTTGTAATCCTTTCTATTATTGGGATTGCTGGAATTTACTTTGCTTGGAAATTTTTCTTTTTTCTCATCCGATACATAGACCGAAGACGAGAGTATAGAACGGATAAACTGGTTCATTTGCGAATTACATTGCCACGAAACGACTCAAAACTGGATCGAGAACAACAAACAGAAAAAGACTTTCACGAACAAATCGGGAAAGCGGAACAGTTTTTTCGAGCATTGCATGAGACACGAGATTTGAATCTCTACAACATGATTTTCAAACGAATGTTGTGGCATAAACCGCAATTGTCGTTTGAACTTCAGATCGAGAAACGAGAACTTCGTTTTGTCGTGGTATGTGATAAGTACTACAAAAATATCATTCAAAAACAGATCACGTCTTTTTATGAGTCCGCAGAAATCGAACCAATTCCTATTGCGGATCAATTTAAGCTCAAGACAAAAGGACATCACCTCAATGGATATCATTTATTTACACAAGAAAAATTCTGGTTTCCGATTCAAACCTATAAGAATATTGAGGAGGATTCTCTTAATCCTGTGGCGAATTCGTTTTCAAAACTTACGGATGAAGAAAAAGGAGTCGTACAATTCATAGTTCATCCAATAGCTGACAAGTGGCAAAAAGCCGCCCACAAAGAAGGAACCAAACTGTTTAAAGGGAAAAAAAAGAAGGGAGGGATTCGAATTCCAATCCTTGGACCAATTCTTCGAATGATCTGGTTTCCGTTTAAAATTTTGATCAAAGGATATGATCCTGCGGTCGATGGAGCGGGGACAAATCAACCCGGAGCGTCTGGAGGAGATTCGTATGTACGAATGTTGCAGACGGATGAAGAGACGGCGAAAGCCATTGGTGAGAAAGCGGCAGAACCAGGGTTCCAAACAACCGTTCGTGTGCTGGCGAGTTCTCCAGATAAGGACCGAGTACGAGAGATCCTCGATGGTCTCTTTGTATCGTTTAACGTGTTTGAAGGAAAAGGAACAAACCGATTTGAAAATTACCGAATCATCCCGATTAATGCACTCAATGCGCCAATCATTCATCACAACTTTAAATACCGATTGCCTGCCTTATTGGAAAAGAGTTCAATCTTCTCTACAAGTGAATTGGCAACGATGTACCACTTCCCTGATGCTCGGTACAACAAGATTCCAACGATTAAATGGATGGATTACAAAGTGCTTGCTCCGCCGATTAATCTCCCTGATGAAGGAATTACTCTTGGGAAATCTGTCTACCGAGGAGTTGAGAAACTAGTGAAATTCAAACGAGAAGACCGAACGAAACACCAATATATTGTTGGGAAATCTGGATCTGGTAAATCAGTACTCTTGTGGAACCAAGCCATTCAAGATATCGCCAATGGTGAAGGAGTGTGTGTGATTGATCCGCATGGAGATTTGATTGAGGATATCGTCGCGTGTGTTCCAAAAGAACGAGCAAAAGATGTTATCGTCTTCGAACCAGGAGACAAAGAACGTCCGATGGGAGTCAACTTGCTGGATGTGAAGAGTGCTGAAGATCAAGACCGTGCGTCACTTGATGCAATGGAGATCTTTATTAAATTGTTCGGAAATGAAATCTTCGGTCCCCGTATTCAACACTACTTCCGAAATGGATGTCTGACGTTGATGGCAGACGAAGACGAAGGAGCAACGTTAATTGATATTCCTCGATTGTTTATCGATGATGATTTTCAACGATATAAAGTATCGAAGGTAAAAAACCCCGTCGTGCGAGCCTTCTGGGAACATGAAATGGCGCAAACTGGAGCACGAGAGAAACAAGAAATGATTCCGTACTTTACATCAAAGTTTGGTCCGTTCGTGACCAATACCACAATGCGTAATATTATCGGACAGACCAAGTCTGCGTTTGATATCCGAGAAATAATGGATACGGGAAAGATTCTTTTGATTAATTTGTCGAAAGGAAAGATTGGTGGAATTAATGCTCAACTCTTGGGATTGATTTTGGTTTCAAAGATTAACATGGCCGCGATGGCACGAGGAGAAATGCCGCGAGATCAACGAAAAGATTTCTACCTGTATGTAGATGAGTTCCAGAACTTCGCGACAGATACCTTCGCTTCAATTCTTTCGGAAGCCCGAAAGTACCGATTGAATTTGATCATGGCCCATCAATATATCGCTCAGCTATCTGAAGGTGCCGGAGGGATTGCTATTGGACAAAAAGACTCAAAGATCCGAGACGCCGTGTTCGGAAATGTGGGAACGATGATGAGTTTCAAGGTAGGAGCTGAGGACGGAGAATATTTGGAAAAAGAATATGCGCCTGATCTTTCACAACAAGATATTATCGGAATCGCGAACTACAAAGCGTATGTGAAATTGAATATTGATAACACGTCTTCTCGACCGTTCTCAATGGAAACGTTGTACGATCCATCATTGAAGAATCCGAAGATTGCCGAGATCATCAAGAAATACTCACGAATGAAATACGGACGAAAGAAAGAGTTCGTGGATGCGGAAATCGAAGCTCGTATGGGAATTGATAATATCAATGCAATTCAAGATGCGGCGAAGAAAGATGTGACCGTGAACGATGAACTTTTGAAAGATAAACCAGAAGCGGATCACGTTGGAGAGGTCCAACTCAAAGATGTCGCGAAAGCGATTCCTGATGCCGTGAAGAAAGCGGCACCGACTGAAGCACCTGTGGTAGAAGAACCGAAAAATTAAATTCTTCCCGGACTCCGTTCCGGGATCTTCTAATCATTCTTTTTCTTTTTGTCATCCTGAGCGAAGTCGAAGGATCCCTTAGTCTGCAAGTATGCTAATAACGTATTCTTTGGGGAGGATTCATATTTTTTGTCGTTCATTAACTCTCACAGAATCGTTGGAAGGGATTCCTCCGCGTTGGTCGGAATGACAAAGGGACAGAATCTGAAGATCCCCGAACAAGTCGGGGAATTTATATTTTTTTTATTTTCTCTCAATCTTGTTCTACAATTCAAACGATGAAAAACATTGCCCAACTTCTCGTCGATCACAATGTGGTCAAAACAAATTTCGAAAACCCCTTTACCTGGGCGAGCGGAATTTCTTCTCCTATCTATTGCGACTGCCGAGAACTGATGTCGATCCCCGAAGCGCGGGATCTGGTTGTGAAAAGCTTTATTGATTTGATTGAATCAGAAGGACTGTCTGCCCAAGTCGTTGCTGGAACCGCTACCGCGGGAATCCCGTGGGCGAGCTTCGTAGCACAAGTACTCAATACTCCCCTGCTCTACGTCCGAGGAAAACCAAAAGGACACGGTGCGGGAAAGATGGTTGAAGGACGATGTAAACAAGGACAAAATATTTTGGTTATTGAAGATGCGATCTCAACTGCTAGATCATCTATCCAATCCGCTCAGGCGCTCCGAGACGAGCTGGGAGCAACTGTTGGACATGTACTCGCTATCTTCTCTTGGGACAGTCCACAGAGCCATGTGAATGCCGATAAAGCCAACTTGGAACTGCACCCGCTGACGCACTTTGGGGAAATTGTGGAAACGCTCCTCGA
>CAZVBV010000085.1:0-3681 GCA_964625805.1 uncultured Candidatus Peribacteria bacterium | reverse complement strand
AAAGGACTCGTCTCAGATGTTGGACTTGATACGGCATTGGAAGATGCCGAACAATTGCGAGTTGATCTTCAACGAGGAAATGAAAAGTTCTTTCAAGTAGGTCTTTATTTTACGGTCTACGCAGATAGCCAAGACAAACTTGATAAGACAGCCAAACAACTCGAAACGATTCTCGGAGGACAACTTGTAATGACGCGAACGGCTGATTTTCGAACCGAACGTGGTTTTGAATCGACACTCCCCCAGGCAACAGACATGCTCGAGGTTGTTCGAAACATGAACACTGGTCCCCTTTCGACAACGTTCCCATTTGTTTCAAGTGATCTCACTTCAAACGAAGGAATCTTGTACGGAATTAACCGACACAACAATTCATTGATCATCTTTGATCGATTCAATCTGGAAAATGCGAATCAAGTGGTCTTCGCGAAATCTGGTGCTGGTAAATCTTATGCAGTGAAATTAGAAATTCTCCGATCGCTCATGTTCGGAACGGACGTGATCGTGATCGATCCAGAAAACGAGTATGAGGCGTTGGCCAAAACCGTTGGCGGAAGTTACATAAAAGTATCACTGACCTCTGATCAACGTATTAATCCGTTTGATTTACCGTTATCGGTAAATGAGGATGACATTCGACCGGGAGAACTTTTGAGAGAAAATGCGATTACTATCTCTGGATTGATGAGTATTATGCTTGGAAAATTAGATCCTAATGAAGAAGCTTTGATGGATAAAGCGATCTTGCAAACATACGAACTCAAAGGAATTACATCTGAAACTGAAAACCCTTCTGAATTTGAAATGCCAGTGATGGCGGATCTTGAAAACGTACTCAATACGATGGAAGGTGGGAAATCATTGGCCACTCGACTTGAAAAATACACAAAAGGAACCTTCTCAGGACTGTTCTCAGATCAAACAAACGTTGATCTTGATTCCGGACTGGTGGTCTTCTGTATAAGGGATTTAGAAGAACAACTTCGTCCCGTATCAATGTATATTTTGATTAACTTCATCTGGAACAAGGTCCGATCTGAAATGAAGAAACGAATCCTTGTGATTGATGAGGCCTGGCACATGGTGCAATACGAGGACTCTGGACGATTCCTCCACAACCTTACAAAACGAGCCCGAAAGTATTACCTCGGAGTCACCACTATTACACAAGATGTGGAAGATTTCATGGAAAGTAAATGGGGAAAACCGATTATTACGAATTCCTCGATGCAACTGTTGCTGAGACAAGCGCCGGTTGCGATGGATAAACTGCAAAAGACATTTAATCTCACCGAGAGTGAGAAGTACCTCTTGCTTAATTCAGGAGTAGGACAAGGTCTCTTCTTCGCCGGAAACCAACACGTGGCGATTCACGTGATTGCGAGTTACGGAGAAAACAAGATTGTGACCACAAATCCTGAGGAACTCTTGGCTATGAAGAAGGGAGCGTAAGTTTATTTCATAAAAAACTCATTATATTTCCACCTTTCAGGATTTTGAATGATGTAATTTTTAATTTTCTCCCACGATTTTTCGTTTGTAATTATATGTTCGTAATAATTTCGTTGCCAAATACGCCCTGCAAATGGTTGTATTTTTTTTAATTTCACCCTGCAAATATATTCATTGGTTGTTAACGATTTAAATGCCCCAATAACATTACCAATCGAATGGATGTTTTGTGAATGGGTACCCACAAGGGGCACCCTTGCATTTTGAAATTTAAAACACGTAGGGGCAATCCCTTGTGGTTGCCCTGTTTTTATGGTTTTATTTTCAATAACCACAATCCCATGAAAATGGTTTGGCATAATTATAAATTCATCCAATTTTATATTTGAAAAACGTTTTGGTAATTGTTTCCATTGTTTTTGTATAATTTTTCCAATTTCGTTCAAATACATTTCCCCATCCACAATTTCTCCAAATAGACATTCCTTATTCTGTACACAAATCGTAACAAAATATGCCCCATCCTGAGAATAATCATATCCTTTCAATCGAATTGATTTTCGATTATGAATTCCTGGATTGTATTTCATAGTCAAACAATCTTCTCTAAAAATATAAATATTTCCAAGGGAATGAATTCATATGAATTTAACATTACCCGTAGGGGTTTGCCATTGGCAAACCCCTACGAATCTACATCTTGTTTTTAAACTGGCGGAGGAGAGAGGATGACGCTACCGCTATTTAACGAACCTCTCGGAGGTTCTCATCTTTTTAATGGCGGAGGAGAGAGGATTCGAACCTCCGGTACCATTGCTGGTACAGTGCTTTTCGAGAGCACCCCATTCGACCACTCTGGCACTCCTCCGTGTTATTCCAACAAACCGTCGAGCGATGTTTTTATGTCCTCTATCGACTTTTCAGTACCACAACTTGAAAGGACTGGTTTAAAGTTTTCGTCGAGTACTACCCATGCTGGAACAAATCCACACGGTTTATTCGCTATTCCTTCAAATGTTAAATTTTCATTGAATCCCTGTGCAACGTCTTCGACATCAAATTTCTTTTTATCAATAACATTGATCCAAAGATTCGCTTTCTCGCTGTAATTATCCCAAATTTGCGTTTTAAAGAGTGGAACTGCTTTTGTGCAGTGAGGACAATATGTTCCTCCAAATACGATTACCGAAGGCTTTCCTTCGAATTCAGACACCACTGATGTTTCAGTAATAACTGAAGTAGATGTGTTTTGTAAATTACACCCCACAAAAAAAGGAGCTAATAAAAGTACGAGAAAGATTTTTTTCATACGGGGGATGGGAAATAAATGGTGGGCGCTGGGGGACTCGAACCCTCGACCTCCTCGGTGTAAACGAGATGCTCTAGCCAGCTGAGCTAAGCGCCCTTAAGAACGAATGAATTGTAAGAAAAGAGATTTTAAAATCAAGCTTTCTTTGTGAAGGGATTACTCGGCATTTCGTGCCTCGTGAGCTTCGCTATCGAACCCGAATTGGGTTCTCATCCCTCGTAAGAAAACCCCTCTTCACCACAAGGGTGAATCAAGCTTTTCTGGCGGAGAGGGAGGGATTCGAACCCTCGGTACGATTGCTCGCACAGTAGTTTTCAAGACTACCGCATTCGACCACTCTGCCACCTCTCCTATAAGTACAATATGCTCGAAAAAGAACGGCACGATTGTATGGATATTTTATCTGAACGCAAACCCTTTTTAATTCACCTCCACCAACTTTCCTACCACTACCAGTCGGTTTTTATTGGTTCCTACTGGTGTACAGGTCATAAGTGTGAGAATCGATCTATCTTTCGGTTGATTCAGTACTGACGTTTCTGTCGGGGCAACAATTTTGATTTCTTTTACTTGGTAGGTGTACTTCTCCCCTTCCCAGAAAATCTCAATCATATCCTCCATTTCAACTTCGTGAAGAAGTGCGAATACGTCTTTGAATCGTCCTTTGTCCCATGCGTAATATGACGAATGCCCTGTCACAAAGAAGTTTCCGAGAATTCCAGGTTTCCGAGAAACGGGATGAACAACTACGCCATCTTTAAGACCATTTTGAATATTGCGTTCAAGTTGTTTCCAGTGTTTATGTGTTGGAACCGTAACAAGTGGGACATTTTGTGAAATTCGTGGAATAGAAATTCTATTGTCGGGAGGCAAGATGTCCATCGTCGCAAACATATTTTTTGCTTGGTTCTTTGGTTTCA
>CAZVBV010000084.1:0-3681 GCA_964625805.1 uncultured Candidatus Peribacteria bacterium | reverse complement strand
ACGGCGCTATCCACGCCTCCAGAGAGTCCGACAACAATGCGCATTTGGTTTGGGGTTACACCAAGAATGGCAAGATCACCGTTGCCATCATTGCGATGACGGTAATCCAGATAACAATTTTGAGACCAGCTGATTTTTTTGCCATGTTTTTTGAAAATTAGTTTTGAGCAGCAGAAACTTTTGCGGGAGTGAGAACGGTATCTCCGAAACGCCATCCGAGTTCCAAGACTTTCACAACCGTTCCGGGTTTCCCTTCCTCGGTCATCAAGACTTCGTGGAAATCAGGATTAATCGCTTCACCCTTCTTTGGATTAATAGATTGGAGTCCTGTTTTTTCAAGTTCTTTGAAAAAGTGATCGACGGCTTTTTTCATATCTTTGTCATCCGAATGATCAGCCCCCAATTGCAATTCCAAGAATCTCGGAAGAAGTGGTTTCACGAACTCTGCAATCCCGAACGAGACCCAGTTTTTCTTATTATCGCCTTCTCGACGTTGCACGTTTTGCAGGTCGGCAAGCGCTCTGAGTTGCGCAGATTTCGCTTCTTCGAGCTCACTTGTCATTGCTTCCAATTGAGCTTCGAGTTCTTCGATTCGTGAGAGTTGTGCGTCCTTTTTCATCGAGGGTGATTTTGACAATTTTTTCTCGAAATGCAATAGTAGAGCGATTTTTTACTCCATTTCATATGCTCGGAATTACAGATCTCAAAGTCGGAACGAAGATAGAACTTGATGGACAACCATATGTTGTCACATGGAATCAACACAGTAAACAAGCGCGAGGAGGAGGGGTTATGAAAGTAAAAATTCGACACCTTGAGACAGGGAACTCACTTGACCGGACCTTTCAGGGATCGGACAAAATTGAGGAAGCGGATGTGGCGTACCGAAAAGCGCAATTTCTCTACGCGAGTGGAGATGACTATGAATTCATGGATCAAGAAAATTACGAAACCGTTTCGCTCTCAAAAGAAAAACTTGGTGATGCGGTAGCATTTTTGACCGATGGGATGGAAGTAGACCTGCTTTATTTCGGACCCAATCCAATTAATATCCAGTTGCCCGCAAAGATGAAAGTGAAGATTACCCAGACAGATCCCGGTGTACAAGGAGACCGATCTTCAGCAGGAACAAAGCCGGCCACGATCGAAACGGGCAAAGTTATTCGGGTTCCACTTTTCATTAACATAGGAGACGAGATTGTTCTCAACACCGACACAGGGGAGTATGTTGAACGGGCGAAGAATTAAAAATTGATAATTGTTCGCGGTTAGCCGATAATTGACTCAATGGAAATCGCTTTGACGTGGAATCTTGTTTTGTTGTCCATCCTGACGATGCTTTTTGCATACAACTTTTTGTTGGGGCAGAACGCGACGATCAAGTTGGTGATTTCAACCTACATTGCGATTCTTACGGCTGACGGAGTGGCGAAGATGCTCAAAGATTTCCTCTTTGATCCAGCGCCTGGAATCCAAGAGCTTGCTGCGGGACATGAAGATGAAATTTTCACAGGGATCAGATTAGCCCTCTTTCTCATTGCTATTGTTGTCTTTGTTACCAAGGGAGCGTTTTATGTAGCGGTCGAGAAACATGAACACTGGGCGATGCAAACAGCCATTCATTCAGTGTTTGCGGCGTTGTCAGCGATCCTCTTTCTTTCCACCGTTCTTATTTATCTTTCGGGGAACTCCTTTGTCGAAGGAATGACACTGGCATCAGAAATAGAGATACATAAAGAATCATTCATTGCCAAAATACTGATCGACTATTATCAATTCTGGTTCTCGCTTCCAGCGATCGCATTCTTGATTACGAGTTTCGGATTCCAAAAAGCAGAAGAGTAATTTCTAAAATACCTTCTTTCTTTTGAGCCACGCGATCAGAAGTCCAAGGCCAAGGAAGAAAATAACGATCAATGCGATGGTCACATTTTCAAACGCTTGTGAATCCTGTTCAAGGCTGTTTTTAAGATTCATTCCATAGAGTCCTGTTACAACCGCCAAGAGTGCCAAGACGCCGGTTGCTGTTGAAACAAGTAGATCGAATTTAATAATCGTATTTCGCATGTTACTCATTCGCAGTGCCAAGATTTCCTGGGTATCGTCGATATTCTCCTCGAGCTCATCAATCTTGTGAGAGACATCCTCAACTTGTTCAAGAATATTTTCCAAAATAGATTCAATTTCATCGGTATCATTTGGGCTTTTGACTCCGAGATACAAATCATTCAGTTCTTCGTCATCAGAAACAAGTTCCGTGATTTCTCCTTCGATTTCATCAACAGTGGTTTTTAATTTGGAGAGTCGTTTTTTGAGATGGAGCAATTGTTCAAAGGTTTGATCATGCACTTTCTCGGCACGCAATTTCTGCATCAATTGATCGGAAACACGTTCAATATCTTCGAATCGTCGCTGCATTTTTTCCATAACATAATAAAGCGCTGTTTCCAAAAGAGCGTGTTCAAATCGTGTTTCTTCATTTCGAGTCTTTTCTATTTTTTCAAGAAGAAGGGGCACAAAGTATTCGGGAATTTTCTTTTTTTCAAGATTAAAGACAAATGTCTTTTTGTTTCCAATTACCATCTTTACAGAACGAAGACTGACGATAATACAGTTCCCTCGAGCAAGAACAGAGGTGGTTTGCTTTTTGGTAAAGATCGGGCGCAGATCTCGACTATGAATATCAAATTCTTCAGTAATTGCCTTTCTCGAGAATTCTTTCTCGGCGATTTTTCCGTTAGCGAGTACTTCGAGGGTTTGCATGAGGTTTAGAATAAAGCGCTTTGAAAGGCCGAATGCAGTATGAGTCCTGCTGGTTTTTCTTCAAACTCGATTTCCCGACCCAAAAGATCTTTTGCGCACACGGAAACCAATTCGTCTGGTGTTTCTATTACCAGAAAAGGGCCTTTCATGGAAATTATTTTTCCAGAAATAGACTCTCCTTCTTCGAGCGCCACCGAGTGAAAGGCCTTTGCACTCTGTTCGATGTTCGAGAGGTGATAGGCGGATTTCCAAGAGACGAACTCTGGATTCTTTGCTAAAAAATTCTGCAATAAAGCGTGATCTTTAAAGGCTTTCTGGTGTGATTCGAATATTGTTTTTAAAACTTCTTCTCCCTCTTTCTCGGCTATCTCAGGACAGAGAAATCCTTTCTTTTGTGATGGCTTTATTTTATCCACGAGTCCGCTTTTTCGCAGCAAGGTTTCTATCTGTCGAGCGAGAATTCCATCTTTCGTTTCGGCAACAAAGAGTGTGTAGTGTGAGCCCTGTTCGAGCTGTCGGAGCTCCTTCCGTTCCTTCTTCGAAACGCCCACTTTTATTAAATTTTTATCAAATAATGCGAGATACACGACATGCGGTCCGGCGATTTTTTGTAAATCTGTCTCGTTTATGCTCTCTCGATTAAACCCATCAAATACAGTGAAAACAAAGCTTTTCTCTCGTGCTCGACAGATCTCACATTTCGACCTTCCAGCATTTTTTTCAGGGCACGGCGTCCACTTTTCATTGAAAAAACTTCCGCCACATTTCACATCAGAACAAATTTCTAAAGAGATATCAGACCCCACACTGAGTGGCTTCTTCCCAAAATTCGTCCCACTGCTCGCCTGAATTTCAGCGTGAGCGGAATCTTGCCAACGGAAGTCGTACATGTGGACTTTCATCGGGCGTGGTGTACCA
>CAZVBV010000083.1:0-3696 GCA_964625805.1 uncultured Candidatus Peribacteria bacterium | reverse complement strand
TTTCATCTTGGTTCAGAATTCCGTCTGTACAAGTCTCGACTGGAATCACAACACACGCATCACAAACAGTTCCTCCGCAATCGATCTCTGTCTCATCTTGGTTGAGGATTCCATCTGTACAAGTTGGATCTGGTTCGGGAACAACGCACGCATCGCACGTCACTCCTCCACAATCAATCTCTGTTTCGTCTTGGTTGAGGATTCCGTCACTACAAGTTTCCGTTGGAATCACAACACACGCATCACAAACAGTTCCTCCGCAATCAATCTCTGTTTCGTCTTGATTGAGGCTTCCATCCGTACAGGTTTCTTCAATGATAACCACGCATGCATCACAGACTCCCCCACAATCAATCTCTGTTTCGTCTTGATTGAGGCTTCCATCCGTACAGGTTTCTTCAATGATAACCACGCATGCATCACAGACTCCCCCACAATCGATCTCTGTCTCATCTTGGTTGAGGATTCCGTCTGTACAAGTTTCAGCTGGAATCACGATACACGCGTCACAGATGCCCCCACAATCGATTTCTGTTTCATCTTGGTTGAGAATACCATCTTCGCATGTTGGGTCTGGTTCCCCAACAACGCACGCATCACAGGTCGCTCCTCCACAATCAATCTCTGTCTCGTTTTGGTTCATGATTCCGTCCGTACACGTCTCAGGTACAACTGGGTTTTCAAATACTGTTTGAAACTCCATCAACATCGTTTTGAATTCTTCCCATGTAGATAATTCTGTCAGTGCTTTTCTAATATTTTCAAAATAAGGCTCATCATCCCGTCCGTCATAAAGATACTTCGGATCATTCCAAAAATTGTTCTCTTGTTTCGCCTTTTGGCTAAAGTGTCGAATCAAAATCTGGCTGACATATTTTCGGTTCGCATCGGTATTGACTTGTGCGGAAGCATCCATAAGTTCTAACGCTCCATCACGCACTTCTATGAACGTTGGCCCGCTGTAGGATTCTGTTTCGTTTAAACGCGCAATGACCATATACGCATCTTCAGCTCCTTGAAAAATCTGCATAAGTTTACAAGAGAAATCTGCATCCCCTTGTGCCGTCACGAGATAATTTTTTTCTGCTAAATTCGCCCACGCGTCTGAGAAATCAGATCCAAACGCTTCTGAGATAAATCGGACAAGTGCCAAACGTTGATTCGAATCACGCCCTTTTCGTTTTTCAACACCACAGAGTCGCGATGCATCTCCAAACGCCACCGCTCTAAAATCAAGAAATTTATTATCAAAAATATCGTCAAGCACTTGTGCAAAATCCTCATCCGGTTCTGGGTCAACAATCACTGGTAGATCATCTGGATCTGGTGGCGTAACAACTGGTGGTGTTGTTTTTTCAATTTGCTTTTGCACCGCTGCAATCACTTTTGATGCGGATTCTGGAGCTTTTTTAGTAATAAAGTCTGAAACAATTTCTGCCTTCTTTTCATTATCAGAACCAGATGCAAGTGCCGCTGCTGCCACTACAATATCTTCCCGCGTCAGTACTTCTGGTGGTTCGTGAAGCGACAAGGTAATTCCCTCGATCTTCTTAGAACTCACGATAAGCGGTTTCGGTTTAAAGTTCTTTGTATCTTCCGTCACAATTCCAGAACCTCTCATTCCTGAAGATTCAATCAAATCCCTCGCCAAGCTCGATGTCGAACTCAAGTAGAGATCTCGTGTAAGAAGTAGAAATGTTCGATCTGAGTTTCTATCCAAGATATATACATTCGCTCCAATCGCGAGATTTGAATTTTCTGTTGCATATTCAAAAGCGAGTTTCTCCACTGGAACTCCTGTTTCAAAAGCAATCAATTCATTAATTCCACGAATATCATCGGCTTGCCCGATAAGCCTCGCCAATTCTGGCTTTGACCCTCCAAATCCAGCTGGAATCTGTGGAAACACATACAATGAATACGCAAATGTCCAGGGAACAAGAAGCGTAAGAATAACAATTTCAAATCGATTTCGAAAAATAGTCGCCGCTCGTTTTGTTGGTTTCTTCTTTTTTTTATATTTCCGTATTAATTTTCGAATGAGTAAAAAAATGGAAGGAATTACAGCTGTAATAAGTGCAAATGTAAATCCGATAAACATGTATCTCAATTTCAAGAGATCAAATTCCGCAATTCCAAGTGCCCGAAGATAGATATTAAAAATCACCGTCCCCACCACGTAAAAAATCATTAGCAGAGTTACGAAATATTTCGCTCCCTTTTTCTCCAAATATTCATCGAGTTCGTACATGTTTTTATTTTTAATAGACCGCTTTTCTTTTAGCGAATTCTATCACGTCTGGCAACTCGAAACTAGTTGAACACATTTTTTGTTCAATATATAAGAATGCATCCATTTTGTCATTCCGAACCCCCGATTTCTCGAGGGCAGGCGCTGCGGAGGAATCCCTTCTCTTAGAGGCTTGAGAATATTATTGTTCTAAACTCACAAGTTCCCCACTTTCGTGGGGATAAGTTCCGCCATCCAATCACTTTGCTCTTGGGGCGTCACTTACTTCGCAGGTTTTTTAACAACCTTTTTTTTCGGAGCTATTTTTTTCTTTGCAACTGTTTTTTTGGTAGGCATTTTTATTTGAACTTTCTTCACCACTTTTTTCACAACATTCCCTCCTTCTTTTTTTGCTTTTTTCTTCAATTCAGTAGCCGCATCTTTTGCATTCTTCGCCATAGTCTCGAGTTCTTGTTCTGCCACCTCTGCAACATCCTCTCCCAAGTCTTTCACTTTCTCTACAAAGACATCAAACTGCTCCTTCCCTGTTTCCATAACCCGTTGCAAATCTTCTGAATTTTTTGCCCATTCAGAAATAGAACCTCTCGCCTCTTCATCGATCTTTTGAATCTCTTTGAGAAGTGTTTCTCCTTTATTTATAGACTTCGATAATTCACTACGAAATTTCTTTCCTGATTTCTGAGCAAATAAAAGTCCGTAAGCAAGCCCAACTGTAGCCGAAAGCATGAATTTAATAAGTCCTCGCATGATTGAAAAATAAAGACGAAAACATTTTGCATCATAACGAATTATTTGTAAACTCTGAGCGCTTTCCTTTTCTTTTCATGACACATACACAAGTCGTCATCGTTTGCGGATCAGAATCAGACTTTCCGTTCGCGGAAAAGATCACTAAACCGCTGATAGAAAAAGGAATTAGCACCGAACTCTTTGCTGCTTCTGCACACAAGGAGCCAAAGAAAGTTTTGGAAATCGTTGAAATACACAAGCAAGATCCAAAAACTATTCTTGTTACTATTGCTGGTCGATCAAATGCACTTTCTGGATTTGTGGCCGCGAATTCAAATAACATCACTATTGCCTGTCCACCACACAAAGATAAAAACGATTATCTGGTGAACATTCACTCAACACTTCAAATGCCAAGTAAAACTCCTGTCCTCACGATCATTGATCCTGGGAATTGTGTCCTTGCCATTGAGCGAATCATCGCTTCACAAGTGTAATTTTCTACGAAAACTTAATTTTTCTGACATGCCCCCTTCTTTCAAAGCGCCCAAAGGAACATATGATCTTCTCCCTGAAGATCATGACTTTTTTACTTTTCTTAAAAAGGTAATTCGTCACCGGTTCCGACAATCTGGATTCCGACGTATTTCTGTTCCGATTTTTGAAGACGCAGAAATTTTTGAGAAATCTCTCGGGATGTCTTCTGAAATTATTCA
>CAZVBV010000082.1:0-3781 GCA_964625805.1 uncultured Candidatus Peribacteria bacterium | reverse complement strand
AAAAATCTCCTCCGAAAGAGAAGTTGGCAATTATATTTTCAAGTGTGTTTTTAAAAGCCAAATATCCAACGCCCGCAAAAATTCCTGTTCCTACAATCAATGTCAACATCGTGAAGATGTTTACAGAAGCAATACGCCACCACACCTTAGAAAAGGCTGTAATCGTATCTCGGAAAAGTGTTTTCCAAACGCTGAGTGAAATAGTTTTTGCTTTTACCATGAGAGAAAGGGATTACTTTGCCACCTTTTCCATCTGTCGTTTGAATTTCTCAACACGACCAGATGTATCGACCAATTTTTGTTTCCCTGTAAAGAACGGATGAGAAGCTGATGAGATATCTACGTGTATAACGTAGTGATCAACTCCGTCTATTTTCTCGACATCTTTCGAAGTGAGCGTTGACATCACAACAAAGTCCTTCTTGGCACTTGCGTCACGAAAAACTACTGGATGCGTTTTTGGATGAATATCTTTCTTCATAATTTTATACTGAAAAATCGCGCCGATTGTATTGTTTACAAAGGGCAAGTCAAACTTTTTTTAGGAAAACAACCCGGGTTCTACAAAGGCTTTTTTTAAAACGAACCCGGGTTCGTTTCCTTCCTATATGGAAAAACCGCGACCCCTCACGGTTTTCCCTCTTAACCCACAAATTCCCACTATAAGTCTAATTTATTTTCGTCGCCCTTTTGCTCCTACAACCATGCATCCAAGTCCTAAGGCTGCAAGCCCCAAGAAAAGACCTGGACCGGTCTGCGGTAGAAGTGGTGCCGACGAATACACCTCTTCTCCTTCTCCATCAATTGTTGCTTCTTCACTTCGCACTACATTGGCGCTTGATCCTGGACCAAAGAAATTTCTCACCTGAAGTAAGTACTCCATAAGTCCTGCATCTTTATTTTCTTCTACCACTATTTCATCAATCACATCATTGGATCTATTCCCTGATGCTGCATTTATTCGTGCTACACGATATTTATCATTCCCCTCTAATCCTTCTGTTGCGAGCTCATGATCTATTTGATTTGGACGCGCTCCTGTATATCGATAATAACCTGGACGCCCTGGTTTTTCTGTTGTACCTGATGAAAATTTCCAATTTTGTACTTCTTCAGAAAGTGCGGTGTCTGCATTAGCAAAACCTCTTTCCAAGCATTTCATTGTTCCATAATCCAATTCAAATCCTCGGTCACAAGTAATTAAACATTCTGGTATTCCCGCAATGACTCCGTTTACAATTTCTGTGTCTGAATATGTTGTTCTTGGACATTTCGTAAAATGTTCCCGTACTAATGCTACTGCATTAAATCTATCTAATTCCAATTCGCAAGATCCGTTGGTAGCAACACAAAAATCACCTTCTTGAATTTCCCAAAGAGCGTCCTCCTCCTCTGCAGGAGTCCCTTCTTCTTTGAAAGCAAGCCAAAGTTTTGTTCCATCAGGAATTTCTGTCGGAAAACGAAAGAAGGCCGGTGTTGAAAACACAAACGTTTCATTCGAGATTCCCATTGTAAATGCAGATAAGACCTTCACCCTACTATGAGGATGTCGACCTTCGTCTTCAAAGCTCACGTTCGCATAATATGGTTTAATTCCTCTTCCCGGAGCGGGTACAATCCCCTCAAACCACGATTTCTTGTCTTCTGCTTCCCATTTCCGTTCCGACTGAATAGTTGTTTCTCCAAACACCGTCACACTCGTTCCCCATTTTGTATTTTCAACAGTTAGACTTCCTGTCCCCGTCAATTCCAACGTACTCACCCCCTCCGTATCCTCGGCAGAATCTTGGAGTTCTACTCCATCAATCAATACGAATTTATCAAAAAAGAAATCTTCATCGCCAAGGTCTCCATAAAAGGTATCCATGGCAAATGCGGTGCTCGATAAAAAAGCGAGTCCTATGAGAAATGTGCGCCAATCAAGTTGTTTCATTTTTTTGAACGAGAATAATAAAAGTGATCACCTTAAATTGAACCAAAAAAGTTGCACATGTGCAATATTTTTACTCACTTTCTTGTAGCGCAAAAGCGCCTTTTGTTTTCTTTATATACTTTATAAAAAAGCGAGTCTATAAATGAAACATCACCAAAATCTTAAATTCATAGAGAATGATCAATGGAAAGTGCGCTTCCTTATGAAATTTAAATTTTTATTTCTCATTCTTCATTGTTCCCCTACAATGGAATCATGCGAACATATTTACTTTTTCTTCTTAGTATTTTCGCCTTCGGGGGGATGCTCTCTCAAGCACAAGCAGATACGAACAGTGATACTGTCCGTGACCATCTCTGTGCACGGAAAACGCCTCTCTTTACAGAACCTGAATACGAAGAGCCCTGTAGTAAAACACTGACGACAGCCGAGACAATTGCCGGAGAAGTACTGACAAAAGAAATGACCGATTTTCAGACGGAAGATTTAATGCCTTTGCTCCAAGACAATGGATCCAATGGACATTTTATTGCACAGGAAGGAATTCGACGACTCCGACAACATGAGTCTTGTTTGCGAAAGATTTGTTCTAATTGGTTCGATAATTGCACAACATCTAAAAATCTTGGAAGAGGAACTTCCAACCAGGCTCAATGGTGCGACCAAAAAGTCGATCAGCTCTCACAAATTGCTCGAACCGAACTCTTTACAACGGCGACACAAAACCAAACAAGAAAGAATCGATCCCTTCTTTCTGAAAAATTTCGACAGATTTCTACACGATTCCGATACTATCTTCATTTCTGGGTAAATGAGACCATTGCTGATTTCAATTTTTTCAAAGGAAAAATAGACGGAACCATTCAAAGTCCAAAGCATTAATCCTCTTCTTAGCACTTATCTCATTGAGTTTTGCACATAGAAAAAAGTGCAGACTTTTTTCATTGACACGGGAAGCAAAAACTCCTACATTTCTTCTCGCGACTCACCCCTCATTTTTTGATCGCAAACCCACAAAAACATGAAAAAACTGCTCTCAGATCTCGGCCAAAATGTAGTCATTATTGGAACACAATGGGGAGATGAAGGAAAAGGAAAGTTGGTCGATGCGATGAGTGGTGAATTTAGTATTATCTGTCGAAGCGCTGGAGGCGCAAATGCCGGACACACTATTGTTGTTGATGGAAAACAAATTGTCTTCCACTTGCTTCCCTCTGCCATGCTCCATCCAAATGCGATTGGAATTATTGGAAATGGAACGGTTATCGATATCTGTGATGTGGCGGAAGAAATCAGATCATTAGAAGAAGGAGGATTAGAAGTCGCTTCACGAGTGAAGATTTCACTCCGATCGCACATGATCTTTGATTATCATAAAAAGATAGATGAAGAACTCGAACGACGAAAGGGAGATAAAAAGATCGGAACGACCTGCCGAGGAATTGGTCCAGCGTACACGGATAAGGTATCTCGAATCGGAATCCGATGTGAAGATCTTTTGGATAAGGAGTTACTCCTTGAGAAATTAAAACAAAATTGCGAATTCCACGCAGAACACATGGGAATCGAACTCGATGCACAAGCAGAGTTTGATAAACTTATGGAAGCACGAGAGGTTATCAAACCGCTCTTGGCTGATACGAGAAAATACTTACAAGACGCTATTACTTCTGGAAAAAAAGTACTCTTCGAAG
This sequence comes from uncultured Candidatus Peribacteria bacterium, assembly GCA_964625805.1. Lineage (GTDB taxonomy): Bacteria > Patescibacteriota > Gracilibacteria > UBA4473 > UBA4473 > CAZVBV01. Next base: position 154 of record CAZVBV010000082.1, on the reverse strand, counting down.
GAGCTCAAGCGCATCACCTCGATATTGATCACGGGACATACCCATTTGTAACGTCCAGTTCAATTTCTATTGGAGGTGTCTGTACAGGACTTGGAGTTTCTCCAAAAGCACTCTCTGGAATCATTGGAATTTCAAAAGCCTACACAACGCGAGT
>CAZVBV010000081.1:0-3863 GCA_964625805.1 uncultured Candidatus Peribacteria bacterium | reverse complement strand
GATGAAGACATTAAATATCTTGGTAAACTGCCAAGATTAGATATTGAATGCGATGGAATATCTGATATTTCATTTTTATCACCATTCACAAATCTTACTGAGCTTTCTGCCGAAAATGCCACAGAAATTCCAAAAGAACTGGTAAACCTTACTTCACTTTCTGCCAATAGTGCCACAGAAATTCCAAAAGAACTGGTAAACCTTGCTCTGCTTTATACTAGCAAAGCCACCTTCAATCTTTCTGATTTTCCAAATCTTGTAATATTAAATGGTGTTAAACTTCCGGAAGATGAAACAGAGCGAGCGAATACATTTATCGAAAATGGAGCACTAATAACACTCTTCCCAGGAGAAGAACGAGAAATGACTGATGATGAAAAAGCAAGACTTGTAGTGATTAATGCACGATTTCCTAAAATAGAGGAAGAAATCACGCAACTCGGTATCGATATAAAAGACGCTAAAGGTATTATTGCTGGATTCGAAAAAGGAAATAACCCAGATGCTGCAGTGCTCAAAAAAATACAAAAGGCTATTTTTGATGCCATGGCAAACAATGATGATCACTTTGATTTCAATGGAATAACAAATAAAGCGGAAAACAAGAGTCGTGAAAAATTTATAAATTACGTAACCAGTCAATGCATATCAATGGGAGTTCGTCCTATAACGAGTGCTGAAATGGTTACGTTGTACGAGGCCGTAAAAGATGATCCTAATAATGCAAAGGAAAATAATATCAATTATGGAACTGATGGAAATCAATCTGTTGAAACACTCGTCGATAAATGGATTGCCAATCACATGATCAAAGAACTTGATAAGGCAAAAAATGATCTTAAAGCAGCAGAAGAGTCACTAAAAAATAGAAAATCTGAAAAACCGATCCTTATGAAGGAAAAAATACTTCTTGGTAATCACTTCCTGACTATAAAGAATTTTGTTGGTCCAAATAATAACGGTACATTCGTTTTGTCGAATGATATTGGGGGACACAACTATAACAATACGTTTCATCAAATGGGAGGAGGATCTAAAAATCTCTTTGCAAAAGAAGGCGGGCGTTCAGGACTTACTGATTTTAAAGAAGCATCAATACTTTTTGCAGATTGGAATCCAGACACAAAAACACTTAATGTATATCTAAGACCATATGTTAAATCCATTTTAAATGACAAAGCCAATGTTGGAAAAGTAGATGAAGTGATAACAAAAATACTCGCAACCGAATCTCTAAAAGAAGGGAATGTATTTACTGCAGAACAAACAAATGAAGTCATTGACCATTTTAGTCCAAAAGAAGAGGACATCGGGTTATCTACTGGACAAAGCATTAATTTTATTTCCACATGGGATCGTGTGCAGCTTTATCTAACATTACAAGCACAGGGACCAGAGCGATTCTTGGAAACACAGGGGGAAGAATTATTTGCTCGAGCAAAAACACAATTTGAAAGAATGGAAGCAGAATATGGACCTGTAAAAATGATAAGTATTATTGATCACCTAGTAAATACGGTTATCCAAGAAATTGATTGGAATGCTGTCGTTGTTGATGGAACTGAAAATCGCGCTGGTTGGGAAGTATTTGAGAACGAGGAGTACGAAAAGAATTGGTCACAATTCCAAAAGTTCTGTTACCGACGAGAACAACAAATCCCAGGATTCAAAGAATGGTTCCCTGCGAAACTCAACGAGTACAAAGCGGAACTCCAAGCAAGAATCACGGAATAAACAACACAATAAAAAAGAGCCTCGCAGTGCGAGGCGCTTTTTTTAATTATTTTTTTACTGATTCAACCCCGAGGTTGATTTCTTCTATTCTACTTCATCGCATTCTTTAATTTCTCATAAAAATTCTCTCGTGAATCAATCACTAAAAATATAACTTCGTTTTTTTCTTTACTCACTGTGTAGGCAATTCGATATGAATTCCCTTTATAATCAAAACTCTTTTTGCGAACTTCATATTTCCGAAATGGTTGTTCCAAGAGTTGCCCCTTTAACGGATCATGAATAATTTCATCAATATGCTCTTTTAACAGATCCCTTGCAGATCTATCTCGAAGTCTCTTGAGAAATTTTTTACAACGATGATGAAAAATCGCTTTCATGTTCCAAAGAGTTCGTCATACGGTACAAAATTCTTTCCTTCTTCGTAATCCATCAGTGCTTCCAAAAGCCTTTGATCAAATTCCGCGTCCACCGGTTCTATTTTAAAAATTGGCTTTGAACGTTTCACAATAGTTATCGAAACTCCCTTTTCAACGAGTTTTTGATATTTAGGAAAATTCTGCCGAAACGCCTTCGTTGAAACAATAACTGTATTCATCTTTCAAAAGTTATACTAAAAGTATACCTTTAAATATTCTAAGAGTCAACCTACAAACAAGTGTTTTATAAAAAAGACGACTCCAACAAGAATCGCCTTCCCTTCTATTTTATATTTTTAACTCAAGATATCACTCCCCACAGCTCGTTCGACAATCTTTGAAAGTCGTTTCGAACCAAATTTTGAATCCTTAGAATCAGGAGACGGAACCGGTACAACGGCTGGAAGTGCTTTTTGGGCTAGCTTGGTCAACAAATCGTCTGGAAGTTTCTTGTAAAAATTCTCTTCTACAAAAACAACTGCAAACTCTGGTGTTTGAAGCTCATCTCCCAAGTGTCTCGCCGCAATATCACTCAAAACCTCTTGTGCTTCATTGGAAGACGCAACTGGATATGTTTCAGCTCCAAAAGCTTTAAAGAGCAAAATCGAGCTCTCTGTACCTACCACCGCAAGTTTAAAGTTCTGTTCTTCCATTTAGAGTTGTTTGAGCGTTTTATAAAGAGTGTCTGAATCCATTCCGTGGAATTTCGCAAACATAATAAATTTAATCATCTTCGCATTCTGCAATCGTCGTTCAAAATATGCGAGTGGTACCTGAATGGTATCAATCGCTCCAAACTGAGCATCGTGAAGAAATTCATTCATGATTCCATCGAGTGCTTTTTCAATAAGAATCACTTTGTCTTCTCCGGTGTCGGTTTCTTTGAATTGTGCTAACAATTCGTAAAATTGAGTATCCTGTGCCCATTTCCACAAAACTTCTTCTGTTTGAATTTTAGAAACATCTTCCCATTTGAATGATCCATACGGGATAAAAGTGCCTTCGTTCAACGGTTCTTCCAAGATCAGTACTGATCGAAGAAGTGTTCTGAAGTTTGTAGAATCGACCGTAAGATTGAAAAGGTTCTTCATGAATGAAGATCCATAATATTTTGTCGTCAATCGAGACAAGAATGCAAAATGTGCTTGATCGAGAAGTGCCTCAACAGCGTTGAATGATTCTGTACGTTCGTATGTTTTTTCAATTTCGGCCACGGCTTTTGCGTATTCTTTTGGGAGTGTTTCTAAAACTTCGTTCGCGAAGACCATCTTCTCTAAGTCTGTTGGTGAAATTTCTCCTAAAGCACAAAATCCATTTTCTTCTGTGAAGTCGCCGAGTGTTTCTGCGTTTTCCAAGAGTTTCAATTTGTACGCTCTCTTCAAGTTATTGAGATCAAATCGTTTCCAAATAAATTGCAATCTTGCACAATTATCTGTTCCTTTCACCACGAGTTCTTTTGTTTCCAAAAGACCTTTCTCAATGATCGCAGCAAAATCCTGAGGCTTTACGGCTTCATCGAAGTACTGTGCGTACTGCAATTCCACCAAGACACGAAAAGCGTCTTCTGGAGTCGGCGCCCCCACCATACGATCAAGTCGTTCTGGTGAAAGGAGCTTGGATTCCAAGGCTCGGATTTGTCCGTTTACAAAAAGGAAGCTACTCATTAGATAAGTTTCAGTTGATCAGCAAAGTATGAAGTGAGTGCGTCTT
>CAZVBV010000080.1:0-3947 GCA_964625805.1 uncultured Candidatus Peribacteria bacterium | reverse complement strand
ATAAGACCCGCTTTGATCTCAAAATTGTCATGGAGCACTTTTGCCACGGGTGCCAAACAGTTTGTCGTACAACTTGCATTTGAAACAAATATATCAGAATTTTCCAATATTTCGTCGTTCACTCCGAGTACAATTGATTTGAATCCATCATCTTTTGCGGGAGCTGAAAGCAAAACTTTTTTCGCTCCTTGATCGATGTGTGGTTGGCATTTTTCAGTTGTTCGGAAAACACCGGTACATTCCAATACGATATCAATACCAAGATCTTTCCAAGGAAGATCAGTGATTTCTCGTGTTGAGAAGCTTTGAATTTTTACCCCTTCAACATTGAGGAATTCTTTGGCACCTTCTTTTTCAATGACGATGTCTTTGTCGAATGTTCCGTAATTGGAATCAAATTTAAAAAGATGAGCGGTCGTCTCTGTGGGAGAGGGATCATTGATAGCGACCAGTTCGAGTTCGTCTGCGAAATCAGACAAAATAATGCGGGCAGAAGCGCGTCCAATGCGCCCGAAACCGTTGATAGCAACACGTTTTTTGGACATGGGGTGAATGGGTTTAGAATTAAGTTGCCTGTATTGTAGGGAAAAAGTAATGGAAAAAAAAGTAAATTTGACTTTGTGCCATCTGGATTTAAAATTTACATTGTGAAAACAACAACAACGACGACTACCACAACGCCCCGATAAATTCGGCGATTTGGTAGTATGAACATTCCAAGTCTCCGTGAAGGAGATTTTTTAAAACTCAATGCATGTGTGATAAACATTCCGATCTCGAAGTTTGCCGACGACACACAGGTTCTCATGTGATGACCGCGGCCGTGAAAATGATTCATCCCGATATCAAGCTCGGAGTGGGACCATGGACGGACGATATGTTCTATCAGGATTTCGATCTCGGTGAAGAATCCTTGTCAGAGACTGAGTTCAAGTCGATTGAAAAAAAGATGCGTTGGCTTGTAAACAAAGACTTCAAGATTGAGAAGAAGATGTTTACCGAAAAAGAAGCCCGAAAAGAATGGGCATCAGATCCGTACAAAGGAGAACTAATTGATGGGATCGTGGAGAAGGGAGAAGACATTTCTGCGTACGACTTTGTTGATGATTCAGGACGAGTTGTGTACAGAGATATTTGTGCTGGACCGCATTTGAAATCAACAGGAGAACTCGGTGTCTTTAAACTTATGAAAGTAGCGGGTGCCTACTGGAGAGGGGATGAGAAAAACCAAATGCTGACTCGGATTTACGGAGTCGCGTACAAAACCAAAGAAGAACTCGATCAATATTTAGAATTTTTGGAAGAAGCAAAAAAAAGAGATCATCGAAAGTTAGGAAAAGAATTAGGGCTTTATACAATTGATCCAAATGTTGGAAGCGGATTGCCTCTTTGGAAACCAAAGGGAGCTATGATTCTTACTCAACTCAGGCGATGGTTTGAGGAAGAACAAATGAAACGAGGATATCAGCCACTGTATACACCGCATATTGGAAAAAAGGCACTCTGGGAAACATCTGGACACTGGGGATTTTATAACGATTCTATGTTTCCGCCGATTCAAGTAGGCCAGTCTTTGTCTGATTATCAGGACAAACGAAAGGTAAATGAAAGTGAAATATACTTATTAAAACCAATGAATTGTCCATTTCATATGGCGATTTACAATGATGATCTTCATTCTTATAGAGAGTTACCATTGCGATATTATGAATTTGGAACGGTGTATCGATATGAACAAAAAGGAGAATTAGGAGGACTTACGCGGGTGCGAGGATTTACTCAAGATGACGCTCATATTATTTGTCGAAGTAGTCAGATTGAAGAAGAGATGAAAAGCATTCTTGATTTCGGATGGTTTGTGTTGCATGAAACATTTGGCATGGAAATCGAAGTGCATGCTTCTTTGCGCGATCCGGACAGCGATAAATATTTGGGAGAAGATAAAGATTGGGATATGGCAGAAGCTTCTATTAAAAAAGTCTTAGAAGAAAAAAAGATCCCTTACATTGAAGAAAAAGGAGAAGCTGCCTTTTATGGTCCGAAGATGGATTTTAAAGTGAAAGATTGTCTGGGGCGGAAATGGCAGTTATCAACGATTCAGTTTGATTTCAATCTTCCGACACGATTTGATATGACGTATATAAATGAAAAAGGAGAAGAGGAGCGTCCTTTTGTGATACATAGAGCGCTGCTTGGAAGTTTGGAGCGATTTATGGGTATTCTTATCGAACATTATGCAGGCGCTTTTCCTGTGTGGTTAGCACCAGTGCAAGTTCATATTTTGCCAGTGTCTGATAGTCATCAAAAATTTGCAGAAGAAGTTCTTTCACAGATAAAAAATGCAGGGGGGCGAGCGGAATTCCATGAAGCCAGTGATACATTGGGAAAGAGAATTCGAAATGCCCAGACACATAAAATTCCATTCTCACTCATTATCGGAGATGAAGAAGTGAAGAATAAAAATCTCACTGTGCGAAAGTACGGAGAAGAGAAGGATCAGAAGATGAAAGTGGAGGCGCTTTTGGAGCTGTTGAAATGATTAACAATGCAACCGATGGCTTCAGCCGTCGGCCAATGTAACAGTGCTGTTACTTGAAAAGCCCACAGCTAAAGCTATGGGTTGTAGAGAGCTATTGACAAAAAGATAAAAATAGCTTAAAAATACTTTGTAAAAACAAACATACACACAAAGGATGATAATTCACCCAGTATGTTTTTTATTACGTTTGTTTTTGGACTGCTCACCTTCATGACTCCAGCGGATATTCCCGTCGAGATGCATGAATCTGCGCCTGTTCAAAGATCAGTCAGACAACGACTTCGTGTGACACGAACACGACCTTTTCCTTCCGTTGCAACGCCGAACTGGGAAGGGCATTTTTCTGCACAGAAATTTCAAAAGACCAGAGAGGATCGGATTGCGTTACTCAAAGTAAAACAGAACGTGAAGAAGGTGCTGTCATCATTTGAACCAGAACAGATTAATATTCTCAAAAACTTGGTAATCAAAAATAAAAAGCACCCTTCTCGAGGGATGGCGAATAGTAAGAAAATAATCCTTCACACTGAATCTATTGAGACGGATGATGAGATGATCGCTGTGCTGATTCACGAGCTTGGGCACGTGACGGATCTTGGAGGACTGAAGAGTATTAATGGAGGCGCGAGCGCTTTTATGGACAAGACAAGGACGTTCTTCAATGATGATCCGAGTGTGGATTTTTACTCTCTTTCCTGGAAAACTTCCGACATGCTCAAGACGGATATCGTACATACGGATTTTGTTTCTGGATATGCGATGAGCAATTGCTTCGAGGATTTTGCAGAAAGCTTTTTGTTTTACAGAATGCATGGAGAGAAGTTTCGATATCTTGGAGAAAACTCAGCCGTTCTGAGTGCGAAATACGACTTCTTTAAGGAGCAGGTATTCGAAGGAAAAGAGTTTCAAACAGACAAACAGGTCTCAGCAGAATTTATCGCTGGGAAGTCATTGGTGTGGGATGCCACGATGTTGGAGTTGTAAGAGTTAAAAAGTCCTTTGTCATCTCGACCCCCCGATCGAAGCCGAGGGCAGGCTCCGCGGAGAGATCCCTTTTTGTTTGATATGAGGAAGGGATTCCTCGGCGTTGCTCGGAATGACAAGAGGGGGGCGAGGATGACAGAAACAATGTATAATGATTTTGTATGGAATCTTTAGAAAAGAAAGCACGCTTCTGGGCGCAGATTTGTGGACGTTGTCCCGGTGTTCGAGCTATCTTTTTATCGGGCAGTGTGGCAGAGGGAAGAGGAACGCCCGACTCAGACATAGACTTCTTTATAATCGCGAAATCAGGGCAGATTTGGACGGCGCGATTTTTCACATTCCTCATTTTGAAAGTCTGCAATCAGTTGGCAAAACCGCACCACCACAAAGGGAAGATTTGCCCCAACCACTTCATTGCCGATCA
>CAZVBV010000079.1:0-3966 GCA_964625805.1 uncultured Candidatus Peribacteria bacterium | reverse complement strand
GAAGGCGATTGGAAAGAAAGAGGATGATCTTAAGAAACAGTTTGCAAAAGACGCTACAGCGAACCTAACCGTGTTTCTCGCACTGTCTGAGATTGTGAAACTCGAGAAGATTGAGCTTGATAAAGACGAAACAACCAAAGCGGGACTTATCGTTGATCAACGAATGGCTAAAATGGGAGAACAAGCGAACCGTGAAGAAGAACTCCAAAAGACAGTACTCAACTTGAAAATTGACAAATACTTGGAGGGTCTTATGCTTTAGTTAACTTTTAAATACACATGAAAAAAACATACTTTATTATCTTTCTTGGTTTTATGGTTTTGGGACTTATCTTCTCCTTTGAGAACATAGCTTCACAAGGACAGGTGCTTTTCCTCTTTAAGACTACAAATCAGAGTCTTTTCTATACCATCATTTTTGCAATCTTCATTGGTATCGCAGCAGGATTCTTCCTTGGGCTTTCTATTGCTATCAAAAGAAAAGGTTTGCTCGGAGGAGGCAGTACTGCTGAAATTTCAGACATCGACTTGTAGTGACAGATTCAATATCAAAATAGGGAAGTCTCGCTCTGCGGGACTTTTTTTATACCTCCATTTGCCTCTCGGCCATGAGCGCGAAGCCGAATGGCAGGAGGACGTGTTTATTATTTTGTAGTATTTCGAAGGGTGAAATACATTTTTATTGAACAAAAAATGTATTCAAAATGAAAACAAAAAGAGCTCATGAAGTATTTTTTTCTTCAAAACTATTCGCTTATTAAAGCCTTTAACTCCTTTTTGGTAAAAAAAGTTTTGACATTCATACAAGAAACGAATACTTTTTGTATGCATACTCTTTTTGTGCACAAAATATGCTCAAGAAAATCTTCGGTTCCGGAGCACGAGTAAAACTCTTCCAACAATTTCTCAACAACCCAGATGAGGAATTTTTTATTAGAGAGCTTACGCGAATACTAGATGAACAAATTAATTCCTTGAGACGGGAACTTGAGAACCTCGAAAAGATCGGGATGCTCAAATCTTCTGAACGAAATCGAAAAAAATATTACCGTGTTAACCCACACTTCCCCATTCTCCACGAATTAACTTCGATTGTCCGAAAGACAAACGAGGATAATCAAGAAGTCTTGAAGAAAATCAGCAAGATGGGAGACATCGATATTCTTATCCTTACAGGAGCGTTTGTGAATAAAGAGTCTGAAACGGATCTCTTTATTGTAGGAAACGTCGATCGAGGAGCTTTACAGAAATACCTTGATACCGCTTTCCCAAACAAGAACTTGAAGTACGGAGTGATGACAAGAGAGGATTTCCTTTACCGAATCACTTTGAAAGACAAATTTGTACAAACAGTTTTCACTGAAAAAGAGAATATTGTACTGAAAAACAAACTTAAGAAAGATACTGAGGTGTTGGTGAACGCGTAGGAAACGAAGTCATTCCGGCTTGCCCGGAATCAGATGACTTATTTTCATGCTTAAAAGCGCTTAGCGCCTCACTAATAATGGTTTTTCGCTTTGCTCTAGACACAAGAGGGATATTCAAGCGATTCTGGACAAGCCAGAATGACGGGGCATATTTTTTTTCTTTTTACTCTTTAAAAAAGCTTGCATTCTAAAATTATGTTTCTACAATTTGCGCGATTTATTTCATATGTTATGAGCCAACTACTTCACCAGTTTACGAAAAAATATTGTAAGGCCTCTGTTCCGGATCTCCGTGCAGGATATTTGGTCAAAGTCCACCAAAAGATTAAAGAAGGAAACAAGGAACGAGTTCAGGTCTTTGAAGGAACAGTTATTGCTGTGAATCCAGGACACGGTATTGAAAGCACTTTCACTGTACGAAAAATTGCAGAAGGAATTGGTGTTGAAAAGACATACCCAATCCATTCACCAAACGTTGTGAAGATTGAAGTATTACGAGCACACAAGGTGCGACGAGCAAAACTTGGATTCATGCGAGCACTATCTGGGAAGGCACTCCGTTTGAAAGAAACAGAACTTAAACTTGAATACAAAGAATTCGAACAAGAAGTAGAAGAAGTAGTTGAAGAGAAAGAGGAAAAAAAGGTTGAAGAAGTAAAAGAAGAAGTCGCAGTAGAAGAAAAGAAAGAAGCGGCACCTGCTGAGGAAGCTAAAACAGAGGAAGTTGCTGAAGAACCAAAGCAAGAAGCGAAAGAAGAAGATAAGCCAGTAGAAAAAGAAGCTCCTGCCGAAGACAAGGCGGAGGGAAAAGTTGAAGAAAAGAAAGACGAAGTCAGCGAAGAATCAAAGGAAGAGGAAAAAAAGGAATAATCTCTTTTGTCATTTCGAGCGAAGCAAAGCGCAGTCGAGAAATCCCTTTTTATGGGATATGTTAAGGGATCCCTCCGCGTTGGTCGGGATGACAATATTTTGGGAGTTATTTACAGTCTAGACATCATCCTCCTTCGCCAAGTACGTCGTGTAGAGGTAGTTTGTTTGTGCTGGGAATTCGGCTGCGAGTGTATCTATTTGCTTGGTAATTGGACGAATGCCTTTTTCTATTCGTTCTTTTCGAATATCTTTCGCATCTTTCTTCGTCAATCGAGCAATCTCATTATCAGAGAATCCCAAAACCTTCGCATCACGAAGGAGTGATTCATGAAGTTTTCCTGCTTCGAGTGTATTCGCACAATCGGTAATTCGTTTCAATTGTTGCAGGAACCATCGATCGATCTTCGTCATTTCCCATATTTCTTCAAGAGTGAAGGTTTTGCTGTACAGACTTTCTGCAATCGCAAAGAGTCGTCGTGGAGAAGCGATTCGAATATGCTCTTCAAGTTCTTCCTTACTTTCAAACTTAGTAGGGGAATCGAGCACTCCTTCTGATCCAACAGCCAACATTCGGACTGCTTTTTGAATACATTCAGGAAAGTTTCGTCCCAGTGCCATAACCTCTCCCACGGATTTCATTTCCGTAGAAATCTCATGCGATACCTTTCTGAACTTCTGCAAATCCCATCGAGGAATCTTTACCGCAATATAATCGAGTGCTGGTTCAAAGAAGCTCGTCGTCACCTTTGTAATTGCATTTGGAATCTCAGGCATTGTCTTCCCGAGGATAATCTCTGCCGCTACCGCCGCGAGGGGATATCCTGACGCCTTTGACGCAAGCGCTGAACTTCGACTCAGTCGCGCATTCACCTCGATAACTCGATAGTCCTGATCATCTTCTGGATTGAGCGCAAACTGAATATTACATTCTCCGACAATTCCAAGATGTCTGATTGTTTTAATAGATACCGTTCGGAGCATTTGGTACTCCGTATTCGCCAAGGTCATAGAAGGGGAGATCACAATCGATTCTCCAGTATGAATTCCGAGCGGATCGAAGTTCTCCATATTCACCACGGTGATACAGTTGTCATCACCATCTCGCACGACTTCATACTCCACTTCTTTCCATCCTCGCAGATCTTCCTCCACCAATACCTGAGGAGAGAAGGCGAACGCCTCTTTGGCCATTTCTTCAAATTCCTCTTCGTTCTCACAGAACCCTGATCCCTTTCCTCCAAGCGCAAATCCAGCTCGCATAATGAGAGGAAATCCAATCTTGTGAGAAGCCACTTTTGCGTCCTTCAGGTTTTTCGTAGCAATTGATCGGGGACTGAGAATTTTAATTTCTTTCAATTTCTGTTTAAAGATTGCTCGATCCTCTGTCGCCTCGATCACCGAAACAGGTGTTCCGAGCACCTTCACCTTGTGTTTCTTCAAGAATCCTGACTTCTCAAGTTCAAGCCCACAATTGAGCGCTGTCTGCCCTCCAAAGGACAATGCGAGTGCATCTGGTTTTTCTTTTGCAATGATCTTCTGCACAAATGTCGGTTTGACGGGCAAAAGATAAATCTTATCGGGTCCAGTATCTTCTGTCGTAAAGCTCTGCGGATCGGTCTGAATCGTCGCAATATTCGGGTTAATCAAAATAACCTCATGACCGTTCTTC
>CAZVBV010000078.1:1626-4028 GCA_964625805.1 uncultured Candidatus Peribacteria bacterium | reverse complement strand
TATGCGCGAAGCGTATGAAATTATCGAAGGGAAAGGAGCAACCTACTTCGGAATAGGGGCAGCGACAGCAGAGATTATTGATGCGGTGCTTTCGGATGAAGGAACGATTCTTCCTGTTTCAGTGCCTTTGTCTGGTCAATACGGTATCAAAAATATGGCGATGGGTATTCCTGCGAAAATTGGAAAAGGAGGGATTCGAAAGATTATGCGTATCAATTTATCCCCAGAGGAAGAATTAAAATTACGCTTGTCGGCAAACAAGCTCAAGGATTTATTGAAAGAGTGTAAGTTTTAGACGAACTCATTTTTGAGTACATCCAATGTTGTTATCGCAATGTTATATTTTTGCGCAAGAACAAGGAGTTCTGCCTTTGTCGCTTTGTCTCCGTCTTTGTTTAATATTTCACAAATGGTACAAGCGGGCGCTTTTCCGGTTTTTTTTGCCAACTCTACTGCACATTCAGTATGTCCGAATCGCTCTCGAGGATTCTTTGCAAGGAGTGGAAACGTATGACCAGGGGAAACAACATGGTCAGATGTTGCATTCGGATTTCCCAAAAGCCGAATTGTTTTTGCCCGATCGTTGGCAGAAACTCCCGTTGTGATTCCGATGCTTGCATCAATCGTTAAACAAAAATTCGTGTGGTGCATGCTTTCGTTTCTTTGTGTCAGCAGAGGAAGTTCGAATCTTTCAATAATCGATTCTTCGCAGGCGACACAAATAAGTCCTTTCCCATGCGTGAGCATGAAGTTCACTTTTTCGCTTGTGGTATCTTCCGCTAAGACTAAAAAATCACCTTCTTCTTCGCGGTGTTCATCAAGGATGATGACAAAATTTCCTTCTTTCAGTTCAGAAACGATTTTTTCTGTTGAGTCGTACATTATTTTTTTATAAATATTTTCTTCATAGCTATCGCTGTTTGCGCATATTCTTTTCCCATGTGTTTTCGATCGATTGCTTGTTGTGCTGTCTGACAAGAAAGAATTCCTTGGATTACCGGAACAGCTTCGGACAGAGAAACCTTTGTTAAGCCTTCGATACAGCTTTTTAAAACATACTCATAATGATCGGTATCTCCTTTTATAACGCATCCCAAGGTGATAACCGCTTCAGGATATGTATCCCGAATATACTTTTGCGCCACGACAGGAATCTCTACGGCACCAGGAACTTTTACGAGTTTGTATTGTTCTCCCTGAGTATCTAATTCCTCACACGCTGAAGTAATCAATGCCTCAACGACATTGTCACCGGATTTATCAAATGTAGAAGCAACGATGAGTATCATGTTGGGAGGAGTATCTTCAAGAGAGGGAATTTTGCAAGCAACTATTTAGGCGGTCCGACTTTGTTCACAGAGAAGGGAAGTGTTTGCAGGAGCTCATCGCCAATCCATATTTCTACTCGATATTCACCCTCTTCCTCGAACTTCACATTGTTAAAGTCGCTAATGAAACACATTTCTTTCTCTTTCTCCCGATCGCCCTTTCGATCGAGTTTTCCTTCTAGCTTCGCAATGGTTTCTCCTGTTTTCTTTTGAAGAATCTGAATTTTGAGTTTTGTAGATTCAGAAATGTTCACATCAAGAACAATCGCCATCTTCGGATGATTGGTCGGGAACTTCGCGGTTCCTATCGTTTTAAACATCCCGATGACATTGAGTTTTCCTTCTTGTGAAAAGAACGCACTGTCGCAAAGGTGTACGAAATTGATGTGGGGTTTGGTCATAGAAAAGTAATGAGAAAATGAACACAGAGATAGTAGAACTATTTTAAGGATTTACAAGACAGTGACTTGCTTCTCGTTGTTTTTTGTGGTATAATTAGGAGATGGTTAAATAATTTCATGAAAAACTTGTTTTTGTTTTCGGCACAAAAGGGAGAAAGTAAATTCCTTTGGAATGAAATATCTCTCGATAAAAACATTCTTGGAGGGAAAGCCGAATGGGCAAAAAATCAGTTGAAAAATGAAACAGCAGACGCCCTTGGAAACTTACTCGAAAAAGATGTACTAACAAAGGATGAAGTGATTCAACTGCTTGATACAGAGGAAGCAAAGAAAAATTGGAATTATCGGACAGATACTCCATCGAATTCAGCTCGCTATGTTTTAGCACTGCAAGCAGGGCTGAAAATATTGGGACATAATTCAGGGAGAATAGATGCTTTGTTTGGAAAAAATACAAAAGCAGCGGTTATTGCTTTTCAAACAAAAGAAGGATTAAAAGTTGATGGAGCTCCTGGACCAGAAACAATTGGGAAGATATTGGAGGAATTAAGAGGATTATCAATTGATCCTGCAGAAACTGAACGATTAAGATTAGAAAAAGAGAAATCAGATGCAACGGAAGCAGAACGATTAAGATTGGAAAAAGAAAAAGCAGATGCAGCTGAAGCAGAAC
>CAZVBV010000078.1:0-1526 GCA_964625805.1 uncultured Candidatus Peribacteria bacterium | reverse complement strand
AGAACGATTAAGATTGGAAAAAGAGAAATCAGATGCAACGGAAGCAGAACGATTAGAAATTTTCAAACAGATGGCAGAAGATCTTATTGAGGAGCTTCCAGAAGAAAAGAAAGTCTATTGGAATAAAGAAAAAAAACGAAGAATTGATAATTCAGATCAATTTCCTAGTTATGAAAGAGCGGCTTGGATTGCGCTTTTGCAATCAGTTGTAGATGATTCAAAAAAAGAATTTCTAATGGGAAAGGGAATGTCCCCAGAGGTATTTCAGTTCTTGCAAACGAAAGAATCGGAAGGAAGAACGATTGATCAACTTTTTGCAGAGAGAGGGTATTCAATGGAATTAGTACAACAAGATGAACAAGTTAAATTGAATAATCAATATAAGAATGCACTAGGAAAAATTGAGTCTGAGGGAGAACTGACTCCAGGAACATATTCAGTAATATTTGATGCGGGATCAAAGATGCAAAAAGGATATCTAATCCAAAAAAATGAAAAAGGATGGGAATTCTTGAAAACATTTCCAATTTCTACAGGAAGGAATGGTATTAGCAATATAGCAGGAACACAAACAACACCAGAAGGGTTAGTCTTTGTTGATAAAATTATTAATGGAAAATTAGATGAAATCATTAAACACAAAGCCCCTCAGAATAAATTCTCAAAACTAGAAGGAAAAGCAACGGTGAATACAACTGCACTTATATTAAGAAGTGGCGAATCTCAAAATACTAGTATTTATAACAGAGGCGTTTATGCACATGAAACGGAAAAAATTTCCCAACTAGGAACTCCTGTGTCAGGAGGATGTATCCGTACAGGAACCTTTGTTGCAACGGAAATAGGAGAATATTTGAAAAAAAATGACAGAGCTGGAACACCTATTTTTATTGCAAATACGTTGCCAGAAACAGAACATTTAGCTCAGAGTTTTGAGAATCAAGAAGTGGTTCCAGATAATGTTTTTGCAGAAAAACTAATAAATTCTGCCAAAGATTTCCAAGGACATCCGTATGATACAAGCTGGGATGATAAAGATGGTTTTGCCAGTTTACAACAATATGATGGTGAATATCACTATCTTGACAATTTTACAGGAGAAAAAAAGACAACAATGAAAAAACCACTGGTATGTATTGACCTTGTAGTGGAATCCCTAAGAAAAATAGCACATATTCCGAGTTTGGAGCAGGCTATGAAAAAAGGAAAATTCTACATGCGGAGAACAACGAACTTTGAAAAACTTGTGAATGAAAATCCTCAAGATTTTGAAGTTTCTCATCCAGAATATACATATAAGTTTCCAGAAAAAAAATTATCAGGATCTTTGGCGGTTAGTATCGGGGATATTTTAACAACTACGAATTTAAAAACAGGGAGCCGTCATGTTGGTATCGTGACAGAGGTAGATTCTAAAGGAACTCCAATGAAAATTGTTCATTCAAATTACAAGGGGGTTACTGAAACACCGTTCTTTAATTCTAAAGAGGAAATTGATAAAAATCATGGAAAGAAAAGATATGATG
>CAZVBV010000077.1:0-4104 GCA_964625805.1 uncultured Candidatus Peribacteria bacterium | reverse complement strand
AACCCAACTATAAGTCGCACAATCATAAGCGTGCCCAGTTCTGTGTAATCTTCTGGAACAAGAATTGTGCCCGCTTCGTCCAAAACTTCTCGTGTGACTTCAAACGCTTGATTAAGATATTTGGTCAAAATCTGTCCCCCACTAAGAGCCAGATTCATCAATGACGCCCCAATCGCAAACCACGTTCCCCGATATCCCGCCGGTGCATAGAAGGCCAGAAGTGCTAACAATGGCACCATCGATATATTTATCAATGGACTCCCCAACGCCGTATCAAACATAGCTACTGCCTGCGCACTGAGCCCCAATGTATCGTGGATCCCAAAATAAAGTCCCAGTTCTGGTAACGACATAATGGTATCGGCAAACACAAGGAAGATAAGCACAGACCGAACCGGTTTATTGGCAATGAAGTCAGAGAAAAACCAAAGAATAAGAAGCGCCACCAGGGCGCCGAGTTGTGCCAAAACGCCAAAGAACATTTGATCAAATCCCAACGCATCAATCATCCACCACTGAAGTCCCGGCCCTGTATAAGGTGTAAGTCGATACAAGAAGAGAACAAGAAGTGTCAGTGCCAATACTCGAAATTTTGCTTTCGGAAGATCCTTTGTGATAATACACATCATCGCTGACAACAAGATGAGTGATACTCCAAAGACAATCTCTTGAGCAAAGGGCAGATCTGACACCGCCATCACCACTGAAAAAATCGCAAAGATAAATCCCCACAATAGAATTTGTTTATTAAGTGGTTTGCGTTCGTGCGCTTGTATTTTTTCCAATCGAATAAAAAGCACTCCCACGCAAGAGAGGAAGGGAATAGCCAGCGTCATCCAGAAAATCGTTTCATACGGCACATTTTGAGCCAACCATCCCCCAAATCCCGCAACTGAAAACGCTGCTAAACTGAGTGCCAATCGCCCCAGTAACTGCACCATCGAAAGTTCTGATTGCACCACTTCGTCGGGACGCTTCACTTTTTTTCCTTTTTTTATTTCCGTACGTTCCACTACTTCCGTTGTCATGGTGTCAGCTGTCACATCCTGAATGACAAATCCAAATGTCATAAAGATTGCCGAAAGAAGATAAACTGCGTATTCCCCTCCGATCCACCCAATCCATTCATAGTCTCCTGCCAAGCAAGCTAAAAGAATTGATCCAATCACCATAAAAAATGCACCCACAAAAATGTAGGACTTTCTTCGATTCCCAAACAATGTCACCGAATCCACCATCTGCCCAAACACCATCTTCAGTGTCCATGGCACCATCACCCAGACGGAAATAGAAATCAGTTGTTCGGCCGATAACGTCAACGTTTCCTTTTCCCAAAAGCTCAGTGCAATCGCACTAAACCCAGAGAGTCCATATGCGAAGTAAATCAAAAGCAACGGAATATACCGTCGTTTCATTGATCTGATCGGCGTTAAAAAAACTTTCTCAAACTGCCTCTCGAGAAAACTTAATATCTGCATCGAGCAGAATTATAGACTATTTTATTTTTCTCGTCATTGTCGATGAAAGCCTGTCCTCGTTTTTATCGGGGAACAATCCGAAGAATAGTTATCGTTTTTGCAGAAATATTAAAGAGCCCATGTACGGATAATTCGTTTCACTCTAGACAAACGAGGTTTCTTAACAGGATCCCCGTCAAGCGACGGATGACTGAAATAACAAAAAAATACGAAATCGAAAACATGTCCTCGACTACGATCGGGGATCGGCAATCGAAAATTTCCTCACTTTCCCATTGCCACCTGTCCGTTTTGGATGTGCAAATATCGACGGTCACTGGTGATACTTTCCATTTCCTGAATCTGCTCAGAACTCTGCAATGCATACAAACTCGTCGGAATTGCCAACGCGATATCCCACGCTTCTGTTTCTTGCTGAATCGCCATTCGATCGGCCTTGAGTTCCTCAAGCGCAAACCCTCTCGTTGCCAACGAATTGAGGCACAAGAGATAAAAGAATCCCAACACAATACAAATCAATACTCCAATATTTCGCACCCACGTAAAATAGTCCCGCTCCGCAGCGGTTACGTGCGTTGGTTTTTCCATATCGGTAGTAGAGTGGTGTGTTACGTTCATATGGCTTTTTCAAATAAACGAAGCTTTGCACTTCGTGCACGAGGGTTACGTTCAATTTCTTCAGTCGTCGGAACAACTGGCTTTCGGCTGAGAAGGGTAATTTTTGCAGGCGCTACTTCTGTGTGAAGTGAAAGTTCTGTCTCAATGGTTTCTGGCTTTGCGTTTGCAACAACAAATTTTTTCACGATACGATCTTCTAAAGAGTGATACGAAATCACTCCCATTCGGTCTCCTGATTGCATGACTGATAACGCATCTTCCAGTGTTTGTTGGAGCACATTCAATTCGTCATTCACGGCAATACGAAACCCTTGGAATACACGCATGAGCGTTTTCTTTCGTGTTTGAGGAATCGTGTTTTCTTCGATAAGTTGTCGAAGGTCGAAGGTCGTTTCAAATGGTTTTGTCTCCCGTGCTTCTGCAATTTTTCGAGCGAGTTTTCGTGCCAAAGGTTCTTCTCCGTATTCGTGAAGAATCTGTGAAAGTTCTTGTTCGGAAGCATTATTTAAAATTTGCGCACAGTCCTGATTTCCTTCTTCGTCGAAGGCCATCTTCAGTGGTCCATCTTTTTCAAAGCTAAAGCCTTTATCCGCATTATCAACGTGATGAGAGCAGAGCCCAAGGTCAAGGAGAATCGCCAAGGGTCGTTCTACACTATTTTCTTGAACAATTTTTTTGATCGAAGAGAAGTTTGAATGACAAAATACCATCTTCTTCTTCCACTGAGAAAGGCGTTTCTCGGCAAAGACCAAGTGTTCCTTGTCCAGATCACAAGCAATGTATTTTGTAATACTCGGAAAACCTTCTAAAAGCGCTTCACCATGCCCACCAAGTCCAATTGTTCCATCAAAAACCGTCCTGATCTCGTTGGAAAACAGGAGCGCAAGAATTTCTTTTTTCAATACAGGCTCGTGAAACAAGGTTTTCTCTGGCATTTTGTGATCTGTTTTTGTGTAATTGTGCAAAAGTTGTGTACAAAGAGTGGATAACTTTTACACGTACCTTTTCGCTTAGATATGCGAAAAAGTAAAGACTGTGTAAATAGTAGAACAAAAAATGTGTTTGCACAATCTTTTTCCTCGGTTTGTGATTGACCTGCGGGATTTTGTGTTTTCTTTTTTTGTTCAACAAAAGATGGGCTCAAAAAAATCTTCTCGCGATTTTAAAAAAAATATCTACAATGGTCGCAATGTTTTGGGCATTTATTAAGACCGCCTTCCTCGCTTCTCTCCCACTGGTAGAGCAACGTCTCGCTATTCCAATGGGACATATTTCTTTTGGTCTTCCGATTGTTTACGCAGCACTTGCCGGAATCCTCTCAAATATCATCTCCGTTGCAGTCGTACTCTGGCTTCTGCCACACATCACAAAATATGGAGAGAAATACAGTCCACCGTTTCACAGATTCCTTCAAAAGATCTATGCAAAAACACGAGAGAAACATTCAAAGAAAATGAAGATTTGGGGAGAAGTCTTTCTTATTTTCTTTGTCGCAATGCCGATCCCTGGAAGCGGAGGATGGAGCGGAAGTCTTATCGCCTTTCTTTTTGGTATCCCCTACACACGAGCTATGAAGCTTATTAGTATCGGACTGATCCTTGGTGGAATTCTTGTGGCATCATTAACAATCGGTATCAACGAAGCCGTACAATTTTTTAAACACATTCCCAAAGAGATCACCGAATTTGTACCGCTGGAGTTACCGTAAAGTCCCATATCTCTGAGGGTTCTGCTTCTGGGATAGTCGTAAAATTGGGAACCACTTTTACGCGAGTGCGAAAGGTTCTTTTAAGTCGTTCTACATCAAAGATGGGTTTTCCTCCTCCAAGATTTGCTGAGGTCGCAGTAATCGGATATTTTATTTTTTCAGCGACCTCTTTAATTGTAGAAATTCGAAACGCCACCTTGTCTTCTGGCCAGTAGGGAGACTTGGGAAGTGTGTTTTTCGGTTTCAACAACGCTGTCTTTGGGCTATCGAAAAAAAAGGATTCGCTCAATCATCTCGGCA
>CAZVBV010000076.1:0-4228 GCA_964625805.1 uncultured Candidatus Peribacteria bacterium | reverse complement strand
AGGGAATGCTGTATTGGAGCTTGAATTATTTGTAGCAGAAGAGAAAGAAAATAGTGACCTTCAGGAATTTGAATTTAAAGCGACAGCCGCTGATGGACGAACCGTTCATGGAGAAATTGAAGCACAAACGCAATATGTTGCCTATCGGAAATTGAAACTAGAATACAATTTTCAATTGGAATATTTGGTAGTAAAGAATCTTCCATTTGAACAAAAAGAAGCTCTTAAGAAACAGGGAGTTGATTCGCAATTAAAGCTTTTATTTGAACAAGATGAAGAGGCTCAAAAAACAAAAGAAGTAAAGACTAAAAAAGTAAAAAAAGGAAAAGTAGAACAGATGCTTGAAGACAGAGAGGAAGAAATGCACTTTCTGCAGGCACAAACAGAGGTTATTACAACAGCGGTGAAGAAGCTCATAGGGGAGCATTCAACGTACTTAAATGCGGAGAAACAACGACATATTCAAACAGATTTGGATCGATTATCTCGGCTTCGACAGTCGAGCTCACTCAACCATCTGAAACAGATTATGAAGCGCATTTTCAAGCAATTGCTCGATGATAATCTTTTTATTGTTACGGAGGAGAACATACTTGAAGTAGAAAAGAGCCAAGCCGAAATCAAGAAGGTTACAAAAGAGCTTGAAGATAATTTAAAACAAGGACTCTCAAATGTGCAGATAGGGGATTTGCAAAAAATTACGGCGAAGGTGATTCATATGAGTTTATTCCGAAAAATCTTTCTGCCATTCTACTGGGGATTTGTATTTTTGCTTATTATGCTTCTTAATTTCTGGGTTCTTACCTTTGGGAAGCTTGCATTTGGACAAGACGTAGACAGGATGAATTTTTACCTCAAATCAACGCCTCTTTGGTTTTTGACAGGATTTTCTGCGGTTGTGATGGTTGTTTTTGCCTTCTCTATATTTTCTCGAGAAAAACCACTCTCACTTGTAAAACGACTTATTCTCTACGCGGTGGCATTCGGAGCATTGATTGTTTTCACGATTCAATTCCCAGTGCTCTTCTTCTGGACAAAATAATTCTTGTCGATGAAAACGATTGTCTCTACTATGGAGGCGATGAATTTTTACCAACTCTCTTTCGGTTTTTTCGGATTCAAGATATACGGAATGTTTCTGGCATTTGCTTTCGTCGTAGCGCTTTGGCATTACTATAAAATATTGCAAAAACAGAACTTCCCCATGGATTTTTTCAGAGATCATTTTTGGAAATGGCTGGTAGGAGGACTTCTTGTAGGACGAGTGTTTGCCTTGATACTGGAACCGAGCATTATTGAGCAACACGGAATGTTCTCATTGTTCGCATTTTGGGATGGGACGATTCATTTCTGGGGAGTACTTGTTGGGTTCCTGGGAATGATGTGGTGGACACTCCGAGACCAAACACCACCATTTCTCAGATGGCTTGATCAGATGGTCATTCCTTTGTTCATTGGACTTTTGATTGTTGATATTGCGATGTTTCTTACAGGGGCTGTGTATGGACGAGAGACAATTTTACCATGGGGGATCCAATACGAGACGTTTGGTGTTGATATCCTCAATCCAACGCATCCAGTAAGTATCTATGCTTTCATTGCGCACTTGGTTGCGTATTCATGGCTTCGGAAACACATTATTCTTACCGATCGATTTCCAGGGAGACTCATCTTTTTTGCAGGAGTAGCGTTCTTTGCTATTGATTTTCTGCTTCAATTTTTCCGAGGAGATTCAACAACACTTCTCTTTGGAATTATTCGTGTCGAACAGATGTTTGATTTCTTTGCACTGATATTCTTCCTTCTGTGGCACAAGGGCTTGTTGCCATTAAAAAAAGTATAAACATTTCTTTGTCATTCCGACTGAAACGGAGGAATCCCTTCTTTTATTGTGGCCGGATATCGAAAGGACTGTTCTTTTTGTAATCAAAAAGAACCAAAAACTTTTGGTGACGAGAAAACTCGCTTTCATTGGCATAGTACAAAGTTGCCGAGTCCCGTTGGCGCTCAAACACTTCTCGTCCCCAAACCCCCACCCGATAGCAATTATAAGAACGAAGAGTCTTATGTTCTTGATTACCTAGCCCTTGCAATATTTCTAAAAATGCTTAGTTTGCAACTTGTAATTTGTAATTTTATTCACGATGTATTTTGACCTGTCTCAACTTTTGACCTCACATTATTTTCTCGATAAAACACCAGGAGGGGATTTTTTAATTGGATACGCGATTCTCGTTTTCTTCCTTGTTGCGATCTTCGCAAAGAGCATTCTTCGTTCCCTTGGACCCAAGAATAAATACTTCCGAAAATCAATCAGAAAAGGATTCGGGAAGTTTATCGCTCTTGGAATCGCAGGACTTATTTTTACTTCTGCACGATTCTCAGGCGTGCCCGTCTTCTCAATGAGAGTCTTGCTCTACATTGTATTTGTACCGACACTTGTGTTTGGAATTCTCAAGCTCATCAAGATCTACAAAGAGTACAAAAAACGAGTACGATCAGTTGATCGAGAGAAATGGGTTGTCGGAAACTCTGACAAAAAATTCAAAAACTAAAAACAACAAAATTGGACGAAAAAAGATTTTTTTTCGCTCGGCTTAGAATCCACTAAACTTCGCAAAAATAAAATATCTTTTCACCTCAATTTTGAAGTTTCGTAGAGATTTGTTTCTTTATCAGAGTTTCCGAGGAACTGATAAATAATTTTTTGTCTTCAGATTTTCTGCTACAATCCCTCGGAATGAAAAAGAGAAAGATTCTTATCATAGGCTCAGGACCGTATTCTATCGGGAGTTCAGTGGAGTTTGATTGGTGTGGTGTGCAGGTCCTTCGGACTTTGCGAAAGCTTGGTCACGAGACTGTTTTTATTAACTCCAATCCAGAAACGGTTTCTACCGATTACGACGAATGTGATCGATTGTATTTCGAAGAACTAACCGTTGAACGGGTATTGGATATTTGTGAAAAAGAAAAGCCAGATGGTGTGGTGTTCTCTACGGGAGGGCAAATCGCACAAAACATGGCGAACGATTTATCTGACGCTGGGATTCCACTTTTAGGAACGGATGTTGAGTCTATTGATCGATGTGAAGATCGAGGGAAGTTCTCATCACTCTGTGATGAACTCGGCATCGATCAACCGAAATGGAAAGAATTTAAAAAGAAAAATGATGCGATTGATTTTGCGAAGAATGCAGGATTCCCAGTATTGGTGCGTCCCAGCTTCGTCTTATCAGGAGCGGCTATGGCGGTGGCTACGAATCAAACGGCATTGGAAGAATATCTTCAAGTGGCGGTAGGATCGACGAAGTCATCAGTGGTGATTTCAAAGTTCGAAGAGAATGCGAAAGAGATTGAATTTGATGGTGTGGCACAAAAAGGAAGGATCGTGTGTTCAGCTATTGCCGAACATATCGAGAACGCTGGTGTTCACTCAGGAGATGCAACGATTGTACTCCCTCCGCAAAATCTTCGGCTCGAAACAATCCGTCGAGTGCGAACGATTGCATTGAAGCTTGCGAAACAACTCGATATTTCAGGACCGTTCAATATTCAATTCCTTGCTCGAGAAAACGAAATCAAAGTAATTGAATGTAACTTGCGATCATCTCGAAGTTTTCCATTTGCTTCCAAAGTCTTGGGACAAAACTTTATTGAAATTGCGACCCGCATCTGGATGGGGGAAGAAGTCCCATCATGTGAAGTGAACTTGCTTGAGATACCCTCTGTGGGGGTCAAGGCGGCTCAGTTTTCTTTCTCACGACTCAAAGGTGCCGATCCAATTCTCGGGGTTGAGATGAGCTCTACAGGAGAAGTGGCGTGTTTCGGAGACACCGTAGAAGAAGCCTTTTTGAAAAGTATTATTTCTACGGGATTTCGAATTCCAAAGAAAAATTCAAAGATTCTCGTGACGCTTGGGAAATTAAAAGACAAAGTAGATTTCTTGCCCGTAGCAAAACATTTCCAAACAATTGGATTCGAATTTCTTGCAACAGAAGGAACGTCAGACTTTCTCAATGAAAACGGATTCAAATGTGAAACGGTGCGAAAGGTTTCCTCAGGTGCGCACCCCAATGTAGTTGATATCATTGAAAAAAAGGGGATTGGTCTGGTGATAAATACAGCAAATAAATTCTCTCATGAAGAAATATCAGACGGATATTTGATTCGTCGGCGAGCCATTGATCGGAATATTCCATTAATTACGAATCTGCAACTTGTGAAATTA
>CAZVBV010000075.1:0-4231 GCA_964625805.1 uncultured Candidatus Peribacteria bacterium | reverse complement strand
GAAAAGAACGATCCCTTCTCCCGATTGCCGGAGGAAGCGGTTGAAACACTGGAAGGAGAGATATTCCCATTTTCCGTTTCTGTTTCTACAAGAGCCACACACAGGTTAGAAAATGAAGGAAAGCTCGTAGCATATGTGGCTTCTGATATTGTGCGACTGAGTGATTTTGAAGGACGAGAAGTAGAAATTGATGGTGTACGTCGAACAGAAAAGATGCGAGAGATTTTTTGGGTAGAAGCGATTCGATTACTTGATCTCGAAGATAACGAAGAACAATTAGCGGACAACCGATATACTTCGAATCGATTTGCGTTTGTCTATCCACCAGGGTGGGCACATTCAACATCTCCTGCGGGAGTAGTTCACTTTATCGATAAAACAGACACGGCTCGGCGTGTGTTCCTGACCTTCTCTGTGGAGGATATAGAGAAAGAAGACAAGAAGTCTGACCCGAATGTACTCATTGCCAGCTTGGCGGGAGTAAAGAAGATCACGACCGATTCACTCGATCGAGAGCGGCAGGAAGTGGCGCTCTTCTCGAACCTCTACGACCACAAATATAATTTTGTGTTTACGAGTCAGTTTGAGGAATTTGAGAGAAAGAAATCGTTTTTCAAATTATTGAATACCTTTGTTGAAGGAGAAGACAATGTTCGAGAAGTATTGGAATCCGACAAAAAAGAACTCGCAGAAAAGGAAGCAGAAAAAATTGAACAAGAAGAACCAATAGAGGAGGAAGAGGAAGAAGTTGTAGAAAAGAAGGAAGAAAAGAAATCATTGGTCGACAAACTCTTTGGAGAAAAAGAAGAGAAAGACGATATTGTCGAGATTGCGGAAGAAGATGAAACGCCCGTAGTTGAAACACCTGTTATAGAAAGGAAAGTAGTTGTAAATGAACAGCCAACAACGATTACCAGAGAGGGAGTCGAGGACTTTGTGAATGTTATTGAAGAGCATGCGTTCCCATATGAGAGTACCTACTACAACTTCAAAATGATGGTGCCGTGGGGATACTGGTTCCGAAATTTCGGACAATCAGAAACTCGGAT
The DNA here is from genome assembly GCA_964625805.1 of uncultured Candidatus Peribacteria bacterium. Classification (GTDB taxonomy): domain Bacteria; phylum Patescibacteriota; class Gracilibacteria; order UBA4473; family UBA4473; genus CAZVBV01. The sequence continues at coordinate 3,182 of CAZVBV010000075.1, read as the reverse complement.
CGCACGTATCGGATTCTCTGATGAAGAATTCACAGAAGAATCAGGATCGAAGTTCTGGCTCGAAATCATTGGATCAGAAACACCACCAACACAATTCACAGAAACAATCGAAGCCGACCAAGTCGTGCTCGAATTCTCTCGTGGACAAAAATCATACTTCCGTATTTCAGGACCATTGTACTTCCGAGATGCGATGCGAAGTATTCACGCAACGGTGGAGAATTTTTAGGAATAAACCAACCTAAAAAGAGTTGTCATTTCGAGCGAAGTCGAGAAATTCCTTCGGAGGAATTTTTTTTAAGGGATCCCTCCGCTACGGTCGGGATGACAAGGGAGTGTTTGCTTTTTCGTCTTCTCCCATTACACTTCATTGCGATGGAAAAATACGATCACAAAGCAATCGAACAGAAGTGGCAGAAGTTTTGGGAAGAAAACAAAACCTTTACGGCTGAGGATTTTTCAAAGAAGAAAAAATGGTACACCTTGGTAGAGTTTCCTTATCCGTCAGGAGCGGGACTACACGTAGGACATGTGCGTTCATATGCGGCTCTAGACACGGTTTCTCGAAAGAAACGGATGGATGGGTACAATGTGCTCTATCCGATTGGATGGGACGCATTTGGGCTTCCAACAGAAAACTACGCGATTAAAAATAAAATCCATCCTGTGAAAGCGACCGCGGATAATATTGCGACATTCAAACGACAACTCCAATCAATTGGTTTGTCATACGATTGGGATCGAGAAGTGAATACCACCGACCCGAAGTACTTCAAATGGACACAATGGCTCTTTCTTAAATTCCTTGAAAAGGGATTGGCATACAAAAAGAAGATGCCGATCAACTGGTGTACGAGCTGTAAGATTGGTCTCGCGAACGAAGAAGTCGTGAACGGGGAATGCGAACGATGTAAGGGGGAAGTGGTGAAGAAAGAGAAAGAACAATGGATGCTCGCGATTACGAAATATGCAGAACGTCTCATTAATGATCTCGACACTGTGGATTTCCTCGACAGAATTAAAACACAGCAGATAAATTGGATTGGAAAAAGTGAAGGAGCGGAAATAGATTTTGATATCGAAGGAGAGACAGTAAAAGTCTTTACGACACGTCCTGATACCTTATGGGGAGCGACGTACTTTGTTTTGGCTCCGGAGCACTCTCTTGTGCAAAAAATGTGTTCAACAGAACGGAAAACAGAGGTAGATGCGTACATTAAAAAATGTTCCACAGAATCTGAACTCGAACGACAAGAAGCGAAAGAAAAGACAGGGGTCTTCCTCGGAGTGCACGCAACAAACCCTGCGAACGGTGAAAAAATTCCTGTATGGATCGCCGATTACGTGATGATGGGATATGGAACGGGAGCGATTATGTGTGTGCCAGCGCACGATGAACGAGATAATGAATTTGCGAAGAAGTTTGATCTGCCAATTCTCGAAGTGGTGGGCGACATTGCCGATCCGTATCAGAAAACAGGAGGCGTGATCAAAAATTCAGACTTCATTAATGGCATGACCGTTGAAGATGCAATCGCGAAAATGCTCTCATGGTTAGAAGAAAAAGGACTTGGAAAAAAAGAAATTAATTACAAATTGCGTGATTGGGTGTTCTCCCGGCAACGATACTGGGGAGAGCCAATCCCTGTCGTACACTGTGATAAATGTGGAACGGTTCCACTGCCCGAGAGTGAATTACCACTGGAACTCCCAGAAATTGAAATCTACGAACCGACGGATGATGGACAATCTCCATTGGCACGAATTGAAGACTGGGTGAATTGCAAATGCCCAACCTGCAAAGGAGACGCGAAACGAGAAACGGACACCATGCCCAACTGGGCGGGAAGTTCATGGTACTTCTTGCGATACATGGATCCGCATAATGACGAAGCGTTTGCGAGTCCCGAAGCGTTGAAATATTGGACGCCAATTGATCTCTACAACGGGGGAATGGAGCACACGACGCTGCACCTCTTGTACTCACGATTCTGGCATAAATTTTTATATGATTGCAAACTCGTTCCAACCCTTGAGCCCTACGCGAAGCGTATTTCTCACGGAATGATTTTGGCAGAGGACGGACGTAAAATGTCGAAATCGTTCAACAATGTGATCAATCCTGATGAGATCATTAATGCGCATGGAGCCGACACATTGAGACTCTACGAGATGTTCATGGGACCGTTTGATCAATCGATCGCTTGGGAATCGGGAGCGGTGGGAGGATGTCGGAAGTTTTTGGACAAAGTATGGAGAACCTTTAACGAGAAGAAAATTACAGATGGTTGTCCGACAACAGAACTGCGAAAAGTTCTCGCACGAACGATTAAGAAAGTCGGCGATGATATTGATACGTTTAAATTTAACACGGCGGTTTCTCAACTCATGATTCTCTTTAATGAATTACAGAAAGCAGACGAATTGCCTCGAAGCGCAGCGGAGAAGATCTGTGTGATTCTTGCTCCATTTGCACCGCATTTGGCAGAGGAAATCTGGAACGAAGTTCTCGGGAAGATAGGCACGATTACCTACGAAGCATGGCCAGAATTTGATCCTGCATTCCTCGAAGATGATATCGTAACCTACGCCGTGCAAGTGAATGGAAAGCTGAGAGGGGACTTCCAAATGGCAAAATATGCGAGTAAGGAAGACGCGATTGCAATGGCGAAGTCTCTTGAGAAAGTGGCTAAATACCTCAGCGAGGGCGAGATTAAAAAGGAAATCTTCATCCCTGGTAAAATTGTGGGATTTGTTGTGCGGTAGGAAAGGCCCACGGCTAAAGCCGTGGGTATCCAATGTTGCAACCCACCGCTTTAGCGGTGGGCATCCATCTATATTGCCCACATACACAAAGGCCGACAGCTAAAGCGGTCGGTTGCAGAGTTATTGTCGGGAGAGGATCGAGAGCGCGTTATCCCCCCTGTAACTCATCGCTTTAGCGGTGGGCGTATTATAAAAAAAAAGTGAAATTGCTCTCTTGATAGGCATGAACTCTTTACGTATTTTTCTATGCATGGAAGAAAACCAAGCCTATTTTGTGACATGGGCAACATACGGTACAAGGATTTCAGAAGAAAGATATGAAGCAGGCATGCGATTGAAGGAGGGGATTTATTTAGATGACATAGAAAGATTGATTATTTGGAAATTATTAATGGAAAAAGTAAATTATGAAAAAT
>CAZVBV010000074.1:0-4247 GCA_964625805.1 uncultured Candidatus Peribacteria bacterium | reverse complement strand
ATTTCTTCCTGGACAACAAAAACCAAAACAACAACCACAACCAGCACCGGCAAAAAAAACGTTTCAATCAAAACCGAAACAACAACACACACAGGGACCAAAACCTGTTGCACAAAAAGCACACGTTTCAAATCCAAATGCACCAAAACCGAAGAATAAATTCTTTCAGAGAAAAAAGAACGTGACTCCGCAAGGAGGGCACACGCAAAAGCAACGTCCGAACACCAAGGGACAGGGGCCGAATAAGCCTCGTCCCGCGCGATATGGACAACACAAACCGGCTGTTCAACAGCTCAAGAAAGTTCAATACCCAGTATCAAAAGTGCCGGCTGATGACATTCGAATCATTCCTTTGGGAGGACTCGAACAAGTTGGTCAAAACATGATGGTTATCGAATGGGGCAACGATATTATAATTATCGATACAGGTATCGAATTTCCATCTCCAGAGCATCTAGGGGTCGATGTGATCGTTCCCGATATTAGTTATTTGAAAAAGAATAAGAAAAAAATCCGAGGAATCGTTTATACACACGGTCATCTCGATCATATTGGAGGCGCTCAATACTTGGTTCCAGATCTCGGATATCCACCGATGTACGCGACGAAGCTGACAAAAGAACTTTTGTTCGCGAACGCAGACAATGCGGAGATTCCGAAGAAATATAGAATTTCCGAAATCAATGAGAAGTCTCATGTTCGACTCGGGAAATTCGAGATTGAATTTTTCCATGTGAATCACTCCATCCCTGACAATGTTGGGATTGTTGTGAAAACGCCACATGGATCGATTGTGCATTCGTCTGATTTCAAGATTGATCCAACGCCTTCAGACGAGAAGCCTGCGGATCTGGATCGTATTGCACGAATTGGAGACAAGGGCGTTGCGGTGGCAATGGTGGATTCAACAAATGCATTACAACCAGGACACACCGTGTCTGAATCCGTGATTGAAAAAGAACTTGGAAAAACCATTCAAGCTATCCCAGGACGAATTGTGATTGCAACCTTCGCGTCCAATATTGGACGCGTAGCAAAGATTGTACAAGCGGCCGAAAAAGATGGGCGAACCGTCTTTCTCTCGGGACGATCAATGGAACGAAATATCGCCATTGCGCGAAAGTTGAAGTACTTGAAGTGCAAAGATGGCACACTCAAACGTATGTCAAAATTGGCAGAAGAACTGCCGGCGTCTAAGGTATTAATTCTCTCAACGGGAACACAAGGGGAAGAACTCGCGGCATTAACTCGGATGGCCGCCAAAACACATAAAGCCATTCGGCTTACTCCCGCTGACACCGTGATATTCTCATCGTCAGCGATTCCAGGAAACGAAATGGCTATTGTATCGGTTTTGAATAATCTAGCAGATCTGGGTGTAACGATGCTCGATAATAAACAACTCGACAGTCACGTTTCTGGACATGGGTATGCAGAGGAATGTAAAAAATTCACTTCCCTCCTAAGGCCAAAATATTTCGCACCTATTCATGGAGAACTCTTCATGCGATACGGACACCGCGACATGATCGTACGCGATTTGAACATGCACAAAAAGAACACCTTCGTTATGAAAAATGGACGAGGTTTGGTTCTCAATAAAGACGGCGCTCGTCTCATGACCGACCAAGAATCTATTCCTTCTCGTCCAGTATTGATTGAGCTTGGGGAAGAGATTGGAGAAACTATAATGACCGACCGAACCAGAATGGCCGATAGCGGAACCATCTTTGTGAGTATTAATCAGTTCAAAGGAAAAGTGAAAAGCGTGGAAGTACGCGCTCGGGGATTCCGATATATGAATATGGAACTTGAGATTTTCAAGATCCTCAAACGCGAGATGAAAGCCTGTTTTGAAAAGAACTACGGTCCAAAGAAATCAAAAAAAGACCTTGAGGAAATGCTCTCAAAGTCTGGGACTCGTATCTTCTATCAGAAATTCAAAAAAGAACCGTTGGTCGAAGTAATTATTTAAATTACAAAGACCATGAGTCTATCGAATGGGGGATGTGGGAATGAGATAAAAGAACTATTCCTCCTCCTCTATAACAATAGCATCTATTCTTTTTAAAATCTTTGTGACAAATTGTTTTTGATTCAATTGCTCATCAAGAAAAAAAGATCGCTCCATATCGATAAGAAAAGAAATGTTTTGTATATGATCTATTTCAGTGATGGCTTTAATCTGTTGAACAACTCCTTCTTTTCCGTGTTTCTTTATTGCATTTTTGAGTTCTGTGTCCGTAAAACTATGCTCATTTCGAATAAGACTTTTTTGTTTTCTACAATCAAGAAATTCATTTTTTATTTCCATTTTTTAAAAATTAAGTTATTACGCCTGCTGCTTGCTCTTTTGTTTGAAGAGTTGTAACAGCAACTTTCAACTCTCCTAAGGTTTTTATTTCATATACTTCCTTCGGAATCTCAAGACCAAATACAGCCTCTATTCTCATTATTAATTCTGTCATAGACAGTGAATCGAGTCCTAAATCATTAATTAAATCCGCAGGATCTACCAAGTCTGTTTCATCGAAATCAAGATCGAAATCGAATTCTAGAATTCTATCAATATCTTCTCCAACGTTTTTATTATATTCCATGATTAGTTTTGTTTTTTAAGAATATCTTCCACAGACATTTTCTTTTTTTCCACAAAAGCATCAACATCTTCTAACGTTTTTAGTTTTTCAAATTCTAAAATATCTTCATCTGGAATTCTGATATTGTTTTCTTTCGCCAAAAACACAATGTAATCGATACTATCAAAAGAATCCTTAACAAATATTTCGATAGGAACTGCTCCCGCCCCTTGTTCTTTCAAAATATTTTGTGCCTCTTCTATCATGTTCTTATCAAACCCTGATTCTTCATCAGGAATCAATATTTTCGGTGTTTTTTCCATTTTTTAATTATTAATAACGGAGCTACTATACTTTAATAGCATCTTTTGTCAAATTTTTAAAGACAAAAACCATTCGCGAGCGTTGGCTGCCTTGGCTGGTGCTGACGCGAGCGAATTCCTTATGAGAAGGGGTATTCCCGCGAAGCGGGATATCTAGGGGAAACTGGTTTCCCTTGGAATTAAAAAAAAGCTCCATGTTGACGTCGACCTACTTTACCAGGGCTATCCCCAAGTATCATCGGCGATGAAGGACTTAACTTCTGAGTTCGGGATGGGATCAGGTGTACCCCCTTCTCGAGAGACATCAACATGGAACCTTCTTTAAGGTTCTAAACATTGTCGGTAAAAAAAATTCAAATATATATATTCACAAACTACTTTCTTCAATTTGCACACCGGATAGATGTACAAGACTGATAAAAAAAAGTTCGTTCGACCGATTAGTATCGCTCAGCTGAATGTATTACTACACTTACACTTGCGACCTATCAACCTGGTAGTCTCCCAGGGGTCTTATGATCCGAAGATCGAGGAATCTTATCTTGAAAGAGGCTTCACGCTTAGATGCTTTCAGCGTTTATCCCGTCCGAACGTAGCTACCCGGCCATGCCGTTGACACGACAACCGGTACACCAGAGGTTCGTTCACTCCGGTCCTCTCGTACTAGGAGCAACTTTTCTCAAATTCCTAAACGCGCACGGAGGATAGAGACCGAACTGTCTCACGACGTTCTGAACCCAGCTCGCGTACCGCTTTAAATGGCGAACAGCCATACCCTTGGGAGGTGCTTCCCCCCCAGGATGCGATGAGCCGACATCGAGGTGCCGAACCGCTTCGTCGATGTGAACTCTTGGAAGCGACTAGCCTGTTATCCCTAGCGTAACTTTTATCCGTTGAGCGATGCCCCACCCACGTGGAAACACCGGATCATTTTCACCTACTTTCGTACCTGCTCGGCTTGTGGGCCTTACAGTCAGGCTGGCTTGTGCGAATACACGTCCACAACGATTTCCATCCGTTGTAAGCCAACCATTGCGCGCCTCCGTTACTCTTTAGGAGGCGACCGCCCCAGTCAAACTCCCCACCAATCACTGTCCGAAGACCGGTATAAGAAGCAAGATTTTAGTTCAGATTTATAAATAAATCGAACTCATGACTTGCTCCTCGTAACGGCCTTCGTTAGAATTTCCAACATCTCAAGGGTGGTATCTCAAAGGCGACTCCACTCAACTAGCGTTAAGCTTCATAGTCTCCCACCTATTCTGAACATGACATGCAAAAACTCAGTGACAAGCTGGAGTAAAGCTGCATAGGGTCTTTTCGTCCTACCGCGCGTAAACGGCAT
>CAZVBV010000073.1:0-4460 GCA_964625805.1 uncultured Candidatus Peribacteria bacterium | reverse complement strand
TTCAATGCAACCATCCCAAAGAGGGGACTGAGAATCGTTCCGGCGATAATGGCGGTAACGAAGTCTACACTTGATTTAAACACAAATCCCCAATCATCGAGTTTCGTATTTTTCAGTGTCACGAGTGGGAAGTTTCCCAATGTCGACATTTCTACAGCTGCCAAATCCAAGCCCAATTCATCGGGCAAGAATCGGAATTTTACATGGGCGATGTGAGCGAGTCGTACCAGTTTCGCCGTCACTTTTTCTGTAGAATTTTCACTCGTTACCAATACTTCATCCGGTTTTACCTGTTCCAGAATGGCTTCGAAATCATCAAAGGTTCCGATGATTTTGCATCCTTCGAATTTTTTATCACGTTTTTTCTTTTCACTCAAAATTCCAACAATTTCAAATTGAGGAGACTGTTTGAGAAAGGCGATGGCTTGAACAGAAATACTTCCTGTTCCGAGTACGAGAACATGAACACGTCCGTATCCCATTTCATAGAATTTATTTCGCACCCATCGCAAAGCAATTCTTCCAGAAAGTATGAGTATGAGCCCCACCAACCATGATACCCCGAATATGAATCGAGAGAAAAAAGTGAATTTCACAAAGAAGAAGGCCACGAGAAGAAGGGCCATTCCAGAAGAGAAGGTCCAGAATACGCGCGCGATCTCATCCCAAGTTTTTTCGTCTCTACAGAATTTGTAGCGTCCGTTGAGTGCAAAAATAACGAGGAGTGCCAGTGATATTTTAAACGCAAAAACGTAAAACATTTCCAGCGGGAAGAGTGTCGTTGGAGCACTCAGCCCCAAAATTCCGAACCAACGCATTCGCAGAAAATAAGCGAAGAGAAGCGCCAAAAAGGTCATGGCTCCATCGTTGATGATCCTTCCAAAGGGAACTAAAAATTCAGATTTCCTCATTGCGAGGGGATTGTACGAAAAGTTTGCGAATTATCAATTACAAATGAAAGGGGCTTGAAAAAAGATTAAAATTGGGGTATAATGGCAAGAATTAATAATTCAAAAAACATGAATGAAGGAATTACTGGCAAGGAAAATAATAAAGGAGAGAAAAAAGTTTCAGAAAAAGTGGAAAGTCTTATCTCACCAGAAAAACAAGAGCTTCTCGATCTTGTGGATTTATTTCAAGCAGAAGGACCATTAAAAGAAGAGGTGAAAGAACTTGTTCTTAAAGTTAAGAATATTCCAGAAGGAAAAGTATTAGATTTAGCTCAAAAATGGAAAAGACATTCACAAAATGCTCAGGAATTTAAACCACGAGATGAAGATCATTTGGTAGAGGTTTACAAACGATTTACAAAACAAGGTAAAGTAGAAGACTTTATCGAGGACGCAACACTTAGAGAACTTAAGTTGGAGCTTGTTCTGATTTTAAAAAAAGAAGCAGAGGACGACCTGTTCGCCTAATTTATTCCAAAAAACTCTTTTGTTCTTCTAATGCCAACGCTTCGACAATTTTTTCAATGTTTCCTTCCATGATAGAAGGGAGATTCGAAAAGTTCTGTCCGATTCGGTGATCGGTGACTCGGTCTTGCGGGAAGTTGTAGGTTCGAATTTTATCGCTTCGATCTCCTGATCCGATTTGCACCAAGCGTTTTTCTCCGAGTTCTTTGAGTTTCTTTTCTTCTTCCATGGCCGCGAGTCGGGCTCGCAGAACACCGAATGCTTTGTGTTTATTCTTTAATTGAGACTTCTCGTCTTGGCAGGTCACGATGAGTCCTGTTGGTACGTGTGTTAAACGCACAGCAGAATCTGTCGTATTTACACTCTGCCCTCCGGCACCAGATGAACGAAATACATCGACTCGAACGTCGCTGTCTTTAATTTCAATTTCTGATTCCTCCACCTCTGGCATTACTACGATTGAGACCGCTGAAGTGTGAACGCGTCCTTGTGATTCAGTTACTGGAATACGTTGTACACGGTGGACACCACCTTCAAATTTCAACTTCCCGTACGCTCCAAATCCTTCCACTCTAAAAATCATTTCTTTTAATCCTCCTCCGTCATTTATCGTCTCACTCATGATCTCGGGTTTGAATCCTTGTTCTTCCGAGAATCGCAATACCATTCGTGATAATTCTTCCGCAAAGAGCGCCGATTCATCACCTCCCGCTCCGGGACGGATTTCGACAATAGCATTCGCGTCATCCTTTGGATCTCGCGGAATGAGGGCCACTTTGAGTTTCTCTTCGATTTCCGGCAGCATCTTCTTGGCTTCGTCGAGTTCTCCCTTTGCCATTTCGATGAGCTCCGCGTCGCTTTCGTTTTTAATCATATCTTCGGAATCCTTTTTTTGTGTTGCAAAAGTCACAAATACTCGTGAGAGTTCTGCTTTTGGTTCGAGATGTTTTCGTTTTTGTGAGAGTTCGACGAATTTTTTTTGATCTGAATACACAGAAGGGTCCGAGAGCTGACGCTCGATTTCTTCGAATTCTGCAATGACCTTTTTAGCTTTGTCTTCCATTCTGGGGCGATTGTACAGAACAATTAGCAATTTTCAATCTCGTCCACCCTTTGTCATTCCGATTCCCCGATCTATCGAGGACAGGCTCCACGGAGGAATCCCTTCTTTTATTGTGGCTGGATATCGAGAGGACTGTTCTTTTTATAACTAAAAAGAACTGAAAATTCTGTCGGAACCAGAAAACTCGCTTTCATTGGCATAGTACAAAGTTGCAGAGTCCCATTGACGCTCAAACACTTCTCGTCCCCAAACCCCCAGAAAGATAGCGATTACCACCGCTTTCGGATTTCCCTTAGTGCACGGAGTTGAATCACCCGAATATTCCCTTCGGCTTTTCCTGTAATCTGGGAGACTTCGGCATTCGAAAAGCCTTCTAAATATTTGAATTCAAGAATCTCTCGTTGCACATCCGGCAACTGTTTGAGTACCTTATAGAGCTTCTTCACATCGAGATTGAGATTGGCCTGTTGATCGGGACGCAGATTGTCATCAGGAATTTGAAGAAAGAAATCATTGCCGTCATCGTCTTGTTTCCCGAGGAGTTCTTTTTTTTGTCTGTAGAAATCAATCACGCGATTGTGTGCAATCCTAAAAATCCACGACTGAAAGCTCGCCTTAGGGTTTGGTTTGTAAGTATTGAGTTTCTCCACAACTTTGAGGAAAACGTCCGACACGATGTCTTCTACGTCTTCTTGCGCTACACGAAAATGAACGTACCGAGAAATTTTGTCATAAAAAGAATCGAAGAGGAGAGCGAAACTCCGCTCATCTCCTTTTTGCGCCTTTAATACGCATTTTTCGATTTGCGATGGGGTCATATTTTCGCGCATCTTGCCAGAATTATATCATTTTTTTGCAAATGAGAACTCTAAAATTTTCACAGCTGCAAAATCGTCGATTCGTTTCTCTTGTTGAGGGATAACCAATTTAGAAGAATAACGTTCATTTATAAATTCCACGGGAACGAGTGATTCAAATTTCTTCGCAAATATTCGAATAACGCCACACAACTTGTTTTCCTTTCCATCGGGAAAGAGGGGAAGTCCAATAATGAGACTATGAACACTTTTATTGTTCATGATTTCTTTCATTCGTTTTTCAATTATCCCAGTCTCTACGACCTCTAAAGGAAACGCGCAGACACCGTCTGGTGAGAAAGCGAGTCCGCAAAATTTCTCTCCATAATCAAGCGCAAGGATATTCTTCGCTTCAGGAGAAGTTGTTTTTTCTTGGTTTTGTAACTCAAGATTCTGGAGTGTCCGGGGTGATATTTTCTTCATGAATGACTATTTCTTCGAGACCAAACATCCATCGGAAAAATCCGACGAGTTTTGAGGTTCCTTCTTCAATATCCCAATCTCGTTTCTCGTAGAAATACCAATCTTCGATCCCAAGGAATCGGTCAGAGTGTGACCTGATTTTCCCAAAGGTTTCAGAGAATCCGAGGAGTTGTTCAGAAGCAAGGAGGTTGTATTTCGGTGTTGCGAGAGGGACGGCGGGAAGTATGTCAGTGAGCTTTTCATTCAACGCAAAGAGATCGGTTTGCGTTCCGGAGAATCGAACTTCATCAATTAAGAAATCAACATCTTTATTGGTGAGATTTGAGAGATTGAGCTCTCCAGATTGTGAGGAATGCCATGTCGAGAGTGAGTCGAAGTTCTCAGAGAAGTTTTGTCCAAAGAGAACGATGTCATAATCTCTTTCACGGAGTGCTTTTTGAAAATCTTCCGGAGTCAGCGCTTCAAATTCAATTTTCAGAGAGAGTTCTTTTCCCCATGTTCTGGCGATATCTTGCGCGAGGATTGTGTAGAGAGGCGGTGCGGTAGAAGTGATAAGTCTGAGTGAGACCGTTTCGCCTTTTGCATTTGTTCGCGTTTCTTTCGTTTTATTAAACGGAAATCCGCCATCTCGAAGTGATGTTCGAGCAGCAGGAAAATCAGAATCATGCCAATTTTCTACACCTTCAAAAAAGAAAAATGAAT
>CAZVBV010000072.1:0-4535 GCA_964625805.1 uncultured Candidatus Peribacteria bacterium | reverse complement strand
CATCTCTTCAAGACGTCCTGAAATTTCACGCATCGCCTCAGCCCAACGAGATGTCGAATCTGCCATGAGCGCCACGTTGTATCCCATATCTCGATAATACTCCGCAATTGTAATCCCCGTGTACACAGACGCTTCTCGTGCTGCCACTGGCATGTTTGAAGTGTTTGCGATCATCACTGTTCGTCGCATAAGTGGTTCTCCTGAGTTTGGATCGATCAATTTTGGAAATTCGTTCAATACTTCTGTCATCTCATTCCCTCGTTCTCCGCATCCGATATACACAATCACTTGTGCATCACAGTATTTCGCTAAACTTTGTTGCGTCACTGTTTTTCCAGATCCGAATGGTCCAGGAATACATCCAGCACCTCCTTTCGCAAGTGGAAAGAACATATCCGTTGAACGTCCTCCTGTTTGAAGTGGTTCATCTGGGATTCGTTGCTTTTGTGCTTTTCGTGGATTTCGAATTGGCCAAAAATGACGCATTTCAATTTCGTGTCTCTTATCACCTTCTTTCAGTACTGCTATTTTTTCGGTTACATTGTATTGTCCCCCTTTGATTGATTCTACTTTCGCATTTTGGATCCCCACTGGCACCATAATAAGATGCTCAATCAATGTCGTTTCTTGTACTGTTCCCAAAACATCTCCTTCGCTCACAGTGTCTCCGACTGCAGCTTTCGCTACAAAATCCCATTTTCTTTGATGATCAAGTCCCTCTGCAGAAATACCACGAGCCAAAAAGTGTCCTGATTTTTCCTCAAGCACTTTCAATGGACGTTGGATTCCATCGTAAATAGTTTCAAGAAGTCCGGGTCCAAGCTCGGCTGACAAGGTTTGTCCTGTCAATTTCACTGGTTCTCCTGGTCCAATACCAGCAGTTTCTTCGTACACTTGAATAGAAGCGTTTCCACTGTCGAGTCGAATAACCTCTCCAATCAAACCTTCCTCACCAACACGAACTACCTCATACATCTTTGAGATTTCCATGTTTTCGGCAACCACAAGGGGTCCTGATACTTTCACGATAACGGGGTCTTTTTGCGTCATAGAATTGTAAAAAAATTTCGGCGATATTTTGGAGAAAAGAGCGGAAATGTCAATGGTTTTGTTGAGTTTTTTCGATAAATATGGTAAAATGTCTCGATTTATTTGAAAATCATGAAAATTTTTCAATTCCAGAACGGCGAAAATACTCGGTTTTTATACCAAGAGAGTCCGAAAAAAGATCCCGTTCTACAAGCAACAACAGAGCTGAATCAACAAACAAGAGCTATGCTCGAAGATTTAAAAGTGCTTGTTTTAGAAGGAAACGAAGAAAAACTTAAAGATCTTGGATGGGAAAAAACGACAGACCGAAAAGGGAAACAGAAATGGAAAAAAAAGGAAACGGGCGAAACTGTTCTTTTTATGGATAAAGATAAGGATGGAGAACTCGATCTTGTAAAATACAAAGACACAAAGAAAAAAGAAAAAATAAAAACCTATGCTCGAGACAAAGACGCTTTTGATCCTAAAAATATAAAGAAAATAAAAGCGAAAGATGTAACTGTGAACGAAGGAAAGGAGAATGAATCAACTGTGGATCTTAAGATGAAATATGAAAACAATAAAACAAATGATCTAAAAAAAGTGGTAGCCACTGAAGCGGAGACAGGTCGCACCGTAGCAAAATATAAAGACGACAAAAGGATTAAGACAAAAGGAAATTTTAATGAAGATGTTGTAGCGAGTGCTATTGATCAAAAAACCGAAGATTTTAAAGTTAAAGAAGGAAAATTTGAAAAACAAATCAATGACCTCCTTACGAATTACACAATTCAACCGGGAGATACAATCTCTGATATTGTGAGCTTCTGTAGGGATGCGAATGGAAATACTCCGAAGTGGAAAGACGTCTATGCCGTAAATAAAAACAATCTCCGAAGTGGAAACCCTGATCTCATTTTTCCAGGAGAGAAACTTAAACTCCCTGATGGATATAAACTCAATAGTTCAGCTTTATCTGCGAAGCAGTTGGTAAATTTGAATGAATGGTATGGAAAAAAGAAAGCACTCGAAGTACGAGCTCAACATACAAAGACAGTTGCAAAAGAGCAAAAGGCTACAGCCCAGGTTTCAACACATACGCCAACGGATACTGATCAAGGAGAAGCTGTTCAAACATTGAAGAATGACGAAACTTTATTTCAAATTACGGAAGATTCTGATTTTGCTCGAGAAATGAATAAACTTATGGAGGGGGGCAAGAATAGCATTGAGAGCAATGAAAAAGTGGAACCAATCACACCTGATGAGCTAGTGAATACGTTGAATGAAGCAAACTCTGAGGAAGCTTCTGATGAAGTTGTCAAAAAACTTGAGGATTACCTGCTCATTCCTGAATATACAAATTCTTGGAAGGAAGAAGATTACAACAAAGCTGTCGAAGCTATGGGGATTCCTTCTCAATCTTTTAAATCATTTGAAGCACTAACAGGAACTGAAACTCTTCCAGCTCTAGAAACACGAAGTACGAATATCTCTAACATGTTGGGAGCCGTAAAAGAATGGGGAGTGAAATATAAAAAAATACTCGATAAGAGTGCACCGTTGAAGGAATGGTTTGATGAAGCGATCAACGGTCATGAAACTCGCCTTAAAGAAACCACGGATGCAATTGCGGCACTAGAAAAAAATGCAGAAGGTAAAAAAACAGCAGCATTAGAAGCTATTGATGCTCTCACTGATCCTGCAGCAACAATCCCTGCATTAGCACAAACCCTTGATGACGAAAATGGAAATACAGAAATGCTGGATAAATTTAATGAGAAGATTGAAAAGTTGGAGGCGGCAGAAAGTGCAGAAGGCACCGATTACGACATCGATCAGATGTCTGCTTCCGTAACAACTTGTGCTATTTTTATGGAATATGATGGGAGTCTCAAAAAACCAGAAGACGTAAACACCTCACTTGGTCAGCTCGACTTGAGTTCAAATCTCATTTCGAATTTAACTCTTGACGATATCAAATATTTAAAAAGAGTTTCAAATCTGAGAATCAAAACCGATATTTCTGATGTCTCCTTTTTAGCACCACTCAATAATATAACCGATCTATGGGTAGGCAATGCCACCGGAATCCCAACAACATTGCGAAATCTTACTGATTTATATGCTCCTGCAGCGAGTTTCTATCTTGTGGACTTCCCAAATCTTAAGGAGTTTTCAGGAGCAAATATTCAATCAGCACCCCATCTCCCTGTTGTTGGAAATTTAGCAAGAAACACTCTAGTAATTGTGAATGGGGAAATCAAAACCCTGACAATTCAGGGTCAGAAAGATTATCTTCTAAATACATTTTCCCAAAGACTTCCCGCTATAAAAATAGATAACTCCAATATAGACGAGGTTATCACGGCTCTTCAAGAAAAAAATCTCATTATCAAAAAAATGGAAATGTTTAACATGAAAAATACTACAAATATTCTTGATATTAATGATCTTGATTATTCGGAAATAAACAACCGTAAATCAGACTTAACAGCTCAAGCAAAAGGTGTAATTGATGAGATTACTAATAAAGCAGCAACAATCCCCGATATTGTCACAAAAGTTGATAAATACTTTGGAAATAAGGATATGAAAGAGGCGTTTGACGCAAGGATTACTACTTTGCAGACGGCAGGAATTTAAAACCCCATCATTGTGACATCAAATACTGAATCAACCCCGGGGTTGAAAAATCTTTGATATTTTTGAGAAGAAAGCTGTGATATCAAGGGTTTTGTTGAGTTTTTCCGCTAAATGTGGTATAATATCTGGATTTATTTGAAAATCATGAAAATTTTCCAATTCCAGAACGGCAAAAATACTCGATTTGTATACCAAGAATCTCGGGATAAAGATCCTATTGTCCGGTCATCCGAAGAACTAAGACAAGGAACTCTTGACATGCTTGATGACCTCAAAACTCTTGTTGAAAAAAAACCAGAGGAAGCAAAAAAGAAAGGGTGGAAGGAAATAATCAATAATGACAATAAAAAGAAGTACAAAAACAAAAAGACAAAAGAAGTTTTTGTTCTTCGAAATGATGACGGAGATGAAGAGTTCGAACTCGGAAAATATAAAGACAAAAATGGAAAAACAAAGATAAAATACTACCGACAAGCAACTGAAAATGCTGGGGAGTCGGTAAATTTAAAGAAAATAAAAAATGAAAAAGAGTCAGAATATGATGTAAATGTTAAAAAAGTAAAATATGAAGAGAATAGCGACCTTGCAAAGGTGGTTTTTGATAATAAGGGAAAACGTGAAGTTTCTAAATATAAAAACGGAAAAAAGATTGAAGGCAACGGGAACACTGATCCGAAAGCCATAGCCAACCCCATCAACAACATAACTACTGAATTTGAAACAAAAGAAAACGCATTCGAACAATTAGATTCTATTAAATACACTGTTCAGTCTGGAGACACTCTTTCAAACATCGCGACGTTATGTACAAATATAGAATCTGGAAAGAAACTTTCAACAGAATCCCTCTATCAAGCAAA
>CAZVBV010000071.1:0-4537 GCA_964625805.1 uncultured Candidatus Peribacteria bacterium | reverse complement strand
TCATTTTATAAGATTGTTAATAAATACAAGTAATGCGTTTGCTTCTGGTGATTTGAGTTCTTCTCGACTTCGCCATAGAGAATTTTTTTTTGGAGGAGGACAACACCTCTTGTGTTGGTTTTCTGTTATTATGCTCCCACAATCAGTGCATATAGAAGCCCACCCGCTCTCATTAACTATTGTTTGGAGGGATTTATTACACCCACAAGGTTGCCAAAGGGAAAGAAGGTCAATACTCCATGAAATAAATTCTTGTGAATCGTGATTTAGTTTCTCAAGCACATCGCCAATCATTATTTCTTTTGACTCTCCTTTGTCCCCATAGCGGAGTTTCCCGCCAAGTTTCACCATTAGATCGAAGGACTGTTCCCGTGTTATTTTGTCGGTCATTTGATGAATTGTTCTAAGTATTTAATTCTTTCGTTATCTGGTAGTAATACTATTTGCATAAGTTGTCTTTCCCATTCAGCTCCATGCCAATATGTAATTTTCTGGGTTTCGTCTACCATACTTACCGGCGAGTTACCAAGCTGAGAACTAACTCAGGTGCATGCAGAGATGAAAGAACACTAAACACCATAGCGAATACTGCCCCCTATGTCAATAGATAATGATACATAATGCATACGATATAGACCAATTAGGCCACGGAGCACTCCCCTGCGTCCCGAAACTTAAAGAAGCTCGGGGGAGTATTCCGCATGTGTTTGTGCAGCTTTGAATGACATCCCCAACACAGAACCTGTAAATTATCTAAACTATTATTCTCCTTGTCGTGATCCAGGTGATGACAGGTAAGCATTTTCCCCGTTCCGCACTCAGAACAAAATGGAGCACTCTCTATTAACTTATTTTTTGCAGCACGATACTCCTGGCTATACCCTCTCTTAGTTTCATATACACGGGGAGAAACCCTCTTCGTCTTAATAACTATAGGTTCGTCAGATCCAGTCTCTTCCCGCCAAGCATACTCAAATGTATCGTACATATTCTTCAACCTATTCGGAACATATCTCTTCCACACAAGATATTCGCGTACTTCTTTTGGGGTAAATGTAATAAACCCCTCATTTAAGCTGCCAATTTTAAAATTATTCACACCGTAAATCATAGCCGTTATCAATCAAATGTCAATCAGAATCACGTATTACATAACACGCTTGTGTGATTTCATTTTAGCGATTACCGATGTTAAACAAAGCCAAGTATAGCCTTATCGCAATTTCCTATTTTTTTTTAAAAAATTAACGAGACTTAACGGTTTATGGCGTATGGGTGATATGGGTACTGGACAAGGCACCCCGGAAAGCTAACCCGGTATCTCCAAAACCATCCCCCCCCCTTTGAGTGAAAGGTTAACACAATACATATTGTGTTAACATAGGCGATCCAGCTTGCTCGGCGCTATTACTAGCCTAACGACAATTCGTGCTTTTGGATCGATGAAAAAAGTATTGTGTTTTGTAGTTTGGTGATCCGGTCCAGATCCAATGTTGGCCGTTCCAGCTGATACTATGTGAAAAAATCGAAGTCAACCACAATATTCAGTGGATCAATCCCTCTTTGGCGGCTATTCTTTGGGGCCTGGTGAATTGATCTAGGATCTTACGTATTCTCTTTATGTTTTGTCTTATGTTATGTAAGGGGATTTTGTAGGATGTTTTGATCTATTTAAGACTTTTTTTGTTATGTTTGGCCTTTGTATGAGGGGCCTTTGTCTTTTTCTTCTTTGGTTTACTTGACACTTCTGTTATCTTTTGATACAATGAGCGTGCACAATTAATTTACTTTCTTTCCTATGTTAGGTTTGACAAACGGCAACGGCATATCATTTGAGAACCTGGTACAGATCCAGGACCAGCGAGAAGTACAATTTTCTCGCATGTATAAGGAGCAAAGGATTACATCCGGGCTCCTGGATGGATCACTTGCGGCCAACGTGGAAAATATAATTTCATTCTCATGATAATATCATTCCCGGCTTTTTACCTGATCACAATGATCACTCTCTTTTTATCACTACTTATTTTTATTAAATACCCTACAAAATGATTATTGATTTAATCCTAGACCGAGAAGACGGAATTGAATACAATCCGCATGATTTTGGAAATTATCCATCTTTTGAAATTGATTATTCTCCCGAAATGGTAGAAATCCGGGAGCTCCTGGATGATCTTGATGATGAGAATTCGGATGAGTATTCGGATCTTATGGAAAAAGCTGACGCCTGGCATGAAAAAGCGGATCAGATTGATTCTGATTTTGGCCAGAAGTTTTCCGAGTTTCTATAGAATCCAGATATTGAGGCCCTGGATCTAGGGGCCTTGAATTTGTATTTTTTAAAACACTACATTATGCAAAAGATTTACACCATTGTTTACGAATTGAACACCGGGGAGAGAATTGACATTTATCGAACAACGAACGAAAAAGATTTTGACAGAAAACGAAAATCATTATTAGAAAAATTGTCAGAATTCGATGCACAGAATAATTTGGATTATTATTCTGAGCAAGAGGGATTAATTGATTTTGGCGCAGAAACGAAAATGTTTGATGATGCGAAAAAATAGAATCCAAATTTTCAGGATCAAAAATGGTCCTGGAATTTGTATTTTATAACTACAATGCACAATGACAGCAGAAAAAACCGTTTTCGTGAGTAGCTGGTTGCCGTTCTTTAGTGGATTTTACGAATCAGTAGCTGGGAGCATGATAGAACTCCAGGAATACGATTTTGAGTATCTCCAGGAGCAAGTGGATGAAAAACTTGATCCAGGAGCGAATCCCCTCAAAATTGACTATGATAACACCTGGGAGTTTTTTGATCAGGAGCGGCAAGCTATGACAGATTTTTCCGAGAAATTCCTTGACGTATTCAATGATGAATACCAGGAGAAACTTGCCAAAATAGGAATATCAAAAGTAGAATTTGAAAACTTATATTCTCCCAAAGAATACAATTTTTCAACTGATGTAATCAATACAAAATACACGATCAACGAAAAAGAATTCTCTAAATGGTACGCAAAATACAGTAAAAAAGAGTCGTTCCAGGAAAACGTTAAAGAGGAATACACGAGTTGCTCCGGTTTTATATCTTTCCACGACAACGACAGCGCGTCGGAGGAATGGAAAATTGAAAACGTGATCCAGGATGAGCATAAGATCGGAAAAATAGTAGAATGGTATTTATCTAAAAAAGGAGAACCAAATGAGGAGGAATTTCATTGTTTAGAACAGGATGTAGAATTCTACGTCATGGAGTATTTTGATCATGACAAGTTTTTTGAGTCAATTCAACCGGCTATCGATCAACACAATTTGATCCTAGACTCTAAAAAGCGTATGCAACGAAAACGACGCGCAAAAATTATTCAGTCAGTAGCATAGAATCCAGACAAGAGCGGGAGTTTTCCCGCTTTAGTTTGTATTTTTAACACAATATATACAATGGTAAATAATTTTACTGAAAACGGCAACGGCGCAAGCGTAGAAATCAACACTTCTTATGACTCTGGACTTGCTCAAATGTATTTTGACGATAATTTCGTGAGACTAGGCGGGAATGATTCAGACAAGTTTTTTTACGTCGATTGGGGGAATGTTGGGAAACATGATCTTAAGACAATGTACACAGTAACGAATGATACAAGAGAAAACGTGATCAAAGAGATCCTGGAGCAATCCGATGAATATCCTAATAATACCGGGAAAAAAGAACTTGAAAAAATGAGTAATCCAAAGTTAAAAGAAGAATTGAATGCCTGGAGTGATCACGATCACGACGAACGGGATTTTTACGAATTTGATCAGGAGAATTTTGGAGAAATTACGACTCGTGGATACTCACAAGGGGATTACGCGGAAATTTACTACTCTAAAAAGGATCTAAAAGAGTGCTGGGGGAATGATGTTGACGAAAACAATCTAAAAAAGAGCGCAGAAAATCTTTTTTGGAATCATCCTTTGTGGTTTCAAGTGATAATTGACGGGAAAGATTTTGACGGCCTGATCGACAATGAATACATGAATTTTGATGATGCAAAAGAGCAAGTTGAGGAAAAAATCAAAAAAGAAGTATCAAAAGAACAGTTTGACGAATTCAAGAAAATACTTGACAAAACGACAGAAAACTATTTATAGAATCTAAACACTCAGGGCCTGGATCCGGGCCTTGACGTTTGCATTTTCTAATCAAACAACACATGCGAAAAAGGTATACGGTATCGAGGATGTATTCTGACGGCAGGCGGCCTAGGGTACAAAAGAGCAACCTGACGTTATCTAAGGCCCAGGAATGGTGCTCTGATCCAGAAACGTCAAGTAGCACTCATCCAAAAAAGAAAAATGGATGTACTTGCGACTGGTTTGACGGGTATTCTGAACAATAAGACACCATGAAAAAAGAACAACCGACACCAGAAAATCTGAAAATAGGGCAACGTGTAACAATATCGACAAACGGGCTTAAAACGAGCGGGACAATCGAACAGATAAACACGAACACAATCAAAATACTTGACAAAACGAC
>CAZVBV010000070.1:0-4607 GCA_964625805.1 uncultured Candidatus Peribacteria bacterium | reverse complement strand
CCATCGGTGCGAAACAAAAAGATATTCTTGAACAATTCCTGCTCGAATCAGTTATTTTGTCACTCATTGGAGGGATGATAGGGATTATTTTGGGACAAATAACAATTCCATTACTCAAAGAATATGGTGCAGAATATTCGTTATCAGCCGTGTTCTTAGGATTTGTGTTTTCTGTATTGGTAGGAGTGTTCTTTGGATTTTATCCGGCGCTCAAAGCTTCAAAGCTAGACCCTGTGGACGCTCTTCGGAGCGAATAATTATGTATTTTTTAATATTTAAAACGATGAACAACTTTAAAAATGGATTACTTGTCAGCGGAGTTCTTTTATTAACACTCGGTGTAACCGGATGTAGTGAAGAATCGTCATCTTCGGAATCAGCAACCGCAACACAACGGATGGAATCGAATTTAGAATCGTTGGGGATCGAAAAGCCCCGTAATTGGGAAGAAATGTCCTCGGAGGAAAAAACTAAATTTATGCAATCTCAAGAAAGAAGAACGGGACAACGAATGGGAAATGGAGCCGGTGGAAACAATGATCGTATGAAAATTCGATTTGAAGAAGCTGGCATAGATATGCCGGATAACTGGATGGAAATGTCCCAAGAAGAACGACAGACATTTATGAATGATAATGAAATAGAATTATCAGGGGGAAATCTTTAATTTTTGAAAGAAACTTTTTTACAATGCGTATTACTTCACGAACGGAAACAAATAATGAATTTATTTTCATTGCATAACCCCTTTAAAAATGAAAACCAATAAACAATTTTGGCTCACGGTTGCCTTCGTAACAGCACTTACAGTATCAGGACCTATTCATGCGCAAATGAAAGGACAAGGTGGTGGTGGTGGTGGTGGCGGTGGACAAGGATCTCAAAATTCCACAATAGAACGTCCTGACGACTGGATGGAAATGTCCCAAGAAGAACGGCAGACATTCATGCAATCACAAGGAATGGAAGCTGGTGAGAATCGTTCCATGAATGAGAATAGACCTGAAGGTATGGAAGATGATATGACCGAAGCAGAACAAGAAGCCTTTCGAGCGGCAAAGCAATCAGAAAACCAAAATACCAATGCAGGAAATGCTTCAGGACAAATGAATCAGGCACAAAATCGATTCACACACAATGCAAAAAAAGCTGAAAATTACACCAAATTCACAAAACAACTTCGAGAAAAGAAACAATTTAAAGATGAAGCAAAAATTCAAAACAAAGCTGCCGTAGAATTTCTCCAACAACGGGGAATTTTGGACGGATATGAAGACGGAACGTTCGGTCCAGAAAACCCAATCAACCGAGCTGAATCTTTGAAAGTACTTCTTGAATCACTTGGGGAATCACCTGATGAAATCACTGAAACAGAATTCTCAGACGTACCAGCGGATGCATGGTTTGCCGGCTATGTAAATAAAGCAAAACGACAAGGAATCGTAAAAGGATACGAGGACGGAACATTTAAACCAGCAAAAACAGTAAATCAAGTTGAGTTGTTAAAAGTAGCGTTTGAAAGCTTTGGTATTGATTTAGCTGATTATCCAATCACCGATCTTCCTACTGCTTCTGATATGGATGCGTGGTATGCTCCATACTTGCAATATGCTATTGATAATAATTTGTTGGATATCGAAAACGTAGACCCAGCAGAAGGAATGACTCGAGAAGCTTTTTCAGAAGTCATGTATCGACTTATTCAACAACAAGAGAGTCTTGAGTAAACAAGTAAATTCGAAGAAAAGAAATAGAGTGATCTCGTGAAGGTCACTCTTTTTTATAAGGGCATTCATTAACGTGTAATTCAAAAGTATTTCTGCTCTATCATTAGAACAACTCGAATTCAAGTCCGGACTTGAATTAAATGAATTAAAAATTAGACATTCTTCGCCCTCTATATCATCGGCTCGTTGAAATCCTCCGCTTCTTCAATATCAAGAATGACTCCATTTAAAAAATATTTGTAGTCTTTTTTATAAGAATTTTTCTTTTCCCTTCTCTTTATGATAGACTTTACCTAGTCTATTAAGATCCCATTTGGAATGACAAACACAAAAAAAATTCTTGTCGCAGATGACGAGAAAGCGCTTGCAAAAGCCCTTCAACTGAAATTAAATCACGCAGGATTCGAAACAACAACAGCATTTGATGGAGCCGAAGCACTTGAATTAATTACAAAAGGAGATTTTGATTTAGTACTTCTCGATCTCGTGATGCCAAAAATGGACGGATTCCAAGTCTTGGAAGGCGTTGCGAAACTCTCCAAAAAGCCAAAAATAGTCGTCACTTCAAATCTCGGACAAGAAGAAGATGCCGAGAAAGCAAAAAGTATGGGAGCTGTAAATTTCTTTGTGAAATCAGATACCCCTATCACCGACATCGTTGCCTACGTACAAGAAACAGCGTAGGTCCTCTACAAAAATAAAAACAAAAACGATCTATGAAATTAGATGACGCAAAAATAAAGGACATCCTCCTCTCTCAGGATTATATATCTGAGGAAGATTCTATAGCCGCAGAAGAAGCGGTAAAGAAAAGCCACACCCCACTTGTAGAGCATCTGATGACCGAAGGTCTCATTACCAAAGATTTGCTTGGACAAGCGATTGCCGAGTTTTTTAAGATTTCGTTTGCCAATCTCATAGCACATCCGACCTCGGAAGAAAACGTTCAACGAATTCCGGAAGATATCGCAAAAAAACACCATGTGGTGCTGTTCAAAGAAACTGATAAACAAGTAATCGTTACGACCGATGACCCGGAACAAGAAGGACTGGCGGCAGAACTCAAGCCACTCTTCATGGGGAAAACGATAAAGCTCGCCTTCTCGTTTACTGAATCTATAAACGGAACATTCTCTCTTTATCGAAAAACCTTATCTACACGATTTGAGCAAATTATCAAAGAAGAGACACAAGTCGCTTCTGAAATTATCGATGCTATTTTTGAAGATGCGCTTCTCCACCAAACCTCTGATATTCACTTCGAACCACAAGAACAAGAAACCGTAATTCGATTCCGAGTTGATGGCGTATTGTACGAGGCAGGACGGATTGCAAAGATCCACTACGAGAATATTTTAAACCGAATCAAGGTGCAGGCACACTTGAGAATTGATGAACATTTTGCTCCGCAAGATGGAGCAATTCGTCACAAAAAAGGTGATGTAAATATTGATATGCGAGTCTCCATCGTTCCAACATTGGAAGGAGAAAAGATTACCATCCGACTACTCTCTCAGTACATTCAGAACTTCTCTCTAGAGCATTTGGGATTGTCAGAAAAACACCAAGAAATGCTCGAACGAACGGCGAAAAAACCCTTTGGAATGATTTTGGTAACGGGACCCACCGGGGCTGGAAAGACTACGACTTTGTATGCCGTCTTGAAAATTCTCAATCGTCCCGATGTAAACATCACCACTATTGAAGATCCCGTAGAATACCGAGTCTTGGGAGCCAACCAGATTCAGGTAAATATGCAGACAGATCTCACCTTTTCAAAGGGACTGCGTTCAGTGGTCAGGCAGGATCCGGATGTAATATTGGTGGGAGAAATACGAGATATTGAAACAGCAGAAATCGCCGTGAATGCGGCATTAACGGGGCATTTATTACTCTCAACATTTCATGCCAATGATGCGGCGACTTCCCTTCCTCGATTGCTCGATATGGGAGTGGAACCATTCCTCTTGGCTTCAACATTAGAAATAATTATTGCACAACGATTGGTACGACAAATTTGCAGCCACTGCCGATTTAGTCACAAAGTAAAACAAGAAGAAATCACAAAACTTTTTCAAAACGCAAAGGACTATTTCCCAGAAAAAGAAACGACACTTTATAAAGGAAAAGGATGCGAGTCATGTAGTCATACTGGGTACAAAGGACGAAAAGCAATTTTTGAATTTATTGAAATAACACCAGATATGGAAGAGCTCATTTTGAAAAATCCTTCCACACAACAGATTTGGGCGTTGGCACGAAAAGAAGGATCCACAACACTGTTCGAAGATGGAATGGAGAAAGTAAAAAATGGAATCACGACACTTGAAGAAGTCTTGCGGCTCACATCCCCTCCTGAAAAATAATTCCCTTTGCCCTTCATGTTCTCTTTTAAAAAAAGAAAAAAAACAGACGAAGAAAAAAAAACTGTTGTTAAAAAACGACAGAAATGGTCACGTCTCTTGGGAGCTGGAGGAGAAAAAGAATACTTCATCGATAATCTTTCGATGTTGCTTTCTTCTGGAATGGACATTATCTCGGCACTCGATGCGATAAAGGAAGGAATGCAATCTGCGAATATGAAACAGGTTATTGATAATCTCAAAGAAGATATCAATGATGGACATCCGCTCTGGAAAGCGCTCAAGGAAACAAAACTCTTATCATTGCATATTCTCTCTCTTTCGAATTGGAGAAGAATCGGGAAAGTTGGCAGAGAATTTGAAAGTGATTAACGTGCAACAGCAAAAAGAACGAATGTTTCGATCAAAGATTCATTCAGCGATGATGTATCCGATCCTCGTACTGTCGTTAACACTCGTGGTAGGGATTGGGATTGCGTGGTTTATTTTACCCCAATTATCAGTTGTATTCTCTCAG
>CAZVBV010000069.1:0-4814 GCA_964625805.1 uncultured Candidatus Peribacteria bacterium | reverse complement strand
AATGAAACGATCATCGTTTGCTAAGAAATCGCTCGGACAAAACTTTTTGCAGTCCTCGAAGATTCGAGACCAGATTTTGGAGTCTGTCGGTGATTTGAAAGACAAAGAAATTCTGGAAATTGGTCCAGGGTTGGGATTTTTAACGAACAAACTCGTAGCCAAGAAAGCCAATCTGACAGCGGTCGAACTCGATGACCGAGCGGTAGAATTATTAGAGAAAGACTTCGGTCATCGTGATAATTTCCACCTCATTCATGGCGATATTCTGAGACAAGACTTAGATGAGTTATTTAAAGGAAAGACCTACTCCATCATTGCGAATATTCCGTACAACATTACATCGCCGATTTTGAAAAAGGCGTTAGCGAATACCAAGAATAAACCCCAGACTATGACCCTCATGGTACAAAAGGAAGTGGCTGAAAAACTCTGCCCTCCTGCGAATAAGAAACCCTGGAAGCGATCCATTCTTTCATTGTCTGTGGAAATTTTTGCCGAAGCAGAACTCCTTTTTCACGTTGGACGAGAAAACTTTGATCCTGTACCGAAAGTTGATTCTGCGATTATCAGAGTGACAACAAGACCCAAACCATTGGTAGATGCGAAGATGGAACGCGACTTCTTCACCGTTCTCCATGCGGGATTTAGCCGAAAGCGAAAGAAACTTGGAAACGTGGTTGGATCCTTCTTCGGAGGCGATGCAAAACAAATACTCGGTGATATCGATCCGAATCGACGCGCTGAAACATTGACCGTGAGTGAATGGATTGAGGTGACGAAGAACTTTCAGAAAATAGAAAAATAAATCCCTCCCTCTTTCGCAAAGAGGGAGTTGGAGGGAGATTTAAAAAAACTTAAATGCTTCGATATAAACCAAATCTTAAAAAATTCGCTCAGAAGCTGAGAAGAACTTCTACCGAAACGGAAGTTGTTTTCTGGTCAAGGATTAGAAGGAAGCAAGTTCTGGGATTTCAGTTTTACAGACAAAAACCAGTCGGCCCATATATTGTTGATTTTTATTGTCCTCGTGCAAAATTAATTATTGAAATCGATGGAAGTCAGCATTTTGAAGAAAAAAATGAACAAAAAGATAAAGAAAGAGATACCTATCTACAGGCGCTTGGATTTACTGTTTTGCGTTTTAATAATACCGAAGTTTGTCAGAACGTTGATAGTGCTGTAGAAATGGTTTTTGATTTTTTAGATAATATAAAAACTCCATCGTCCTAAATCCCCCTCAATCCCCCTTTTTCAAAGGGGGAGGAAAAACACATTCATGAAAAAATTCCCTGATCGATTTGTTGAACGAATACACGACATTCTTCCGAAAGGTGAATGGGATGATTTCTTCCAAATGGCGACGGAACCACTTTCCAAAAGCATCCGAATCGTCCACGACACCATTGTTCCAAAAGAATGGAAACTCACTTCAACAAGTATTCCTGAAGCCTTTTTTATTCAACGAGAGAACCAAACCGAACTCCCATTGGGAAAAACATTGGAACATTTCAGTGGTGGGATTTACATCGCATCGCTCAGTTCCCTCCTCTCTGTACACGTGCTCGATCCGAAACCGGATGAAAAGATTCTCGATGTTGCAGCCGCTCCTGGATCAAAATCGACATTCATTGCCGATCGAATGAAGAACACGGGTGTCCTCGTTGTGAATGAACCCAGCTCTTCTCGATCAATGAAACTCGCATCGAACCTCGATCGCATGGGAGTAGAAAACGAGGTGTTATTACAAAGTGATGGAACGTACTTGAACACATTTTTTGTTCAAGAGTTTGATCGTATTCTCCTTGACGCTCCATGTAGTAGTGAAGGATTTGGAAGGAAAGATTCTACGTTTTTTGAAAAGATGTGGAATGAGAAAAAAATATTTGAAGCGGCGAAATTACAAAAAAAACTTATCAAGGCTTCCTTTGAAATGCTCTCCCCTGGCGGGACAATGGTCTATTCTACCTGTACATCTGCCCCTGAGGAAAACGAAGCCGTGGTGCAATACCTCATCAACACTTTTGGAGATCATGTGGAGATGCTGCCCATCGATTTGGGAACGATTCCACACCACATCGGTATTAAGAAATTTGGAACCGATACCTTTGATTCCGAGATTGTGAAGAATGTTCGACGAATTTTTCCACACCTGAGAAGTGAGACGTGGAACAGTGAAATTTTCTTTATCGCGAAAATAAAGAAGACCGATCCCCTCTCTCTTGGAGCAAAGAAACCAGCGCCTCTGAAATCCTCAACGCAAATTTTAGGAAAGAATCAAAGCGCCACCGTCATCGCGAAACTGTGCAAAAACTTCAGCTTTGAACGAGAACTCTTTGAAAAGAAAGTAATTCTTGAACGGAATGACACTCTCTTTCTGACGACAAAAACCGCTGCTCAATTTGCCGTTCATCATCCACATCGCAGAGCCGGACTCCCGATGATTGATAAACATGGGAACATCATGTCGCCCTTTGCCATCCATTATGGGACCCTCGCTACGACAAACAATATTGAACTCACAACAGAAGAAAAAGAACGATGGTTGGAAGGATTTGATATTGCTCTTTCGAAACCATTGGAAAAACCTGATGGAACCGAGATATTTGTGCAGTACAAAGAATTCTGCCTTGGTCATGGAAAGGTCTTGAACAAGGGAAGAAAACTGAAGAACAAACTCGATCGAAATCTTGTCTTTTAAGCGCGAATGGGGCATCATGGGGATAAGTAATATTTTCAGTATGAAAAAATTCTTTTCCTTGTTCGTTCTCCTTTCTTTTATTGGATTGCCTGTCATGCAGGTTTTTGCTATTTCTCCACAGGAGGTGAATGCAATCCTTTCGAAAAAAAGAGATCCTTATACACAAAGTATTCTCAAAGCTCACAAACGTGCTATCGAGAAAAGAACAAATACAAAGACTACTGAAATAACTGGAGGATTATGGCGACAAACGCAAAGTCTTAAAGAATCAGCAATTCGAAGTCGTCCTTCGTACACTTTCGATTCCTTTCGAAATAAAGCCGTCAGAACGCCTAAAATGCTCCAAAAGTCTGATCGACGACGAACGGGGATAACACAACGACGTATTGATCAGCCTCGAATGTGGTCGCGAACACGCACAAAGGACCAACAACTTCGTGTTCGAAAGTTTAGTCGAGGAGGAGACGCCTTTAAGCAAAATATTGGAAACGATAAAACAAGCATCCCCCAACAAAAAGAAAGTTATCTCAGACGAAAACGATACGAATATATTCCCCTTGATTCAAGATAAGAATTCAATATCCTTCACCCGATGAAAAAATTTGTTATTTTAGCGGTGGCTCTCTCATTATTTGGTTGTGGATCAGATACTCCATCTGATACAGATTCGAACACTAATATTGATTCCGAAACCATTGAAACTGTTGGTATAGGGGCGATATGCGGAGGAATTGAAGATATCAAATGCAGTTCAAAACTTATGTGTAAACGCGAGAAACAAATGGCTGAAGCAATGGGAACATGTGTCGACACGGTTGTCGATAAAGATATTGAATGTGAGCAAACAAAAGCTCCTGTCTGCGGTCTAAAAGGAAGACAAAAAAATGGATACCTCAATGAGTGTGAAGCCAATCGACACGGAGCTGAGATTCTTCACGAAGGGTTCTGTAAAGTCGAACCTATAAAGAATAACTGTAAAGCACCTGTTCGGAGTGTTGAAAATTGCGAGATGTTTATGGTTGGATATGAATTTGATGGCACCGAATGCCAAGAGGTCCGTGTTGCGGGATGCAAAGCAGAAATCCCCTTCCCAACTCTGAAAGATTGTCAGATGGAGTGTAAGTAGGAAATTGATAATTTTATATATCCCCGTCATCCTCGCTTGGCGAGGATTCTGTTACTAAACCTCGTTCAACCTGAGCCCCTCGAAATCGAGGACAAGCTACGCGAATTATCCTCACACAGGTTATTCAATACTTCTGTAAAAACGATAACAACTCATAGGATTGCCGCCAAGCGGCAATGACGAAAAAAGAGTGGGACTTTAACTCTTAGACTCTCACAACTCTTTCGTTCGCTTCAGCGCTGCTTCTGAGGCTTTTTGAACGAGACTATCAATATCTGCCTCGTTAAAAACACGAAGCGCCTGCTCAGTTGATCCTTTGGGCGACGTCACTTTTTCTCGCCACACACCGCACGAATCATCTGGATTTTTCTGAAGGATTTCACCGGCCCCTATGAGCGTTTGTTTTACGAGTAATTCTGACTGTTCGGGGCTGAATCCGAGCTTCTCCCCTGCTCGTTGCATGGCTTCCGCAAAACGAAAAAAGTACGCGGGACCACTGCCCGAAATCGTACTCATCGAATCAATCTGCTCTTCTTGTTCAAGTTCCAAAACTTTTCCCCCAGCTTCAAGGAGTGAATGAACCATCGATTGTTCTGACTCAGTGAAGGGGGCATTGAAAAAGAGTCCCGTCATTCCCTTTCCGACAAACTGTCCCACATTGGGCATGATCCGTGCGATCTTTGTCTGTAGAAATTTCTCCGCAATGAGTGCACTATTTTTCCCGACAAGCATCGAGATTACGATCATTCCTTCTTTTGGAGCGAACTGAATATCGGCTAAGTTCTGCGGTTTAAAGCCGAGAAATAAAATATCGCAATTCTCTATGTCTTTGGAATTTGTGGTCGTCTCGACACTGTATTTTTCCTTCAATACCTGCAGTCGTTCTGCGGTCTTATCGCAGATGATAATATCTGAAGAACCGCAAATACTTTTCTTTAGAATTCCACTCAAGAAAGACTCCCCCATATTTCCGCAACCGAAAAAACCAAG
>CAZVBV010000068.1:0-5170 GCA_964625805.1 uncultured Candidatus Peribacteria bacterium | reverse complement strand
AGATCAGAATTGAAATCAATAGAATTTGAAGAACTTGCTGACAAAAAAGAAAGCCTGATGGATCTCTGGATCAGAGCTCTAAAACTCTAAACATTTCATGAAACGAAATACTTCATTTTCATTATTGCCAACAGGTGCACACTTGTACCAAGAGGGCATTGGTGAAATGAATTTCATATTTCAAAACTCATTAGAAAATCAAAAAGTGGTGTCAGAGGCAGTACAAGAATCTCTTGAAAGTGTTCACCAGGAATTGGAAGTGAACAAAGTGCAAGTGGAAACAGGAATAGAAACAAAAAATCTTAACAACGAGATTGTAGAAGGAAACAAAGAAGTGGGGAATGAATCATGGGTTTTGAATGAAGCCGATAAATTGAGAGAAGAGATGGATCAGAAGGTTCAAAAAATCTTAGAAGAAAAGTTCGAAGCAATTAATGAAAAATTTGAAGAAATATTAGAGAAAGAATGCGGAGCAATTGCGGGTGCAGAGGGGATGAGTGCAAAAGAATGGTTGAAAAAGAAGCTTCTAGAGATAAAAAGTCTTCCGAATGGGAAAATAAAAAATCAAAAAAGAGCAGTATTGCAGCCACTTATAAAAGCACTCAATACTGCGGGGGAGGAAATTGTAGAAAAAGAAGGATTTGGGAAAAAATGGATATATGGGGAGAGTGATGTAAAGACACGGTTTGGAGATGGGTTTGGAGTGGGATTAACCGCACTTTATTTTGGAGGGATCGTTGCTGGAGCAGACAAAAATGGAATGTGGTATGGAGGACTTATTGCAGGAGGAGCAGCAGCATTGGCTCCAGAAGTGACAACAGAGATTTTCAAAGGTGCCAAGTGGGTTCTTGATTTAGTAGGAGATGGAGTGGAATTTAGTTTTACACATTTTAAAAATGCACTTGTCGGAGCAGCGAGACTCGATGTTGGACAAATGTGGGATGGTCAAACAGATATAAATGAAGCACGAGATAAGTATCTTGAAGCCTTCTGGAAAGGCGGAATTCTTTGTCCAGGAGCCGATGAAAATGGAAATATTCTCATTGATGATGCGATGCATAATCGCATATTAAATCCTTTGGAAGGAACAGAATTTACGCCAGAGCAGTGCAATCAGGCAGCTCAATTTTGTGCATCGGTTATGGATCCTCTTATTTTCTTAGAAGGAAAGAATTTTCCAAAAAAGAATCTTGATGAAATTCGTCGACATGGAACATGGAGTGCAGAAACACTTGAGCTAATGCAACGAAGATTTGCAACACAAGAAACAGCACTTATCTGGAATTATTTCATGCTTCACGCAGATAAAACAAAAGAACTCACTCCGTTTGCAAAAGCGTTTGCAAAAGCGTTTGAAGAAAAGAAAAATAATCCATTAACACAAGAGGCCGCAAAAAAGAAACTTCAGGCAATGTATCCAGGACTTACTGATGACCTGAGAACGAGAACACCAGAAGGGATTGCCTCGTTTATGAAAGAAGGAGGATTGGAAGATGTTTTTGTTCTTTTTGGACTTTTGATGGGAGTTCTTTATACAGCCGTTGGAGTATCGAAAGGTGTTCATGGATTTATTAAAAATAGAAAAGAAAAAAAGAATCGAACACCAAAAGAAAGCTATGACATAAAAAGAGAAGAATCAAAGAAGGATCTCGTAGATTTGTTTACAAAGAAAAACCCAGCAAAACATTGGAAAAAGATTTTAACAGCATTGGGAGGGATGAGTGTTTTGAATGCTGTTCAAAGAAAAAACTTATTGAAATTGTCTTCTGCTCAAAAGAAAGCCGTTATTGAAAACATGAAGAAAAATCATTTTTTAACAGAAGACTTGGGAGAGAACCTTTCGGGAATTAACGAAACACAGGATGCATTCTGGGAGTGTGTAAAAGGAGTTGCTGACGTTGATATTGCTAAAAAAAGAGGACCAGAAATGGGAAAAGAAGGAATAGATGATGAAAAAAGAAAAAAAGCAAAAACAGCAAAAACAGCATTAACCTCCTTACAGGAGGCAAGTAATGCTTATATTTCATTTCAGAAAGATGAACCAAGTTCTATTGAACTAAAACTCGCAAAGAAAGGGAGCCTTTCTGCTTTTTGGAAAGATGTTAAGAAAAATAATCCAGAGAAAAAGAAGGCTTGGGAAAAAGTTTTAAAAGACTTTTTGGGGAAACAATCAAAAATATTCGCTGCAATGAAAACATTAGGTGTTACTAAAAATGAAATAGAACTTTGTAAGGATACTTCAAAGAAAGATGGAGAACGAAGAACTTTTGTATTAAAAACAGTAACTGAACTTTTATTGATTGGGAAAGATGAAACAGGAACGAAATAGTAAAAAAGAGGGGAAAGACACTTGTGATCTCTTGTATTTCATGGTATAATAAGGAGATTGATATACATTTATGAAATTTTTACGAAAACTCATATCTCCTAAAACATTGATTGCACTCGCCATTGCGCTTGTACTGGGACATTGTATAGATCCGTCGATTGCTTTTGCGCAAGAGGCTGGGGCGAATGAACAACTGAAAGCCTTTGCGCAGTTGTTTTCAATATTTGTAAATATTTTTACATTCCTTTCATTGATATTCCTTAATTATGGAGGAGATCTCATAGGAACAGAATTTTTAACAGCACCAGCTCCAATGTCATCGATTCGTCCGATGTGGGTAATTATCAGGAATATTACCAATATAGGATTTGTCTTGGTGCTTCTTTTTCTTGCGTTTGCGAATCTTTTTTCTTCACTGAGTGAAGGATCAACATGGACGATCAAGGAAAAATTACCAAAAATAATTTTGGCATTGGTTGCTATTAATTTTTCATTGCTAGGATTTAAAGTTGTTCTTGATGCGGTTCATCTGGGAACAATTACAATATTTTCAATTCCAGATAGCACCCTCCGTGATAAAGGAGTCGGACAATTAGAAGCAATGCTCAGAACAGAGGTTGATGATGGGGTAAATGGCACAGACCAGTTTTACAGGGTTATGAACAAACTCATGTGTAACAATGACCCAGCCCAGTGGGAGGATGGAGATGGTATAAGAGAGCCTCTTCCAACAGGTTGTCTTTTTGCTTTAGATCCATCGGGAGTAGGGGATGTAGGAGATAAAAGTTCTGCAGCCCATAATTTATTTCTCGCATTTGGTATTCAATTTAACAAACTCCAAGCACTTCCGGCCCTTGCGGCGAAACTGAACGATTGGTCAGATGTTATTACCAGTGTCCTTTTTGCGAGTATTTTGTCCTTGGCTCAGGTTGTAGCAATGGGAGCCGTTTTCATTGCCCTTCTTATTCGTATCGTAGTTATGTGGGTTGCAATGGTGTTTTCACCACTTATTGTTGCCGCATCTATTATGGGATTCGGAGGCGATGGTGGAAAGATTGGAACACAAGTTATTACAAATCTTATTATGCCACTTAAAATCGCAGCGGCCTTTGCGATAACCTTCTTAATGATGGATACCATGATTAATGTAGGGGCGCCAGCTACTGACTTTATTCATGTAGGGGCTTCAGTTTCTACATTTGGAAAAACGGGATATGGACTTTTGTGGTCAATTGCTACTGTTGTTGTTTTCTGGAAAGCGGCCTTTTGGGCAATGGATGGATCTGCAGCAACTGTTATTACTGATAAAATCAAATCAGGAGCAGAGAGTGCAGGACAGTTTGTTGCAAAGGCAGCAACAATCGATCAACAAATACTTCCAATGCCTGGAGGAGAACCTGGAGACAGGGCTTCTCTTGGAAACTACTTTGCCATGGCAGGGAAGTTTAAATCTCAATGGAACACTGATCAAAGTAATAAAGATATAGAAGCGGCTAAGGGAGCGGGAATTTTGAATGAGACTTCTGCCGAGACAGCAAAGTCTTTGGGTGCTTTAAGTACGGAGGTCAAGGACGCTACTACTGCATTTGCAGCAATTGAGGAACTTAATGCGAGTGTGAAGAAAAATGGAGGGGATATTCTTTCGAAGGATCCAACAAGCACCAAGGCGATCTTCGCTAAGATAAGAGAAAAAGATAATTTTACTGGTCCTATGGTAGCTGCGCTACAGGCTATTGAAGACGCTATTACGGCAGGGAAGGGTCAGGACGAGATTGACGGAAAAATTGCTCTGTTAATGCAAGTTGCAAAAGTCGATACCAAGGCCAAGGCAGAGGATTACAAGGGAACAAAGAAGGATGAAGATGAAGATGCAGCAAGTACAGATATTAGGATATCACATGCAAGAGCAGGCGAGAAAAAAATATTTATTAAAGATTCAGATGACAAAGAAATTACAACATTTGACAATCTCGACGCCGTAGTAACATATTATAATGATCTAGAGGATAATGATCAGGACCTGAAAAATGTATTAAAAGAACAGAACAATATTGATGATATGGTGGCTGAATTAGGAGAAAAGGATGATAATAAAACACTATTAATTACTAAGGATAAAGATGGAAAAGAAACAATGTCTTTGGGGGAGAAGCCTGCTACTGACGATAAAACAAAGGATACGAATTAAAAGACGAGACATACAATAAAACAACCAGAGCAGAAGCAGGACTAAGTCCTGCTTTTTTTCTATAAAAAATATCCCTTAAAACTTGTGCAGGAGCAGGGCTCGGAACCTGCTATGGGTGAAATAAATATAAAATAAAAAAGTCATTCCAGCTTGTCTGGAATCGCGTGAGGTTCAAGATATAATTGATGAAAAAAAGACTCATCCCGCTCAGGAAGTTCACTATTCTTTTTCTGTTTGATGTTCGCCCCCCCTTCTCTTTCGCTTCCACTTCGTTTCAGTGAAAAAGAAGGGGTTGTTGTTTGTATAATTTTAGAAAGTTTATTTCAGGGCATGCTAAAAATTTCATATGTGGGATAATTCAAAAGCAACGGCAAGGCATCTCAGGAAGAACCAAACTCAGGCAGAAAATGTGTTTTGGGAACTGGTTCGAAACAGGCGCTTAGAGGGAATGAAGTTTTGTCGTCAATATCCGATAAGATTTGAATTTGAAGAAAAAAAGAGATTTTTTGTAGTGGATTTTTATTGCTATAAAATAAAAACGATATTTGAAATTGATGGAGAAGTTCATGAGAAACAAAGAGAATACGATGAAATGCGTGAAAAATTTTTAGAAAAACTAAAAAACCTTCTTTTGAGGTGAAACCTTAAGAGAA
>CAZVBV010000067.1:0-5172 GCA_964625805.1 uncultured Candidatus Peribacteria bacterium | reverse complement strand
ATCATGGATATCGGCAGGACTGTTCTTTTTGTAACCAAAAAGAACCAAAAAACTTTTGGGGACAAAAAAACTCGCTAACGTTTCCATAGTACAATATTGCCGAGTCCCAATGACGCTCAGACAGGTTTCGTCCCCAAACCCCCAGGGGATAGCAACTTTAAAAGTAGAGAAGAATTTATCTCTTTAAGAATTTCGCTACGGCTTTCACAACAGATTCAGCTTGTTCGATGGTAATTCCAATTTCAGCCAAGTCTTTGGCTTTCATCCCTTCGAATTGTTTAACCTGTGAGAGACCGAGTTCCATTAATGTTTTAATAATATCTTCCTCAACACCTTCGAGTTTATCGATGGTAACTTTCTCAGATACTTCTTTCACAACTTTCTTGTCTTTTGTTACGGGTGCTTTTGCAGATTCGTCTTCTTCGATTGGTCCATCGAATGTGATGACGTCTACTTGCATTCCGATAAGGTGCCCAGCGAGTCGAACATTTTGTCCTCCTCGACCAATAGCAACCGCTCGTTCTTCTTCTCGTACATAAATTTTCACACGATCTTCTTTCTTTTCGCCTTTGAAAAATTCAACTTTCGCAATCTTTGCCGGAGCAAGTGCCGCGATAAGCAATTTCTTTGGGTCGTCGTAATTCTGAATAATATCAAGTCGTTCGTCTCCAACCTCTTCCATCACGGTGTTAATTCGTGATCCTCGTTGTCCTACGAAAGCGCCTACTGGATCGACTGATTGATCGTCTGATTCCACAGCGATTTTACATCGAACCCCTGGTTCACGAGCCATCTTGGCAACGTACACCACACCTTCTCGCATTTCTGGGATTTCTTGTTCAAACAAAGCCTCGATAAATTCTCGACTTGTTCGTGTAATTCGAAGTTGTGGTCCTTTTGGAGTGAGTTCAACTTTATCAAGATACACACGCATTCGTTGTCCTGTGAAGAAATTTTCTCCAGGGATTTGTGCCCGTGAATATAGCATTGTTGTAATTCCATCGATGTCGAGCAATGCACAATCACGATCAGTTTTCTGAACTCGTGCTGTGAGCAATTCTCCTTCTCGATCTTTAAATTTCTGGAAGAGCATTTCTCGCTCTGCCTCTTGTAATTTCTGACTAATCACATGCTTCGCTGTTTGTGCGGCAATTCGTCCAAACGCCTCATGTGGTGGGACAGGAACAAATACAGAATCTCCCATTTTTACATCGGGACGAATCTTCTTTGCTTCCTTCTCTGTAATATCAATTTCAATATCCTCCACTTTTTTCACCACTGTTCGCACTTCAAAAATTCGCATTTCAGAAATATCATCTCCGAGGTGCACTTGAATTTGTAATCCTGCTGTTCCGAAATCTTTCTTGTAGGCAATCGCAATAGCGTTCTGGATTGCTTCGATAACAGTATCTGGATCGAGATTCTTCTCTGCACAGAGTTGATTAATGGCGGCTTGGAGGTGACTTTGCATGTATGTGAGTAATAAAAGGAGCTTCAAAAAAATCGACAATTTCAATAAGAAATCATCAATTTCAGCGGGATTTTGCTCTTTGAGAGCTAATTGTCAAGAGTTTTTTTCTGTTAAGTCATTCTAGCTTGACCAGAATCAGAAGAGGATTTAGAAAATGAGGGAAGAGCGAAGCGAATAATTAATATTGGCAAAGCGCTAACGCTTTTTTGTTTTTTTCAAGTTTTTATCCGATCCTGGGCAAGCCAGGATGACAGGATATTTTGTTGGATTTAGTTTTTAGAAAGCACTTACAAATTCTGTGAGGGCTTTTTCAGGATCTTCTGCTTTTGTAATCGCTGTCGCAACGAGGAATCCTTTTGCTCCAAGGCTTAATGATACCTTCACATCTTCAACAGAATTGATTCCCGCTCCCACCAATACCGGGATTCCACCAGACACCGCTACCGAATCAGCGATTGATTGTGGTTTGGCAGTCGCAACAGAAGCGCCTGTTGATCCAATCAATTCCGGTGGTTCAAAAGCAACACAGTCTGGTTCGAGTTTTGAGAGTTCTTCAATTTCCGCAGGATTCTCTGCACATACGATTCTCATCAGGTTCGCTTTTTGAGCGCAGGCAACACTATCTTTCAAAACTTCCACATCAAGTCTTCGTTCTGAGTGATTGAGCAATGTTCCAATGGCACCCGCTTTCTTTACCACTTGCGGAAGAATGTGTCCGGTTCCTTTCCCATAATCAATAGGATCAACGTGTTGTGCGAACACGGGAATAGAAACTTCTTTTGCGACGCGATACAGATCAATCGCATTTACCGCAATTCCAATTGATTTGCCCGTTGCCTTCGCAACCTTTTCGTGAATCTTCGCCATTTCGAGCGCGTTGGCTCCAGTACACGTTTCGTAGTTTTTGAGATTGGTAATCCAGATGGGGAAAGTAAACATAGGGGGAAAATTAGTTGAGAGAATTATGAGTTTTTGATTTTCTATTGTCAATCATGAGAATTTTCAATTGCCAATTTTCAATTTTCAAAACAATACTGTCATTCCGGCTTGCCCGGAATCGGTTGAATTTAGCTTCTGTGTACAGAGTAAAACGAATAACCTGTATTCGGTGCCACGCTAACGCTTTTAAGTATATTATTAACTCGTCCGATCCTGGGCAAGCCAGGATGACCTTTTTGGGGGCGGGTCTTTTGTGTGAAAAAGTTTGACAAATACGGTGCTCTTCCTACAATCGCGACGCTTTTTTTCAATTCTTAATTTTTCTATCATAGGCATTTCCTACCGTGGTGGTCGAGGCAGAGGCAGACGTAGTTTTCATCGTGTCCCGCAAAAACAACATCGAACGAACGAAGAAATTCGTGTCAAAGAAGTTCGACTCGTTGATGAGCAGGGAGAACCCCTTGGGGTCGTTGCGATTGAACAAGCCCTCAGTATGGCCCGCGAAAAAGAAGTAGACCTTGTAGAAATCTCACCCAAAGCAGATCCTCCAGTGTGTAAGTTGATTGACTACGGAAAGATGCTCTACGCCATCAAAAAGCGAGATCAAAAAGCCAAGAAAGCAACACAGGCACAGGAGATGAAAGGGGTCCGGCTCACCTTCCGAATGGATGTAGGGGACTTGGACAGACAGCGTAAAAATGCTGAAGATTTCTTGAAAAAAGGACATCCCGTTCGAATCGCACTCACAATGCGCGGACGAGAAAAAGCACATAAAGACCTTGCGTTCGGGAAACTCAACGCATTTATAAAATCACTCGGGGAGATATCAACCCTCGAAAACAACCCCAGAGCGGCAGGGCATCAAATTGTCGCAGTACTCAAACCATCAAAGTCTCAAAAATGAAACAAAAGACTCACTCCGGCCTCAAAAAAAGAGTAAAGATTACAGGATCAGGAAAAATCATGTTCCAAAAATCTTGCAAGAACCACTTGCTGAGCTCTAAATCAAAAAAGCAGAAAAAATCTGGTCGACTTGGGCTTGAGGCTCCAGCAGGACACCGAAAGGTTTTATCTCGACTTCTTAATATCTCTAAATAATGGTACGCGTTACAGGAGGACCGGCATCGCACGCACGACATAAGAAAGTTCGGGCACTAACAAAAGGATATCGTGGAAAACGAAGTTCAACATTTAAAATGGGAAAGCAAGCTGTGATGAAAGCAGGGCTTCATGCATACGTTGGACGAAAAGTTAAAAAACGAGACTTTCGACGACTTTGGATTATACGTATTTCAGGAACTCTTCGATCTATGGGACTTCGATACTCTGAAGTGAAAAACAAATGGCTTCACGCCAAGATGGACGTTGATCGAAAAAATCTTGCTGAACTTGCCGTTGAATACCCAAAGGTGTTTGAAAAGGTAGTCGACATTGCAAAGAAAGCGAAATAAGTATCTCCTTTTGTCATTCCGACTGAAACGGAGGAATCCCTTCTTTTATCGATGATAGATATCGGCAGGGCTGTTCTTTTTGTAATCAAAAAGAACCAAAAACTTTTGAGGACGAGAAAACTCGCTCTCATTACCATATTACATTGTTACCGAGTCCCGTTGGCGCTCAAACACTTCTCGTCCCCAAACCCCCATTGGAGAGCAGTTTCTTATTGATAATTTCCCATTCCTCGGTACTCTGCCCGTGATGTTTGTTGATGAAGCTAAAATCTCAGTGGAAGCCGGAAAAGGAGGTGACGGATGTGTCAGCTTCAGGCGGGAGAAATATATCCCAAAAGGAGGCCCCGATGGAGGTGATGGAGGAAAAGGTGGAAACATCGTTTTTCGGGCCGTAGACAACATTCATACGTTGTCTGATTTT
Organism: uncultured Candidatus Peribacteria bacterium; assembly: GCA_964625805.1. Lineage (GTDB taxonomy): Bacteria > Patescibacteriota > Gracilibacteria > UBA4473 > UBA4473 > CAZVBV01. The sequence continues at coordinate 890 of CAZVBV010000067.1, read as the reverse complement.
CGTATGGCGAAACATTTCCAAGCGGAGCATGGAGTGCGGGGAGATCAAAATAATAAAACAGGAAGAGGAGGGGAAAAGCTCATTCTTAAAGTTCCGGTCGGAACTCAAATCAGAGAGGTTCGTACCCAACACGTCTTGGCAGACCTTACCGAAAAAGATCAGGAAATTGTCTTGGCACGAGGAGGAATCGGAGGAAAAGGGAATTCTGGATTCGTCAGTTCCATTCGTCAGGCGCCGGGATTCGCAGAGAAAGGAGATGTGGGAGAAAAATTAGAACTCGACTTAGAATTAAAACTGGTTGCGGATGTGGCGATTATCGGATTGCCGAGTGTTGGGAAATCGACATTCATATCTGTGGTCTCCAATGCAAAACCAAAGATTGCTGAGTATCACTTTACAACACTTGTTCCAAACTTGGGCGTATCTGAAATCGATAATAGAGAGATTGTTTTTATCGATGTTCCAGGGCTTATCTCAGGAGCGAGTGAAGGGAAAGGACTGGGACACCAGTTCTTGCGTCATATTGAACGAGCGCGGTTCGTGCTCCATCTTATCGACGCAACGAGCGATCACCCAATGGAAGATTATGATGTCATCCGAAAAGAGTTGGATGAGTTTTCTCCAGAGTTGGCGAAGAAACCATTCTTGCCCGTCTTTGCAAAAATTGATCTAACCGATGAAGAGTTGGAAAATTTTCTTATGGATGAATTTGAAAAGAAGTACAAAGTTCGTCCGTGGAAAATGTCTTCAGCGACGCATGAAGGGGTGCAGGACTTGCTGAGAGAGATTGAAAAGCAACTCCCGATTGTGGAGAAGGAAGTTGTTAAAGAAATCGCAGAAACGGCAACTGTGGTGGAATTTCGCCCTGCCGAAACCGATAATATTGATTC
>CAZVBV010000066.1:0-5294 GCA_964625805.1 uncultured Candidatus Peribacteria bacterium | reverse complement strand
CCCTATATTCAAGCCTCCTACATAGATTGGAATGGCTATCCCGAAAAATACGACATAAATGATTTCTATCTTTCTTTGGCGAATAAAGCAGAACTGATAAATGAGTTGAAGAAACATTCTGTTGAAAGGACTTTTAGAAAAATAAGCCCTTTACAGTATTTTGATAAAAATTTTGCTTGCACAACTATTTATCAAGAAAAAATTATAACCAATGACAAGGGAACAAGGCTTGTAAACAAGCCGTATATAATCACTTCTGAGCGAAAGAAAATCCCTTTAGATAGTAAAAAATTGTATGAAAACCTTATTATTGTGGAGAGAACTCCAATTCCGCATGATCATTGGTCAACTAGTTCTGTTGAAAAATTTATTAAAGAGACAAATCCAATCGTCACGCTCAAAGAAACATTTCAGATGATTGAACGAGAACTACGAAAATATCTTTCTTTTGAGGAAGATCGATTCTATAAACTTATTTCACTCTGGATTATTGGAACATACTTTCATAGAGGAATGATAAGTTATCCTTATCTTGCCCTAAACGGAGGTAAGAAATGTGGAAAATCAAAACTACTGGCATTCATTGAAGCGCTTTCGTTTCAAGGATTATTAAACGTCGGATCTACTGCCGCTGCGACCATTCGCTTAGTAAACAGTAATCACATAACTTGTTGTGTTGATGAAGCCGAAAACTTAAACAGAGGTAAAGACGAAAATGTACAAGCTCTATTGGGCATTTATAACTCTGGATACAAGCAGGGATCTAAAGTTCCCAAATGTGGTCATAAGAATAAAGTAGAATTGTTTGAGTCTTATTCGCCAAAAGCTTTTGGTGGAATTAATGCACTTAATGATACTACTGCCTCCCGTTGTATTGCCCTTATAATGCCTCCTGTCAAAAACCGTCAGAACTTCAATCGAGAAGTAAATTCGAGAGATAAATCTTTTCTTCAATTGAGAGATCAATTATACATTCACATGCTCACCGATTTTCGTTCAATTTTGAAGATCTATTCAAACTTAGAATCGCCAGCAGAAGCAATGAATGGTCGAGACTGGGAAATGTGGAAGCCCCTTATAACATTGGCGAAGATAATTGATTCAAGTCTCTGCGACCTTATTACAGGACTTGCATTGTCGATGACAAAACAACAAAGGTCTTCCGATTTTTCCGCTGAGGATGATATCGAGTTTTTGGAAGTGACGTTACTGCAGTTCGAAAAATTTTCTGATGAATATATACCGGTGCAAATACTTAAAAAATCACTTCTTGCTACAAAGTCAGATATATTTATCGAGTTATCAGAAAATAATGATAGTAATCGTTGGATTGGCTCTTGGCTCAAACGCATGAATCTCGTCCATAATGCAAGCGTCCAAAAGAAAAGAGATGGTGAGAATCTTCGTTGCTACAAGGTGGAAAAATCAAAAGTTCTCCATCTTCTAGAGGCGCTCAAGGGGTAACGAATAGTAGCGACTTTTGGAGAAGGTCGCTACTTTGTTTTTTCTCTCTATTACTAGGTTTTATTCCATCAGTAACCAAGTAACAAAAATTTGTATTCTCCTCTCTATTTATCTATAATTTCAATGTTCATCTAGTTTCATTTTTTGTACCAAAGTCTATTGGTATTTCTGCCTGTAAAAAGGAGGAATTCTGCTAGTCAAAGACTTTGGTCAAAAAACTAGATGAACCAGGATTTCTCCTTTTTACAGTTCACCATGAATACTGACTTAAACGGCTTACGGTTCGCCATCTACACTCGAAAGAGTACTGAGAGCGAAGATCGACAAATTCAATCAATTCAAGATCAAATTTCACGATTAGAAGAACTTGCTCAACGAGAAGGTCTAAATGTCGTCAAAATATATCGAGAATCAAAATCCGCAAAAGCACCACGCACGCGCCCACACTTTAATCAACTTCTTGCTGATATTCGCGATGGGAAAATTGATGGAATTCTTTGCTGGGCAGTAAACAGACTTTCTCGAAATGCTGTAGATGGTGCGGAAATTCAGTGGGAACTTCAGGAAGGAAATTTGAAGTGTATTAAAACCACGGAAAAAACACATCTTCCAGGAGATAGTGGTATTTTATTCACGCTTGAAAATGCTATGGCTACTGAATTCATTCGGGATTTAAGAAAGAATATAAATAGGGGGATGCAGAGCAAACTCGATAAAGGGATCCTTCCTTGTTTGCCCCCATTGGGATATAGGAACTGTCCTCATACCAGAACTATTATTCCTGATGAAAAATATTTTTCTCTTGTTAGAAAAATGTGGGATCTAATGCTTACCGGTACTTATACGCCTCCGAAGATAGGAGAGTTGATAAATAAGGAATGGGGATTTAAAACTCCAGTAAGAAAAAAGACGGGAGGAACACCTCTTTCAAGAAGTTCTCTCTATAAGATGTTTGGAAATGAGTTTTACAAAGGAGTAATCACTTGGAATGGTAAAAAGTATAAAGGAGTACATGAAACCATGGTAACTCCTGAAGAATTTGAACGTGTTCAAGAACTCATGGGAAAACGAGCGAAACCAAGCGAACGAAAAAGAGAGTTTGCCTATACTGGAATCATCCGTTGTGGTGAGTGTGGATGCTTAATTACAGCAGAAGAACAAAAAAAGGTACTTAGTGATGGTTCAGTTAATTATCATCGTTATTATCACTGTACAGGGAAGAGTAAATATAAAACCTGTTCTCAAAAGAAATTTATCCGAGTTCAGGATTTGGAAGAGCAGATTGAGCAAAAATTACAGACGATTCAAATTATTCCTGAGTTGCGAGAACTTGCTTTAGAAATACTCAAGGAGAAACACAAAGAAGAGATACAAGAAAGAGTTCTGATTGAGGAAAATTTAACGGATTCAATCAAATCAACTCAGGAGAGCCTGGATAATCTCATTGATTTGCGTGTACGGAATCTTCTTACGGATGATGAGTTTTTGAGTCGAAAAGAGAATCTATCTTCAGAACTGGATACATTAAAGCAAAGACGCTCGGAAGTTGAAAATCGGGCGCAAAATTGGCGAAAAGTAGCGGAACAAGTATTTGATTTCGCCACGTTTGCGGTCGAAATCTTCCAGAACGGCTCTTTGAAGAAGAAAAAAGAAATTCTTATGTGCTTAGGTCAGAACTTTAAACTTAAAGATCACAAACTCACTCTAGACCTTCATCAATGGTTTCGGGTCATTGTAAATGAAAAAGAAAATCATGGAACCCTCTTTAAAATATCTGAACGGCCAAAAGCGAGTCTCCGTAGGGGAGAACAAGCTGTTGACAAAAGGTGTCTTCGATGGTACACGCGATAGGATTCGAACCTATGACCCTCGGTTCCGAAGACCGATGCTCTATCCAGCTGAGCTACGCGTGCTTTTAATAAGAACGAACGGATTGTAATCACAATCGTTTTTTGTTCAAGTTTTCAGTTGAGTTTTTACCTGATTTGTGCTAGAATAAAGGGATTTAGTCACTTTATATGAAAAAATTATTTCGAATTCTTCTCTTCCTTCTCACGATTGGAGCGGTAATTGCGCTCGTTACGAATCGAAAGGAAGTTGAAAAAGTATCAAAGAAAGCCGTTCGCGAAGTGAAGAAAGTGAAGATTCCTTTGCAATGGTTTGATCACGGATTTAAACAAAAACCGATTCATAGAAAGAATTTTGTATGGAAACGATTCTTCAGAGAAAACCCGCTCGCCTACTTCTTGATTGCGATTGGATTTGTATCTTTGCTTGGATCAGGACTGGTGAGTGACTACTCTTTCCAATTGAAAACAAGTCTTATTGGACTCCCTTCAACACATTTTACCGGAACAGTTGCTCCCGTAGAGAAGGTTCCAAACTGGGTAGCCTTATCAGACGCCGAACGACGAATGCGATATGATCAATTACCAGAAAGCAAATTTATTCCGCTTCCTGAGTACAACCCAACAACCTTTCAAAAAGGAAAAAACTATAATACGGCTAGTTCTACGGAACGAAACGCGTACATTACCTATCCGGTTCCATTTTTAGGAAATTATCAGTTGGATGGAACTGAATATTCAGGATCTCATACCGGTCTTGATATCAAAGTTCCCATTGGAACACCCATTCGAGCAATTGCGAACGGAGTCGTTATTAAGGCGCTAGAAAAAAAGACGGACTTCGGAATCCATATAGTTCTGGCTCATGTAGATATTCCCGATCCCGAAAATACAAATACGAAGACCACACTCTTCTCTGGATATGCACACTTAAGTGAACTTAATGTACGAGAAGGACAGACGGTGAAGAAAGGAGATATTATTGGAAAATCTGGAGAAAGTGGAATGGCAACAGCTCCCCATCTTCACTTCCAAGTTGATAAAGCCGATGCGCCATTTAAATTGTACTGGCCATTTATGTGGGCAGATGTAACAAATGCAGGTCTCACCTCTTATTTCGACGCAGTGAAATATGGTGTCGGAAAAGAAAATGCAATGAAATACGGTATACACCCAATGAACTTCGTGGCACAGTTTGAGAGTTATGTTAATCAAAACTTGGTGGCTTCGACTGAAGAAGTCATAGTAATTCCTGAACCTGTAGAAATACCGGAAGTTGTGATTTCCGAACCTGTTCGTGCACCGATTGTAAGAGATCCTATAGTAGAAACACCTGTCGTGGAAACGGGAAGAGATTCTTCATTCGCATTTCAAACCGATCGTATCTTTATACCAGGGGAAGAGAAAATCGTGAAGGTTCGTGCGAACTTGGTAGCAACTGCAGGAATTGAAATTTCTTCAACGCTCCGACACTTGGCAGACATTGAACCACGGAAACTTCACGCAAATGACTTTAACAATGGTGTCGCAGAAGTTCGAATAACAACAGATTCTGATAACACGTTTAAACTGGTTGCCAGTGGTGATTTTGGAGAAATTCGGTCAAAGAGCTTGAGAGCTCAAATCTTCTCAGATGTTCCCGTTACGCACAGTTCGGCTGAAGCAATTAAGTATTTGAAAAATGAAAACATTGTTCAAGGATATCCTGATGGAACGTTCAAACCGGACGGAACACTCAATCGTGCAGAAGCCGTGAAGATTCTTCTCACTGGAAATGATATCAATGTACAGAACGGAAACACTGATTTCGCAGATGTGAAAAGCACGGACTGGTTCGCGAACTACATTGCGACCGCGGTGAATAAAGGAATCGTGAAAGGATACGGAGACGGACAATTCAAACCAGGAAATAAAATCTCTCGAGCAGAATTCTTGAAAGTAGCGATTTTGACGGCAGGATTTAATGTAAATGAAAACTTAGCG
>CAZVBV010000065.1:0-5300 GCA_964625805.1 uncultured Candidatus Peribacteria bacterium | reverse complement strand
AATTGAGACGAGAACAACTCAGTTAGAGGCGTTTGATGTAACAGTACATATTATCCCAAATGCGGAGATGCTGACGTCTGTGATTCAAAATTATACAACGAATTCTTTTCGTAGAATCGCCTTCCAAGTGGGAGTGCATTACGACACGCCATTACAAGAGTCTGTTGAATTAACAATAAACTCAGTGAAAAGTCACGAGAATGTTGTTCCTGAACCAAAGACACAAGTTCTCGTGAATGAGTTTGGAGATTCTGCGATTGTACTTGAAGTTCGATTTTGGGTTGAATCAACAAAACCATGGCCAATGATCCAATCTGAGATCATGCAGAAATTGAAAATGGAGTACGATAAGGCTGGAATTACAATTCCATTCCCTATGCAGACATTGACGATTGATTCGTATGACAAGGGAACTCGACAGGCCTTCAATATTCCAGGAGAAGCACCGAAGTATTCTTTCTCAAAGCCAGCGCCGACACAACCAGCACCAGCAACACCTGCACCAGTGCAAACAGATCCTCAACTAGAACAGAGAACAGGAGAAGTATAATAATTTGATTTTTATTCCTCATTTACTCAGTCGCTACGCTCCTTCGTGATGTCGTCTCACAAAAAGAAAATGCCCTGCGGTCGCTTTCTTTTTTTAGCTCCTCGTATCGAACCCAAGCCCTATGGGCTTACCAGGTTCTCATCATCCCCATAACAAAAAAGAAAGAACTACGGAGGCAAGCGCCATACTTCTTTCTCTGGTGCCGAGGGAGGGAATCGAACCCTCACGCCTTGCGGCACACGATTTTGAGTCGTGCGCGTCTACCAATTCCGCCACCCCGGCATACTAAAAAAGCGTTGGGAGTGTACGAAATCCTACGTCAAAATCAAATTTATTTCTCGGCAAGCTCCTCCTCACATGCTAAACTGCGCTCGCTTTTCATTCCTTAATCTTTTTATATGAAATTGTCTAAAATCGTTTTCGCATTCATCGTTAGTTTTCTCTTTTCTTTCAGTGTTTTTGCTCAAGAACCCGTAACAACAAGCGCTCCTGAAGCGACGCCTATGATGGCTGGAGAAATGATGATGGATAAGGGTGATTGTCCCTTCAAATCTATGATGATGGGAAAACACTCAATGGGAAAAACATGGCACAACAAAAGTGTCGGACAGATGGTAGTTTACAAATCTATTTTCAGTGTCTTTATGTTAGTATTCCTTTTCCTTGGAGCATTCGTTGTTCGAAAAGGATGGAACCTTGGAGGGAAGAAATAAGAACAATTAATATGGGATACGTATCCTATTTTTTATTTCTCCACAATCTTCCACTTAATCTCTTTCTCGAGTTTACTATCTTTAATCGTAAACCCGGCAGCTTTGACGTGTCCTCCTCCACCGAATTTCTCAGCGAGAGCCTTCACATCAACATCAGGTTTTCTGGTTCTTAACGAAGCTTTTACGTTGCCCTTCTCATCTTCTGACAAGAGAACAGAGTACTTCGCTTCGGGCATCGAATTAATGTAATCAATGACACCAGCGAGATCTTCTCGTTTGGCACCGAGATTTTCATAGTCTTTTTTATTTACTCCTACGATTGCCGCACCATCTGGTGTGACGTAGAGATTGTGCAATACTTTCCCCCAGAGTTTGAGCATCTTGTATTCGTTTGCACGGAAGATGTTTTTAGAAATCTGAGCAATATTCGCTCCGAGTTTTACAAGCTCACCAGCGTCCTTGTAACAGGCCGGAGTTGTATTCTGATGCATGAAGCTTCCTGTGTCTGTATAGAGTCCTAGCATCAAACAGGTAGCGATCTGAGGGGTAATGTTTGCCCCGAGTTGCTTCAGCAATTCAAATGCAATCTGCGTACTCGATGCCGCTTCGGTATTCACAAAGTTCATCTCTCCCCATAAATCATTGGAAGGGTGATGATCGAGATTCAATTTCACCATTTTGTCGGAAAGAATCTCCGGTTTCGTGTCCTGAAATCGCGTCATTTTCTTGGCTCCACAATCGATAAAGAACACAGCATCGTAATCATTGGTGTCGAAATCAGATCGCATGTTCTCCGCAAAGGGAATGAATCTCAGGTATTCAGGGATTGCATCGATACAAGCCACATCTACTGTTACTCCCATGCTTCGTAAACCTTCCCAGAGACCTAAAGAAGCCCCGAGAGTGTCTCCATCAGGATTGGCATGCGCCAGTAAAATAATCTTCGGATTTGTGCTCAGATATTTCTTGAGTTTCTCTAGATTTTCTGCGTCGACAAGTGGGGTTTTGTGGGTCATGTTGTGTAAACGTGAGAGGATATTGTACCATAAAAACACAAACACGTCAAATGCTTTACATCTTCTCTGGTATCTCAATCCCAAGGATACCAAGACCAGCTTCCAAAACTTCTAATACTTTCTGTGCGAGTTGCAATCGCGCTTGCTTTCGTTCCTCAGTATCGGCTTTGAGCACAGAGTTCTCTGCGTAAAAACTCGACCACTCCTGTGCGAGTTCGAGCAGGTAGGTAACGACATAGGTTGGGTTCAGTGTTTCGGCGGCTTTCTCTAACACATTTGGGAATTCGATCAATTTCACTCCGAGTGGCTTTTCAGCGTCGCCCAGAACTAAACCCGGGTTCGGGAAAGAGAACCCGGGTTGGAGTTCTGCTTTTTTCAAAATAGATTTGATTCGTACTCCTGCATATTGCAGATAGGGTCCCGTTGCACCTTCAAATTGAATTGATTTCTGACTATCGAAGGTAATGCCTTTCTTTGGACTCGTTGAGAGCAGGTAGAACTTCCAGGCAGCGTTCTGAATCTGCTCAGACATCTTCATGGCTTCGTCCTTTGTAAGTTCGGGATTTCTTTTCTCAATCGCTTCCAGTGCCAATCCTGACAGCTCATCCATCAAGTTGTCGGCATCGACCACCGTTCCTTCTCGAGACTTCATTCGTCCATCGGGAAGATTCACCAACCCGTATCCGAGATGATAACATTCATCTTTCTTCAAGAGTCCGAGTTTATCCAGACAAGAGAAGAGTACTTTGAAGTGATAGTTCTGCTCATCGGCAACCACGTACATGAGTTGATCCGGATTGAAGTCCTTCTTCCTCGCCTGCGCTACTGCCAAATCTTGTGTCAGATAAATAGAGGTTCCATCAGCTCTGAGAATAACTTTCTCGTCAAGCCCTTCTTCACTTAGATCAATAACAATCGCGCCATCGTCTCTTTTTTTGAACACCTTGTCTTTGAGTCCTTGTTCGGCGATATCTTTTCCTTTTTTGTAATACTCTGATTCGAAGTAATCCTTTTCAAATTTGATTCCCTGACGTTTATACGTCTTCGCGTGTCCAGCCAGTGCCCAATCACCCATCTGTTTCCAGAGCGCCATGGTTTCTTCGTCACCCGCTTCCCATTTCTGTAACATCTCCTGAACCTCTTCCATGAGCGATTCATCTTTCTTGAGTTCTTGATCAAACTTCACGTAGTAATTTCCTACAAAGAGATCGGGCTTAATGCCCGTTGATTCCGGTGTTTCTCCGTTTCCCCATTTCTGGTAGGAGAGCATTGATTTGCAAATATGCACACCACGATCATTAATGATATTCACACGGTGCATCTTTGCGCCGACTTGTTCGAGGAGGTTTGATAAAGAAATTCCCAATGCATGATTTCGCATGTGTCCGAGGTGCAGAGGTTTGTTGGTATTGGGTCCAGAGAATTCCAGCACAATTGTCTTTCCGGACATCACATCAGACTTCAGCGGCGTCGCAAATACCTGCGAGAAGAAGACCTCATTCTTGAAGAAGAGATTGAGGTAGGGGCCGGTGAGTTCTGTTTTTTCGAGGAGTTCGCAGTCTTTGAGTTTATCCTCCACTTCTTTTGCCACCTCGACAGGGGACTTGCTCATTTCCTTCGACACAGCGAAGAAACTCATCGCTAAGTCACCAGTCTGTCCTTTTGGGACGGCAGTAAATTGAAATTTCAAACAAAGAGATTGTTCAAAGTGTTTCTCGAGAAATTGAAGAAGCAGTTGTTCCATCGCAGGGATTTTACCCTCGATATATCAAATAGACAATATAACCTATGTACATCGCTATAAACATCATTCCTTGCCATCGTTCGAGATTTCTCTTTTTTCCAATAAACATGGCGAGGAAAAGAACGAGTGTGGCAAACACACAGATGAGAATATCCTCAATTGTTGCGGGAGAGAAGGGGAGTGGAAGAATCGTACTTGTGAGTCCCAAGACCCAGAGCACGTTAAAGATATTTGATCCAACAATATTTCCAATGGCAATATCTGATTGTTTTTTGAGGGCGGCAATGACAGATGTTGCGAGTTCGGGGAGCGATGTTCCTATCGCGACGATAGTCAGTCCAATGAAGTTTTCAGAGAGTCCGGCAATCTTTGCTAAGACCACAGCATTGTCCACGAGCATCTTTCCTCCGAGGAAGAGCCCAAACATTCCTCCAAGAAGGAGCGCTGTTGAAGTCAGGCCAGAATAGGATTTAATGTGGTCCCCTTGATTGTTCTTTTTCGGTCGCATACCGAAGGTGTAGTAGAGGAAAATTACAAAGAGACACATTAGTGCAAGTCCATCTGTTCGTCCGAGAACGTTTTGAGAGGCTCCATCAAGGAATATATCGCTTCCCATAAAGAGCAACATCAACACGGCCAAAAGTCCAAAAGGAATTTCTTTCCATACGGTGCTCGATTGCACTTTGATAGTAGCGATACTGGCGGTAATTCCCAAGATCAAGAAGATGTTGGAAATATTCGAACCGATGATATTTCCGATTCCAATGTCAGAATTTCCTCCAAGTGCGGAGAAGATATTTACAATCAATTCTGGTGCAGAGGTTCCAAAGGAAACAATGGTTAACCCGATTACAAGTGGGGCGATACCCCATTTCTTTGCCAAGGAAGAAGCTCCGCGAACCAATCCATCAGCTCCTATGATGAGAATAACCAGACCGATGATGAGAAGGAGGATCGCGAGAAACATATTAAAAAATCAGGATTATATTTCCTGTAGTGTAAAACGAGTTTCAATAATTTTCCAGTTCAAAACGATGGTGCCCGGGGCGGGACTCGAACCCGCACGTCCGTAAGGGGACAAAGGATTTTAAGTCCTTCGTGTCTACCATTCCACCACCCGGGCAATTCTTGAAACAACAGGGCCCCCCTTCACTTCGTTTCGGGGGACAGCACTTCGCTAAACGAATCTCTTGGCTTGTCAGCCAAAGCTCTTCGAGCGAAAGCTGGAGGCGCCATCCGGATTTGAACCGGAGTAGAAGGCTTTGCAGGCCTCTGCG
>CAZVBV010000064.1:0-5396 GCA_964625805.1 uncultured Candidatus Peribacteria bacterium | reverse complement strand
TCAGTTCCGCACACTAATTCTTTCTCCGTTGGACATGGTTCTGCTTTTGGAATACTCCATTTTTGACACGCGCCTTCGTGCAAGAGTTCTACGTTTTTTTGAAATGGGAAACATCGATTGTAATATGTCTTTCCGTCGGTTCCGCATACTGGATCTTCTCTCAAATTACACTCTGGAGACGGGCTCTCAATATGGTTTCCGAGAAGTATTTTGTTGGCGGTGATCGGAAAATCTCCCTGAAACCAAGTTTCGAGATCACGGAAATCCTCCTCCTCTGTCAGTAAGAAATCAGGATTTGGAATGGAAAATTGATGTTCCCCCGAGAACGTTCCCATTGAAGTGTCTGCAAGTACTCGCAGTTCCGTTGTTTTGTCATCCGGAAGCCAAACATTTAAATTGGAAAACTGCATCACGTCACTGTCGACAAGAGACATTTTCCCAAGGGATTTGTTCCCCTGCAGGAGTTCATATCGAATAAATTGATCACGATTGTCTCCTTTGTGAATGAATCGAAATTTTTTCAATGTTACTCCCTCTCCATTGTGTCCTGTTGGGAGAAGCCAGACTCGTAAGATTTCTACATTTTCTTCCCCTGGTTCTATCCACTGTGTTGGTAAATTATTCGAACTGAGGCTTACTTCTAGCTCAGGACGAACAGCGGCAAAAGCGCTTGAAATAAGGAATAGCACACCGAATGCAATCACGTATTTTTTCATCAAGTTTAACTTTACACTCTTTTCCAAAAAAGCAAAACGCGAACAAAACTAGAACGGCAAATCCTCAACCGAAGGCTCTCCGAGATCTTTTGGCGCTTCTTTCGCAGGAGCTGCATCTCGTTTTTCTTGGTTTGGTTTCCAGTCGTCCACTTGCAAGTAATGAGTCATTCCGGTTGCACTTGGCTCTCGTCGTTCGCAAACTTTCACATTCACCCATCCGTTATCAAGATTTTTTTGCAACGCCTGAATATCACTTTCTGACAAACTCAACTTCATCATATCTCCGTATTTGGTAGTGATTTTCTTTCCGTTTCCGCAGTATACTTTTTGGTCGCTCATGTTTAAAAATTAATCGAAAGGAGTGTACTTATTTTTTCAGGAAGTGCACAAAAAAATCAGACTTTCTCTCTGCAATTTTCGACCCACTCTTTGTTTTCGAGGTACCATTTAATTGTCATTGGTAGGGCTTCTTCGAATGTGTGTCGTGGTCGCCATCCAAGCTTCGCTGCGATCTTGTTCGCATCCATCGCATAGCGTCGATCATGAGCTTTCCTGTCTTTTATGAACGTAATCTGTGACGTAGAATCGGGAACGTTTGCGAGAATCAGTTCCGCAATTTCGATGTTATTTTTTTCATTGTGTCCTCCGATGTTCCAAACATCTCCTGAGTCTGATTTTTCAAATGCGAGAAGAATTGCTTCGCAGTGATCCTCGACATACAACCAATCTCGGATGTTTTTTCCGTCTCCGTACAGAGACAAGTCTTCGTTCCCCATGGCTTTAAACAAAAAGAACGGAATTAGTTTTTCAGGAAATTGATACGGTCCGTAGTTATTGGAGCATCTGGTGATAATTGCATTGAGTCCGTATGTCTCTTGCCAGCTGAGCACAAGCAGGTCTGCTGAGGCCTTTGCCGCCGCGTACGGGCAGTTTGGGGCAATGGGCGTATCTTCTTTGAAATAATCAGTAGAACCGTCTCCAAGGTCTCCATACACCTCGTCGGTAGAAACTTGGTGGTATCGTTTGATCTTGTACTTCCGTGACGCTTCGAGAAGCGTATGTGTCCCTACGATATTTGTTTGGATAAATGGGTTGGAGTCTTCAATTGATCGATCCACGTGTGTCTCTGCCGCGAAATGAATCACCCCATCAAACTCCTCTGTTGCGAAGAGTTGATCCACAAATTCGACATCGGCAATGTCCCCTTGAATGAAGGTGTACCGAGGATCGTTTTCAATGTCTCTCAAGTTCTCAAGATTCCCTGCATATGTGAGTTTGTCGAGGTTTACGATCTGATAATCTCTATTCTTCAGGAGGTAGTGAATGAAATTGGAGCCAATAAAACCAGCTCCTCCCGTTACCAATATTTTTTTTATCATTTATGATTTGTTAATAGATCCCGAAACAAGTTCGGGACAACTAGTTTTCCGATTCGTACCTTATCGCAAAACAAACGTTGGTTTGATCCGATAAACCCTGCGCCACCAGTAATTAATAATTTTTTCATCGCGGGGAAAATATCATATTTTCAGAAAAAAATCTTTGAAATTTACTAAAAAACACGTATAAGTTTCCCGCTGTTTTCCTAGGAACTATGAGCGCAGGGTAGCGCAGGACGAATAGGGTTTCGTGAGTGTAACGAACGAAATCCGTAAAATGAGTCCGAGAACTCTGTGCGAATAAAGAGGAGCGATCACGAAGTATGACGCCCTTCGCTGAAGGCGAAGAAGTCCAACGGAAGTGATCCAGCGACGAGCCGCCTTAGCTCAGAGGTAGAGCACGTCCATGGTAAGGACGGGGTCTCGGGTTCAACTCCCGAAGGCGGCTCCAGCTTTCGCTCGAAGAGCTTCGGCTGGCAAGCCGAGCGATTCGCAACGCGAAGTGCTGTCCTCCGCAACGTAGTGAAGGGGGACCTTTTGAATTGCTTTTAAATATACTTTCAAGTAAACATTCTCCCGTGAAATCTTATCTCTTTGTTCTCGGTAGAAACCCAATTCTCTCCCGCAGTGAACTGGCTCCTTTTTGTGACGAGGTGCTTTATGCGGAAGATAAATCATTGATGTTGGTAGAGAATATAAAATTTGAAAATCCACGGGACCTGCCGAAATCACCCGAACAAATTTTCCTTGATCGACTCGGGGGAACCATTCGAATGGGGGAAGTCTTGGGAGAATGTAAAACTGAAAAAGAAGTTCAAGATAAAATTATTGAGCAGGTTCAAGCAGATAAACCGGAAGGAAAAGTACAACTCGGAATCTCTGCATGGGGATGTGGAAACACCTTTCTCCGACACTTCTTGCCAGAAATGAAGAATGCGCTCCGTGACCAACATGACCGAAACTGTCGTATCGTAAATTCGCCCGGGAAGAATCTTGATTCTGGAAAAATCTTTGGAGAGAAGTTATTGAAAAAAGGATTTGAATTCTTGGTATGGAAACGAAAAGACTCTTTTCTTGTGGCAAAAACAAACGCGAATCAGAACCTGAGAAACTATGTCCTTCGAGATCGAGACAAGGATTTCCGAGATGCACGTATGGGAATGTTGCCTCCGAAAGTGGCGCAAATCTTGCTGAATCTTGCCAATCCTGCATGGGACGACGTTGTTATTGATCCTTTTTGTGGAAGTGGAACGGTGAATATTGAAGCCGCGATTACAGGATTCAAGACTATTGGTTCTGATCTCGATGAAACGCGAACGGGAAAAGCGAAAGTGAACTTCGAACAAATGTCTGATAAATTTCGATATGAAATAACAAGTGGTGAATTTTTTGCGAGCGATGCGATGAAATTCCCAATAAAGAAAGCCAGTGGCGTAATTGTCACAGAGGGGTTTTTGGGCGATGTCTTTGCGAAACATGCCACCGAGCAAGCCATTGAAAGAGAAAGTCAAACTGTCCTCCGAATATGGGAAAAAGTTATCGCACATCTCGAGGATTCTTCGGTGCACACAATCGCACTTTGTCTTCCTGCGTGGAAATTTAAAGGAAAAACAATCTCGATAAGCGAAAAATTATTTGCTAAAATGGAGAAAAGTTCTTATATTCCAGCCGCTCTTTTTGACGGAAATCGCACGTTCATTTATTCCCGACCGGACAGCTTTGTGGGAAGAGAAATATGCGTCCTTTCTAAACAACCTCCGAGCGAGGGGTAGCTGAGTACGAGTAAGATGAGCGAGTGTAACAAGCGAATCTGTGAAGCGAGTACGAAGACCTTCTTGCAAGGAAAGAGGAGTGATCACAAAGTATGACGCCCTTCGCCAATGGCGAAGAAGTCCAACGAAGTGATCCAACGACTCTCCCGGGTAGCTCAGTGGTAGAGTCCCGACAAGTCGGGATTAACCAATTAGTCGCCTTCAGGTATAATGGAGATGATGTACGTCTACCTCATTGAAAACAAAGAAGGAGTTATCTACATCGGATCAACTGAAGATCCTGAAAAAAGGATTCAAAGTCATAATGATGGAACGCAAAAAGGTTGGACGAGATCTCGAGGTCCGTGGAAAATGATCCACACAGAGAAATATAAAACACGATCAGAAGCTATAAAACGAGAAAAATACTTAAAAAGTTTGAAGGCAGGAAAACGCATAAAACAGATCTTAAACATTTCAGACAACGACCCTCCTAGGTAGCTCAACGGTAGAGTCCCGACAAGTCGGGATTAACCAATTGACCACCATAAACCTTAGTGAGTCAATCGTAGAGTCCCGACAAGTCGGGATTAACCAATTGGCCACCATAACAATCCCGGGTAGCTCAGTGGTAGAGCAATTGGCTGTTAACCAATTGGCCGTCGGTTCGAATCCGACCCCGGGAGCCATTCTTTCGTTTTTGAAAGATTCAGCAGTGCATCAAACGGTTCACGCAAGTCATAGACGAGCATTCCGTTTTTTAGCTGTAGGTTCGAAGTTACAAGATTGAGGATTTTCTGCTTTTTGCTCTCAGAAGCCCCTGAAAAATACTCATGAGCGTTTTGAGCAAGGTCTAGAACCATGAGACTTGAATCGAGGAAATTATTGTCTTGTGAGCTTGCTTCCTTTATTTCTTCCTGCACATCCTGCTCTTCTGAGCGAAACCGTGCGACAATTTTGTCATACTCATCGGTCGTAATACGCCCATCAAGCCTATCAAGGTAAGCGGTATCTTTTCGCTTCTTACTTTTCTCAAGTTCTAAGTTCAACCGATTTAGGTTATTTTGATAAGTTTCTGTCTCAGAGCTATGAAATTTTTTGAGTTCTAAGGTTACTTCCTCCAAAACATTTTGAGGCATGATCAATTTTTCCAAAATACCCGAAATTTGTTCTTGAAGTTTTTCAATTCGTATTGGTTTTTCGCCCTTGCAAACATCTTTTTTACTTGGACACCGACAATAGCGAAATATCTTTCCATTTGGTTTTACTGTCTCATCAAGCGTAATGCTTCGTCCACAAGAACCACATTTCAAAATTCCTCGAAAAGAATAGTCCTTGCTCGCATATTTCACACTACTCGTGTTTCGTCCTTCTCGAATATCCGCACATTTATCAAATATCCATTTTTCTACTATTACTGGATACCGATGTGGATACAACTTATCAATAACCTTCATCTGCCCACAATAAAAAGGGTTCGCTATCATTTCCTGAATCTGTCCGAATGTTCTTTTTTTACCTGATTTCAAGGTTGTAAGCCCATCTTTTCG
>CAZVBV010000063.1:0-5460 GCA_964625805.1 uncultured Candidatus Peribacteria bacterium | reverse complement strand
CAAGAATGGTCCCGCGATAAATTTGGTCTCGGCGCCCACAAATCGAGAAATGAAAACTTCATTCTTTCGCGAGAAGATCACGATTCGGAATGTGTTTACCATAAGGAGGACTCCACCCGCGAGAAAAAGAATCACCAACCAGAATCCCGCTCGTTCAACTCCATCTCGAACACGAAGGAGGTTGTCGATGATATTTACAAAGTCTCGCTCCCCTTCTCCATCCCAGGTTCCGATAACAGAGTCGTATCGCCCTTTCTTTAGAATTTCAAAAACATCACCCACTTCTCTTAGATCACCAAATCGAACATGGAGTCGCGGTGGAAGTTGGAAACTCTCAACAACTTCTGCGTCTAGCACCTCACTTTCGATGTCATACATACCCAGTTCGTTTTTCAACGCATCAAATTCAAAGGCATCATAATCCGCTCGTAATTCCAAAGAGAAATCAGCTCGTTGTTCTAGATTTTGCAATGAGTAATCAGCAAAAAACTGAATAGAAAAAACAAAGTTTAACAAAAATAAGATCAACGCTCCGAGGAGCATTGTTGTTCCTGATAAAAATTTATTTCGCCAGACCTGTATTGATCCCTCGCGAAAACTCCGAAGAAGGAGTGGTTTTATATTTTTCATATTTGTTTGTTGGATTGTAGAGGAATATAAAAATCTACTCAACTATTGTCATTCCGAGCGCAGTCGAGGAATCCCTTTCCTGTAGTTCGATAAAGAAGAGATTTCTCCGCTTCGGTCGAAATGACATTAAGAAAAAAATTTCGAGCTTTTAAAATGTTCAGGAGCATAAGGTTCTGCGCGAAGAATTTGAATATCAGGAAATTGCTTCCGACATTGGGCTTCATCGAACCGCTGATCGTATCCGAGTAGTATCGCATTTGGAGATTCTTCCTCAATGGTTTTCCAAACATTGCCATCTTCTCTGCCCAGTCGTACATGTGCGTGAGTAATATTTTCAGTTTCAATGCGCTCTAGCCGCTCACTTTCACTGTGTCGTGGTTTTCGCCCCTTGATCCTCTCCACTGTCCCCTCTCTTCCAATAACAATAACAAGCTCCTCACACATCTGACTCGAATGATGAAGGAAATGCTGATGCCCCACATGGAAGTGGTCAAAGACACCGGCAACGAGAAGTTTGGGGAATTTGTTCACGAGCAGAGTGTACAGAAAATTGGATAGGTTAAAAAGGAGTGTCAGATGGACACCCCTTTTTTTGGTTAAAACTCGGTTGTTACCTCACCCTTTTTTTACTTGTTTTTGAAAATCTTCAGGACTTGCACCACAACTAGGACAAGGACGATGACGGCCTTTCCTCTTAATGGTTCTTCCGCAAACTTTGCAAACCCTTAAATTTTTAAAACTCTTCTTAACAACTCTTTTCTTACTAGTAGGCATAGACTTACTTTTTTGTTTTTTAAACATTTATTGATTCCCAATAGGGAATGGATGTTCTGTTTTAAAACATCCATGACTATTGGGAAATATGATTCGGTAAACAGAGCCCGAGTTTCTCCTTTCGAATAATTCAGTGAGTTTTCTCGTTCTAAAAGAAGTTAAAAACTACAAGTATGAATTCAAAGGGAGGATTATGAGCCCTGTGATTGAGATATAAAAGAACAACGCCCCTTGCTTTTTTGCGGGATTATCTTGCTTTGTAAATATAGTGCTTATTTTTATTTTGTCAACGTCTCAGGGATTTTTCTTTGGGTAGGTTTAAAAGGAGATGTTATTAGCTAGATAACATCTCCTTCTGGATTCATAACTCGGTTTACCACTTATGAAATCTTCATTTGTTCATAAGCATACAATGCATTTTGGATTAAACACTTTTCAATTAAATCTAAACAAAGAAACCTTTTTTTCCTGGTTTCATTCCGGTCCGTCCAGTTGCGCTTTTTAGGATAAGAACAATTTCAGGTTTTTTTGATTCAAGAATTGAAACACTTTTGGTTTCTTTTTCTTCCTGAACGGGAATTGGTAAAAGTTCATTGCAACTTTTGCAGTAATCATTTGATGGCGGATTTACTTCATTACACTTGGTACAAATGATTCCTGTAATCATTTTGTTTTGACCACCTCCCACGTACGTGGAAATTTTTACTTGTGCAGTGACGACTTCGCCCCCATTGATAGTTTCAGTTCCAAAGTCTGCGTCTTTTTCAATCATACGTAATAGATTTTAATTTTAATTAATAAAAGATTTGGTGCTTTCCCAATAGGGAAAGGATACTCTATTTTAAAGTACCCGTGACTATTGGGAAAATTGGTAAACAGAGCCCGAATTTCTCCTTTCGAAAAATGAGGTGAGCCATAGCGTCCCGAAGGAGCGTCTGACTACAAGCAATCATCCAAAGGGAGAAGGATGAGCTCTGTGCCGTTATATAAAAGAACAACCTCGGTCTATTTCAGCGGGGGTAGGTGTGCATTTTGATAATATGACAAATTCCTAAACCGCTGGGGGGGGCTTAATAATAAATCGCAATTTTGGCAGATAGGTTGTCATGTAAGGCAGAGTGTAAGGAGGAAGAAATACCTGTCAAATTTATTTGAGTTCAATCCTAAATATCGGTACACTTTACCAGACAAATTCAGACCCCATGATTTCAGAAAAAGAAGTCCGTCATATTGCGAAACTCTCAAAATTGGAACTCACTGATAGTGAGGTAAAAAAGTTTTCGGGAGAACTTTCGGATATCTTGGATTTTTTCAAAATGTTACAGAAAGTAAAAACTGACAAAGTTGAAGAAACCTCTCAGGTAACAGGGTTACAGAATGTTGTTCGATCTGATGAAATCGAAGTTGATGGAAATGAAAGCGCCCTGCTCGAATGCACACCTCACAAAGTAAAAGGTCACTCGGTGCAGATTCCCAAAATTATGTAATGAACTTAACTACAAAGACGCTCGCAGAACTCTCACAACTTTTCCAAAGCGGAAAAGCGAGTTCTCGTGAAATCACGGAAGCGTTTATCGCGAATATTGAAGCGAAAGAAAAAGATATCAATGCATTTGTGACAACAACCTTCGACTTAGCTCGAGAGATGGCAGATGCCGCCGACAGCAGACAAAAGAATGATACGCTCCGCTCCCCCATCGACGGGATGCCAATTGCGCTCAAAGATGTGGTGTGCACGAAAGAAGCGAAAACAACAGCCAGTTCAAATGTCTTGAAAGACTTCCAATCTCCGTACGATGCGGAAATATGGAAACGATTAAAAGATGCCGGAACTGTTCTTCTTGGAAAAACGAATACTGATGAATTCACCATGGGAGCGTCTACAGAGACTTCTGCCTTTGGGGTTACTCATAATCCCTATGATTTGAAACGAGTGGCTGGGGGGAGCTCAGGAGGCTCGACAGCTGCGGTGGCAGCAAACTTCTGTACCGCTGCGATTGGAACCGACACGGGAGGATCGATTCGTCAGCCAGCGCACTTCTGTGGAGTGACCGGTTTGAAGGTATCCTACGGACGAGTCTCTCGTTGGGGAACAATCCCAATGGCTTCAAGTTTGGATACGGTGGGACCGATCGCGAAGACGGCCGAAGACTGTGCGATGATTCTCAATGTTATTGCCGGACAAGATAAAAAAGATTCCACAACACTTCAGACCGAGGTGCCTGATTACGTGCAATTACTTGAAACCTCAATTGAGGGAATGAAAATTGGCGTTCCTGAAGAATACTTCGCAACCGAAGGTGTGGATACGGATGTTCTCGAAGTAATCGAATCAACGAAAGCAATTCTCACAGACCTTGGGGCAACGCTCGTTCCGATTTCTCTGCCTCATACCGAGTATGGAGTTCCGGTGTATTACATCATCGCGCCGTCAGAGATTTCAGCGAACATGGCACGATTTGATGGGATTCGATTCGGAAGTGGAAAAGAAGGAAAGACATTGGAAGACATTTACAAAAAAACACGAGAAGAAGGATTTGGAGATGAATTGAAACGACGAATCTTAATTGGAACCTATGCGTTGAGTGCGGGATATTACGATGCGTTTTATCGGAAGGCACAAAAGGTGCGAACATTGATTAAAGAAGATTTCGATAATGCCTTTGAGGAAGTAGATGCAATTCTTACACCGGTCTCCCCTACTCCTGCATTTGAAATTGGAGAGAACTCAACACCGCTTCAGATGTACCTCGAAGATACGTTTACCATCCCTGCGAGTTTAGCGGGTGTGTGTGGAATCTCTGTCCCCGTCGGACAATCTGAAGATGGAAATCTGCCCATCGGAGCACAATTAATTGGACCTCAATCACGAGAAGATCGAATTTTGCGTATTGCGCATCATATTCAAGAAAACATGAATCAATGAAATTATTTTTAGAAAACAAATCGGTAATAGAAGGAGAAAGTTTTGGAAGTAACAAAGAAGCGGAAGGAGAAGTCGTTTTCACCACGGGAATGACTGGATATTTGGAAGTGCTCACCGACCCGAGTTACTACGGACAGATTGTGGTATTCACGTTTCCGCTCATTGGAAACTATGGAGTATTCGATAAAGAATCTTTTCTCAAAGACATCGATAAAGTCTACGAATCAGGAAAAATTTGGGTAAAGGGCGTGATCTTGGCAGAAGATTCAAAAGAATTCTCTCACGAACTAGGGAAGACTCAATTCGCAGAATGGTTAAAAGGAAACGATATTCCTGCCCTCTCGGGCGTGGATACACGAGCGCTCACACAGGTTATTCGAGAACATGGTGTACTCTTGGGAAAGATTGGAAACGAAGCTCCAAAGAAATTCATAGACCCACTCAACGGGCGATACGTTCCAGAAGTCTCTCCTCAAAAAATGGAAATTCTCACTCCCGAGAAACCATGTGGAAAGACAATTGCCTTCATGGATTGTGGAGCGAAGAACGGAATCTTTCGAAACTTTTTAAAAAGAGGCGTAAAGGTTATTCGACTCCCCTTCAATCAGAATCCGTTTGAACTCAAAGAAAAATTTGATGGAATCTTTTTCTCAAATGGTCCTGGAGATCCAGAGACCGTAACCGAAACAATTGCCATTGCGCGTGAAGCACTCAAAAGGGACATTCCAATCTTTGGGATTTGTCTCGGAAATCAAATGTTGGCATTAGCAGCCGGTGGGAAAACAAGAAAAATGAAATATGGACATCGAGGCGTGAATCAACCTGTTCGAGACATGCAGTCTGGGCGATGTTTGATCACCACACAGAACCACGGATTTGAGGTCGACATGGACAGCTTGCCTGATGACATAATCCCCTGGTTTGAAAATCTAAACGATGGATCAAACGAAGGACTTAAACATAAAACACGACCAGTGTTCGCGACACAGTTTCATCCTGAAGCCTGCGCGGGTCCAGAAGATGCACAGTATTTATTTGATGAGTTTATCAAGACACTATGAAAATTTTACTCTTGGGATCTGGAGCGTTAAAGATAGGAGAAGCAGGTGAATTTGATTATTCTGGGTCGC
>CAZVBV010000062.1:0-5491 GCA_964625805.1 uncultured Candidatus Peribacteria bacterium | reverse complement strand
ATCTGCGTAGACCGTAAAGTAAAGACCTACTTGAAAGAACTTTTCATTCCCTCGTTGAAGATCAACTCGCAGTTGTTCGGCATCTTCCAATGCCGTATCAAGTCCAACATCTGAGACGAGTCCTTTCTTTTCGTTAATATGCTTTGTAGAAAGCATTTGTGCGACTTTCTTTCGCAAAATCTTCATCATTTTGAGTGAGTTTGTTGGGTAAACGAAGATTGAAATGTCGATCGACGCATCAAAATTCACCAAGCTATTCATCCAGTTTGATTCCAAGTATCGAGGATAACTAAACACAAAGAAGCTCTTCACGTACATTCCGTTCATCTTGATGTCAGTATTTCCTACCTCCATTGCAGAGGGGGCGATCAGATCTTTCGCTGAAATAACACCTCGTTGGTATTCTTTTTCTGCTTCTATAATCCGTTGTCGCATTGCAGTGGTGAGTTTCTTTTTGTCTTTTGCAGGATCAAAGTTCTCAAAAAAATCATCGGCATCACCCATTTCCTTTTCGAGTTTCTTATCACGCGCTTCTTCGGCTTCTTTGTTTTTGGTGACGTGGCCTTGCCACTTTTGTTTGATTTGTTCCGCTACACCAAAGGTTGGAGAGCCTTTCTCTTCAACATTGGTAATACGGACTTCTCCTACTTGAGGAGCTTGGGTAGTGGTTGGTGTTGTATTTTCGTCAGTCATAATATCTAAAATATTCAAGACATTATACCATAGAAAAGATGCTTTTTCAAGCGTTTTGAAGCGGATAAAGGGAGAAGCGGGCTTGACTTTTTTAAAAAACAATATATAACAAAAACACGCATCAGTGTTCACTTGAAGGTTGTTGGGTAAACAAAGGATTCAGAGGTGTGATACGTGCTTTTTCCACAATTGTGCTCACAGAGAACACAGATCGGGTTCGTTCCATATGACGGAACGGACTCACCTGCCGTCTAAAAATCTATATTTAGGAGTGGATTTTCATCACTCGCGTGTTTTTGTTTGTTTTTGTGTAAGATTTTTGTTTATATGCTCAAATGTTTTTAAAACTTCGTTTTAAACATTTGGCATGATGTCGTTATTTTGGTGAAACCAAAATGGAAACAGTGTTTCCTTGTCTTATAATTTCTTCGAAATTATGAAGCCAAACGAGTATCAAAACGATTTCATGTTTTGAGAGCAAGACGGCTGTCTTTCTCTCGTAGACCAGTAAATACTGGGCGAAAGAAGGCAGGGAGATGCTTTCAACCTCACGATCCAATGAACGTAAGATCGAAAAACTCGCTACCCTCTAGATGAGTCGAATTCTCAAAGAACAGGTTATTGTACCACAGAAAAACTCTAAATGCAAGCAGGGCTTTGACAAATCTTTATATTTAAGTAGAAAGGAACAAATGAAATTGGACAAGATTCCTGATATAGATGTAACAACGGAAGACATTCTTTCCGAGGAAAATGTTTTGCTTCTTAACGAAGGAATTGAAAAAGGTCATGAAGAAGAAAAAAGAAAAGAAAAGATTCCCTACACTCCAGAAGAAAAAAAACTTATAAAGGATCGTGTTTTTGAATCTGTTTTTAATCAAAATATAAAACAGGCCGTTGAGAAAAAACCACTTCTTTCTGATCAGGAGGTGAAATATCTTATTCAGTATGTACTGCGTACGATTGAGGCCTTTGGAATAGATGGATTTAGTATTAACTACACGGGGCCACTAGAAGGAACAATACCGGGGAAATATGAAAAGAATGTTTTTGATAAGGCTAATAAACTTGCGCATATGCTATTTCAGAATCTAGAAGAAGAATTAGACATATTGATAGATGAACACGGAGAAACAATTCGAGATATATTACTTGCGGGCGAAAAAATGGTTTTCGTTTGTACGCATCCAAGTTGGGTAACGTTAGCAATGCCGACATTTATTCTTAAAAAAATACAAAAAAAATATAATATTCCCTGTTATGTCGAAGAGAATAATGGACGGATTATCTTGGCGCCAACTGTTATTATGGCGGTTAAAGAGATAGGTGGAGGGGAAGAGTTAAATGTGAAAAAATTCCTTACAGGAATGGGGCTTGATATTATTGTTACAACTCCAGTGAACCCAGATCGAGAAAAAGATCCTGAAATTAAAGAGCTGGGAGATAGCTCGCGAATAGTTGCGGGGAAAAAATTGGTAAACTTTTCGGAAGAGAAGGGAACCAGCTTGCTTCTTGCTCCGGAGGGTTCGATAACACCTGTAGATGAAGAGACAGGGAGATATAAATTAAAGATGGCAAAGGATGGGACAGTAGGGGCTATGCATTTGCTCGGGGCAAGAAAAAATACAAAAGAGAATGAACGAAAGCATTTTGTCCTTTTAGGAATGGGAAAAGAAGATATGGAAAAAGGGGAAGAACTTAAACCCACAAATATTAAAATGAAGATGGAAATACTTTCTCCAGAAAAGTTACGGCAAATAGCGGAAGAAGAAGGGGTTCAAAATAAAAATGCTTTTGCTACCGCAATTATGGAAAAACTTTCTGATTTGGTAGATGGAACATACGAAGGCGCTACCGCATCATCTGAAGAGCGTTCTTGATCAGCGCTTTATTAAATCCATACTTCATTCTCATCGGACCGAGGAGTCCGATAGTTCCTGATATTCCAGAGGTTTCAAACCGAGCGACCACCATGGCACAACTTGTAATTTCTTCGAGCAGATTTTCTTCTCCGATGAAGATTTTAATCTTTCCTTCTAGTTCCAAAGATTCAAGCATTGCTCTGAATCGTTCTTTTCCTTCCAAAATTTCTACAATCTGAGCGGCTTTTTCAGGTTGCATGATAAACTCGGGAGATCGCAGTACATTTGATAATCCAAGGTAAAACGTACGGTCATTATCAACGGTAGCAAATGCCACGTTTCCCGATAATTGTGACAAGAGTCTCACAATATCAAAGAGTATTTCTTTCGATTTTGAGAGTCGGTATTCCGCGATGTATTTTTCAAAAATTTCCTGCACCAACTCTTCTTCCTTTGTGTTTTCCAATAATTCGTCCACAAAAAATCGGTATCCTTTTTGCGTTGGAACTTTTCCAGCAGACACATGAGGGGATTTAATAAGTCCCACTTCTTCAAGCAAAGAAAACTCGTTTCGCACGGTAGCGGATGAGATATCAAAATCTTTGGACAGGAGAAGAAGCTTCTGTGAAGCCACAGGACTTCCTGTTTCCACAAAGTCTTTGATTAGGGCACTGAGAATTTGAAGTGTCCGTTCTTTCATCGGGGCTTCTTTTACCTAAAATTTTCACAAAAGGCAATAGACTGCTAATATTTCGACGTATGATTTTCTGTGAAGTTTGGATACGCGGAGTGCGGGGAATTTTTTCTTGGCACTCAGAACAAACGGTTCAACCTGGTGCACGGGTGCGGATTTCTTTTCGGAATCGCGTCAGGACAGGGATTGTTATTGGTGTCTCTGATCAGAAACCAGAGTTCAAGACACAACCCGTTCAAGAGGTGTGGGACGAACAGTTCATTCCTGCATCGTATATCGAAACAGCGAAAGAGGTCGCGCATGAAAATTTTTCATCGTTAGAAAAAGTGCTCGGTTTAATGGTGCCAGAGAAATTCTTCACATCACAGAATCCAGAGAAACGAGAAACGTTTTACCTCTTAAATGCAGACGAAGAAGTTCGGGGAGTGAAACAGAAACTTGTAATTGAACTGCTTCAAAAAAACAAAGGACGCATGCGATCTGAAGACCTGCGGGAACAAGTTTCTCTCGCCACGCTTCAGGGACTGGTAAAGAAAGAAATACTGACAATCGAAGAGGGAGCACTGGTATCGCCACTCGCGGTAACCGATAATGGGAAATCAAACATTACACTCAATGAAGATCAAGAAAAAGCGTTGAAAAAAATTCAAGATTCAAAAACAACAACACTCCTGTTCGGAGTGACGGGAAGTGGGAAGACTGAGATTTATAAAAAGCTCGCACAGGAAGTTTCTGCCACCGGACAAGTGTTGCTCCTGCTTCCAGAGATTGCGCTGACATCACAACTCATTGCCGAATTCCAATCAGTCTTCGGAGGGGCTGTCGCCGTATGGCATTCCAAACTGTCGGAAGGAGAGAAGATTCAAGAATGGAAACGCGTGCAATCAGGAGAAGCCAAGATTCTTATCGGTGCCAGGTCAGCCGTCTTTGTTCCGCTTCACAAACCAGAACTCATCATTCTCGACGAGGAACATGAATGGACGTTTAAAAACGAATTTGCGCCACGATTCCATACCATTGATGTGGTGGGAAAGATTCAAGAACGGTTTGATGCCAAAGTTGTGCTCGGAAGTGCCACACCTCGCCTTGAGAGCTTCCATAAATGTGAAATGGGTGAATGGAACAGAGTTGATCTTCCGAAGCGTGTAGGGGACGTGATGATGCCTGAGATGCGATTCGTGGACCTGAAGAGCGAGGCGAAACGCGGAAACTATTCTCCACTTTCAGGAGCATTGGAAGAAGAACTGGCGGATATCCTTAAACAAAAGAAACAAGCGGTCATATTTCTCAATAAACGAGGGTTCTCTGGAGCGACGATGTGTAAATCCTGTGGGCATAAATTTGAGTGTCCGAACTGTTCACACAATATGAAGATGCATCAGAAGATGGGGAATCAAAAATTCATCTGTCATGTCTGTGGGCATATGGAAGGATTTCCCTCACAGTGTCCTGAGTGCAAGGAGAAGGACTTTGTATTTCGTGGATGGGGGACGCAGATGCTGGAGAAGATCTTGCAAGAAAAGTTTCCAACACTGCGGATGTTTCGAGCGGATGCAGATTCTATTACGGGAAAGAAAGACTTTGAAAACTTAATGAATAAGTTTCATAACTATGAAGCGGATGTACTGCTCGGGACGCAGATGATTGCGAAGGGACTCGACTTTGAACGAGTGCAATTGGTGGGCGTGGTGCTTGCCGATGTGGGACTCAATCTCCCTGACTTCCGATCAGAAGAGCGTGTATTTCAAATTCTTACGCAAGTATCAGGACGAGCAGGAAGACGAGCTGCGCGTGGAAAAATTGTGATTCAGACATTTAATCCTGAGGAAAAGATTTTTGATTTTGTGAAAACCCATGACGCCGAGAGCTTTCTTCATTGGCAAAAAGAATCGAGACAGAAATCGCTCATGCCACCATTTAGCTCGATGGCGAAGCTCACGATTTCCGATATTCAAAAAGAAGTGGCATTCGCTCACGCACAGAAGACATTTAAAAATCTCAAAAAAGTACTTCCAGAAGGGGAGTGGGATTGTCATTTCGCGCCCGCGTTCTTTCCTCGAACGCACGGGAAGTATCATTTCCATGTATTCCTCAAAGCTCCCAACAAGAAAGATCTGGTAGAATTCCTCACAACACAAATACCACTTGAAGGAGTGAAGATTGATGTCGATCCGTCGAGTCTTTTATAATTTTTTCTCTCCTTTGTCATTCCGATTCCCCGATTTCTCGAGGACAGGCTCCG
>CAZVBV010000061.1:0-5514 GCA_964625805.1 uncultured Candidatus Peribacteria bacterium | reverse complement strand
AATCTGTTGGCTCAGCCTTCGCAGGTTCGAATCCTGCCCGGCCCACCAGTAAAAATATGATGTGTCTTCATGACACAGCGTGTTTTTGCTATGAGAAGAAGGATGAGAACCGACCAAGGTTCGTGAAATAGCGAAGCGTCATCCTGCCCGGCCCACCATTAAGAATATTGAAAGCCCTTGAAATACAGGGTTTTTATTTACAAAGAATTTTTTGTCTCTTCCTTCCCATTTCCATTCTGTGCCTTCTTTCGTGAAATATCGGCGATCCTTTTGGCTTGATTATTAAGATATTGATTTAAATCTTCCGCAAT
Source organism: uncultured Candidatus Peribacteria bacterium (assembly GCA_964625805.1). GTDB lineage: Bacteria > Patescibacteriota > Gracilibacteria > UBA4473 > UBA4473 > CAZVBV01. The sequence goes on along the minus strand of CAZVBV010000061.1, from coordinate 5,203 downwards.
TTCTACACTTGGCTTTTCTTTTTTAACCATTTTATACACCGCTTCACATACGGGCATTTTTATATTTTTTTCTTTTGCCAAAGCAATAACCGCTTCTACTGTTTCCACTCCTTCGGCAACACCTGTTTCTCTGTCTCGTTTTTCTCGTTTTACAAGAGAATAGCCCTCTTGCCAATTTCGACTCTGTTTCGAAGTAGCCGTTCCTTCTAAATCCCTAATCATCGGCAGATCTGACGAGAAACTTTCTTTATCTGCCCCAAGAGAAAGTCCAAAGCGTTTTACTTCCGCATTTGCCGCCGACATAAGTCCTTGAAAGGTGCTATCACTATATCCCTTTGCCCGAGCTGCCCCCGCAGCAATCGCAATCACATTTTTGGAAGCACCAATGGTCTCCGCCCCGCAAACATCTTCTGATGGTAGAACTGAAAAATCTTCATGGAGCAATGCATCTGTTCCGATGATTCGAACATCTTCACTTTTGGAAACAATATTAGCCACCATCCACTCGTCATAGAGAATATCTTTAGCAAAAGTAAGCCCCGCCAGAACTGCAAACTTTTCAGAGACATCAATTCCCTCTGGTTCAAGTGTTTCTTGCCACACTTCTGACATTCTTTTGTTTGATCCTTTTTCCAATCCTTTTGTTCCGCTTATAAGCGCTCTCAGGTTCTCCCAGTTCTCTTTTATTGGCTGCTTGAAATACTCTTCAATAACACTTCTTGTTCTTTGCGCCGTAAGGAGTGAAAATAAAACTACTGAGTCCTGAACTACTTCTTGGGGATCATTCGTTATGCGAACGTTCTCAGGTAGTTCCATTTTTTGTCGAAACCAAAGCTTCTTTTTTTTCTTTTTTGAATGTCGAAATTTTCCTGATGATTCTGCCTTTTTGGCATACTCCTCTTTGTGCGTCCATATTACAATCTCGACATCCTGACTCACTTTTGAAAGAATATAGGAAATGGATTCGGGATAATGCCCATCCCCGATGATCCCAATCTTTTTAATTTCGCTGTTTTTTTCTGTCTTAATTTCCTCCATAGATTTGTAAAGTAATACTTTATACACAAATGTCAATTAATACCGAAGGAATGGGGGAAAAAAGCCTCTTTTTTACTTTGAATTTCCCCTTTGTTTCCCTATACTTCATGGGAATTATTCACTATCCAAATGACAGACGAAAACGACAACAAATTACCCCTCGATGGACTTGATGGGGATGAGGAAAACACACCAAAAGAAGAACCTTCTTTTACTTCAAAAAAAATAGATCCTTCTGATGAAAAAGAAGAGAAAAAAACCGAAAAAAAGGAAGACGCTCCTGAAGAAATTGCTGAGGAAGAGGCTGCAGAACCTACCGAAGAAGTCGTAGAGACTGAGGAAGGAGAAGAAGAAAAAGTTGAGGGTGATGAAGAAAACCCTGCTGAAGAAGCCGATCCTGCCGAACTTTTTTATGATCCTGTTGGATGTGCTCGGGAACTTGTGAGAAAAGAAATTACAGCGGACATGGAGGAATCTTATATTTCCTACGCGATGTCAGTAATTGTCTCTCGTGCGTTGCCGGATGTGCGAGATGGTTTGAAGCCAGTTCACCGAAGAATTTTATACGCGATGCACGAGAATGGACTACGTCCAAGTGCGAAATACAGAAAGTCGGCAACCGTTGTTGGTGCCGTTTTGGGAAAATACCATCCACATGGCGATAGCGCCGTGTACATGTCTATGGTGCGAATGGCACAGGAGTTTTCACTTCGATACCCACTCGTAGACGGACAGGGAAACTTCGGGTCAATCGACGGAGATAATCCTGCGGCGATGAGGTATACCGAGGCGAAGATGTCCAAAATAGCAGAACTTATGCTTGCGGATATTGAAAAAGAAACAGTAGATTTTCGACCAAACTACGATGCGACAGCATATGAACCAAGTGTATTGCCAAACGTTGTACCACAATTGCTTTTGAACGGAACGATGGGAATTGCCGTGGGAATGGCGACAAACATTCCTCCGCACAACTTGAATGAAATTGTTGATGGAACATTGCACCTTTTGAAAACACCAGAAGCAACTATTGAGGATTTGTTGGGATTCATTAAGGGTCCGGACTTCCCAACCTCTGGAGAAATTTATGATGGAGGGGCCATTAAAGAAATGTACACCACGGGACGAGGCGGAATTATGATGCGTGCAAAAGCGCAGATTGAGGAAATGAAGAATGGAAAAAATGCCATTATTATTACTGAAATTCCGTACCAAGTGAATAAAGCGGACCTTATTATAAAGATTGCCGACTTGGTTCGAGACAAAAAACTCGTAGGGATTTCAGACCTCCGAGATGAGTCAAACCGAGAAGGAATCCGAATTATGATCGAATTGAAACGTGATGCGTATCCAAAGAAAACGCTCAACAAACTCTTTAAAATGACGGTTCTCCAGAAGTCGTTTAACTTGAATATGATTGCGTTGGTGGACGGAATACACCCTCGATTATTGAACCTGAAAGAAGTAATTCAATACTTCATTGATCACCGATTTATCGTCATTCGACGACGAACGGAATACGAACTCAAGATCGCAAAAGCACGGGCTCACATCTTGGAAGGTTTGAAAATTGCCCTCGATCATATCGATGAAGTCATTGCGATTATTAAAAAATCAGAAACCAAGGAACTCGCTTCCGAAGCATTGATAAAGAAATTCAAACTCACAGAAATTCAGACAAAAGCGATCCTCGAAATGCGATTGCAAACACTGGCTGGTCTTGAAAGAAAGAAAATCGAAGACGAACTCGCTGAGAAACTTGCCCTCATGATGGAGTTGGAAGGAATCTTGGCAGATCGAGCAAAACAATCAAAAATTATTGAAGATGAACTCAACGAAGCGAAGAAAAAATTCGGGGACGAACGAAAAACAAAAGTGCACCCGAATGCTCTTGGCGAATTCTGTGCCAAAGACACTATCCCCGATGAGGAGATGATTGTGGTGCTCACAGAACAGAACTACATCAAGCGAATGAACCCGTCTGTCTTCCGTGCTCAACGCCGTGGAGGTGTTGGAGTCGTGGGAGCCAAAACGAAGGAAGAAGATATTATCGCAAAGGCTCGATTCGGAAGTAATCACAACGAACTTTTGTTCTTCACGAGCAAGGGGCGGGTATTTCAATTGCCAATGTACGAGATTCCAGAAGCCTCACGAACGGCGAAAGGAACTCCAATTGTGAACTTGTTACAACTCCAGCCGGACGAGAAGGTAACCGAAATCCTGAACCTCAGTAAGAGTGAGGGGAAATATATCTTCATGTGTTCAACGGGTGGAACTATTAAGAAAACAGACCTCGAACAATTCAAGAACGTTCGTCGATCAGGACTTATTGCCTGTGGATTACGAGAAGGAGAACTCCTCCAGTGGACAAAGATGTCGAGCGGAGAAGATTCTGTTTTCATCGTGACACGGGAAGGAAAATCAATTCGATTCAATGAAAAAGATGTCCGACCAATGGGACGATCTGCTGCCGGAGTGCGGGGAATTAAACTCGCGAAAGGCGACGAGGTAGTCGAGATGGACTTGCTCAAAGACGAAGACGCGAAGCTACTCGTAGTGATGCAGAACGGACTTGGAAAGATGTCGAAAGTCTCTCTCTACCGAGCGCAAGGACGAGGAGGATCTGGAATTAAGGTTGCGAGTCTCACTAAAAAAACTGGAAAAGTTGCCGGAGCACGAGTGATTGAAAAGGATAAGAAATACGATCTCTTGATTGTTACGAAACAAGGGCAAACACTCCGAACACCACTCGATACTGTGAAAACAGCTGGTCGTTCAACGCAAGGAGTCATCCTTATGCGACCATCCAAAGGTGATTTGATCTCCTCTATCTCTCTCCTTGAACATACGAACGAGGATGAAAACGGAGACAGTGAAGAAAAAAATCCAGCCGCTAAAGCGAAGAAATGAAAACACTCTCTGTTCATATAGCTCCAAAAGAAACTCATTGCGAGATTGAATTCCCGCAAGACTTTGATGCCTTGGAAAAGGCCCTGCGAAAACAGATTGGAAAAAGAAATTTTCTGATCGTAAGTGATACGAATGTCGAGAAACACACATCTTTTTTGAAACGATTCAAGAAAGATGAAGTTTTTCTTCTCGACCCAAAAACTGATCGAAAAGATTGGGAAGGACTCCGAAAGATTATTGCCGCGTGCTTTGAAAAAAATCTCGACCGAAGCTCCGTACTTGTTGCCATTGGGGGTGGTGTTGTTGGTGATATGGGTGGATTTGCAGCATCAATTTTGATGCGAGGAATTCCAATTATCCAAGTTTCAACAACTCTCTTGGGAATGGTTGATGCTTCTGTTGGAGGAAAAACTGCCATTAATTGTGAGCAAGGGAAAAACCTTCTTGGATCGTTTCATCATCCTGAAAAAGTATTTTGTTGTGAGGAATTTTTAGAAACGCTTCCCGAGACAGAAATCAAAAATGGTATTTGTGAAATGATTAAGCACGGAATTATTACATCGATGAAGCACTTTGAAGATTTGGAAAAAATAGCGAATCCACATCCCACAGCTCGGCAAATTTTCCCATATGTTACCGACTCGATTGCCATTAAGGCAGACATTGTGAGCAAGGATTCAAATGAAAAAGGAATTCGTCTTCAACTCAATCTAGGACACACGTTCGGACATGCCTTGGAACTCCTTTCAGACATGAAGATTCCTCATGGACGCGCTGTTGCCATTGGAACTGTGATGGCGGCAAACTATGCACTAGAACACGGACTCTGTGACGACGAAACAGTCGATCGGATTGAAAACATTTTCAATCAATTTGATATTGATCTCATATGCGACTTTGATGAAAAAGAAATCTGGGAGGCGATGAAACATGATAAGAAAAAGAAAGACGGGAAGATCCGCCTGGTATTACCGAAGAAGATTGGAGAAGTGGAAGTCGTGAGTGTTTAGTATTTAAAATAGGTCCGGAGCCTTTTGGGGTCCGGACCTTAAATTTCAATATGGTGGGTGAGGCGGGGGTCGAACCCGCGGCCAATTGATTAAGAGTCAACTGCTCTACCACTGAGCTACTCACCCATAAAGAACGCGAGGATTGTATTGCTGACAAGGCTTTTGTCAAACACTCCTAACTCCGCCCCCCCCTTGTCATTCCGAGCGAAGCCGAGGAATCCCTTCCTCATATCAAACAAAAAGGG
>CAZVBV010000060.1:0-5576 GCA_964625805.1 uncultured Candidatus Peribacteria bacterium | reverse complement strand
AAACTCATTGGTCCTTCTGGAATAGGATTTGGATTCGTATTGGTTTCATAAACGAGAGAACTTATTATTGGAAGAATGTTTTCTACATCCACCGTAAATGAAGCACTATCTTGTATATTTTGATTATCTGGATCATAGACAAGAAGTGTCACTGGATGTGTCTCCGCTTCCGCAAAGTACTGATTAAGATCTGGATCACAGTCTGTCGAAACAGGAGCTCCGTCGACAGACCAGCTGTAATTCAAATTTGCAGGATTACCAGGATTACAGCCTTCCTCTCCCGTTGAATCAATCGAATTCGATCGAATTAAGATATCCGTGGCTCCGCTTCCATCACGCGTTGTTGTGATCGTTGAAGGAACATTGATCCACGTATCCATACTGGAATACTGAGCAATTGCTATTGGATCCCCCTCTGCTCGCACATAAACAGATTTTGTTATCTCAGCTGAATCCACTGGATCTGTTGTACTCACTGTTAGTTTTACATCATATATTTTCGCTTCATCAAACGTAGCCCGAACACTTGGAAACGAGAGATCGTCAATCGTCGTTCCTCCATCGAGATCCCATACATAGATAACCCCTTCTGGGCTTTGTGCCTGAAACGCAAACTCTTCATCGATTGTGAGAAACTGCGGCGCTGTAAAATCTGCCCACAGTGTCGAAACAGCCGGAATACTCGCTGTCTGTAAAGGAGTACTTTCCAGCACTTCCCCTTGATGCGAATAACGCACTTTAAGCGTTACTGTTTTATTTCCTGGTTCTGTATATTCATGCGTCACTGTTTGTGTGTTGAATATATGTTCACCCGTCCCATCTCCAAAATCCCATACATATTTCAATCCCGCAGGCGTTCCATAAATATTTTTACTTCCGGCCGCATCGAATACATATTCTGCTGGATGTCGTTCCCTCCCTGTGGTTTCTATTGGATCGACAATCACAGCCTCTGGTAATGCTTTTAAAACCGTAAATGTCTTGGTAATACTTCCTATAGCACCAATGTTATTTGTCGCAGTGAGTGTGACATTATACAGGTTTTTTCCGTCCGTTGGGACTGGAAACTTAGCCTTGGTTATATTTCCTGATGATCCAATTTCTTCACAACTTGGATCACAACTCCATGCATATTCAGTAACAGATCCCACTGCACTTTTAGAAGTTTGTCCATTGAGTGTTACTTCTTCTAGCGCAGGAAGTTCATATTTATCAGCCCTGAAATCAGCCATAACACCATCCACCACAATTACCGTCTTGGCTCCATAAAATTGCCCTTCTTCATCTTCCGCTAAAAAATATACTTCATAAGCTCCCCGTTCTCCATAAGAATGATTCAAGCTCATTAATTCTGACCGAGTCATTCCATCACCAAACATCCAATCTCCCAGTTTATGTGTAGAAAAATGAATTCCTGCCTGTGCTTCTTCTAGAGAAACCATATATCCTACTCCAAAAGGAACTCCTGGAGATACAGTCATATCTACTGGTGTTACTTCTTTTCCCTCTCCCTCAAGCTGTCGACAATAATCAGGAACAATTGTTCCCTCTCCAGAATAAGTAGCTCCACCGCCACCCCCTCTATCATCATCTCCACTTGGAGCACTTCGAATCAAGGTGTTCACAAGCGCAAAGGAAACGAGCACCACTAATATCCCTGTCGATGCATAAATCACGATTTTTTTCGCTTTCTCATGTTGCCCATCGTCCCCTCCTGCTGTGATATAGAGGATCCCTGCATAAATTATAAAAATCATGGCAATCAGCCCCAAGAAGGACAATGCAAAATTAAGGACTTTAATAATATAGGTTCGCGCCGAAGCATACTGTCCAATTTCATTAAACTCTTCTGGACACGGAAGAAGGAATTCTCCGTCCGGAACAACTCCAATACCCAGAACCATATCTTCAAATCCAGCTACAACATCGCCAAAATCTGCCATCCCAACTTGTGGAATAAATATATTGAGCGTAAGGAATGCTACGAGAACGAAAAGGATTTTTTTCATGCGAGAAAAGTTAGGCGCCAAAGCGCGCTTGCATAACGGTATTTACAATGGCATAGGACCCGAATATCAGAATGATTCCGAGAGCTACCCAAATAATAATTTTTTTTGCTTTCTCATTTTGAGCATCATCTCCTCCTGATGTAACATATAAGAATCCAGCCCATACGATTGCCACAACTGCAACGACGGCTACCACTGAGAGGAAAAATTTCATCCAAGCGATAATCAATTTATTTAAATCTTTTTCTTTCGACACTCCACGATCCAGGTTACATTTTACAATTTTGGCACCTTTTTTGATTCCTGGTCCATCAAACACAGGCTTATCACCATTTCCAAAATCAATAATGCTTCCCAAATCAATATCGACAATACATTCCATATCATCTCCAAAATCTTCTACATCATCCCACCAAGTGTTTCCAGCACCGGCAAACACCGAAGAACTACTTCCCAAAAACAGAAGCGCTGCGAGAAATGCAAAACATATTTTTTTCATATTGTTTTTGTTTTGCTCAGTATATCAGGAAGAGAACAAGTTATGCAAAAAGAAACATCCAACACTCTCATCTTTCTCTGCAACCCACAGCTTTAGCTGTGGGCATTCCCAAACTCCCGCACTGCTGCAAACCGGCCGACGGCTAAAGCCATCGGTTGCAGATACATCAACCATTTCCAATAATAAAGCAAAACTAAAAGATTTCTCTCAATTTATTTTCCCATGCTTTTTTCCAGTTCTCAAGCGGTGTTTCTTCTATCTTTTCTCCATTTACAGAAAGAGACAATACAAACTCATCAGTCGTTGTTCCAATCTCAACCGCTTGGTCTCCAAAAATCTCCTGTATTTTCTCAGGGTATTTGGTGGAAATAACCGCTCCGACATTTTCTGAAAAGAGAAACTGTGGTATTTGATCTGTCGTTTCAATATTGAGCTTCGCTCCTTTTCCGTTTCCGAGGCAGGCCTCGCTCACAGCCGTAATCATTCCTCCTTGAACAATTGGCCGAGCACAAGAGACCATTCCTTTTTCGGAAATATGTCGTAATTTCTCCGTCCACCCTTTCACAACACTGAAATCAATTTTTTCTACGCGAGAGTCTTCTTTCTCACAAACTGTTAAGAAAGCTGATCCCCCTAATTTTTCAGAGCGTTTTCCAATCATAAAGATTGTTTCTTCTGCGTTTTGAAAATTGATCGATGGAACCGTCTCCGGATCCTCTACTCGTGCGAATACGGAAATCAATGCGCTCGGTGGAATAGATTTTCCTCCTGACTCGTTATAGAACGATACGTTTCCCGAAACAATCGGCACATCAAGCGCCAAACAAACTTCTTTGAGTCCTTCCACGCCATCAACGAATTCCCCCATTTGGTCCGCTTTTTCTGGGTTTCCAAAGTTCAAACAATCGGTCACAGACAATGGCGTTCCTCCTACGCACGATACTTTTACAATCGCTTCTGTTACCGCATATTCGGTTGCTATTCGTGCTGATATTTTTGCAAGATTTGGATTTCCACCCGTCGCAATGGCGACCCCTGTTCGCGATCCTTTTTCTGAAAGTTCTGGGTAATCACGAAAAGGCGTTATCACCGAAGCCGCTACAGCTCCCCGCTCACACGCTGTGTTCCCTTGCACGTTCTTATCGTATTTTTCATACACCGGTGTTCGTGATGCACCATTCACTGAGCTCAATATCTTTCCGAGTATTTCAAAAATTTTCATCGGCGTCATTGTACTCAAAAATTTCAGTGCTTCAATGTTTCATTCTTCCAAACCAAAAAAGCGAAGGGAATCCTTGTTTTTACATTTCGATATTGTCTAAGGCTTCGACTTTCTTTCCATCTCGATACGTGTGCACAGAAGACACAAAAATAGCAAAAGCCCGAAAAAAAGCATTAGCAAAGCTTTCATGGGAGTTTTTGTGAGAAAGAAAAAGAAAGGGGCTATGCACAGAGCACGTCTCCTTTCCACTTCCACTAATTATAACGATGACGAAGTCTTTTTGTTACACAGATCCCCGTCTTTTCTCTTTCTGTCATCCCGGAATTCTCTTCGAGCCTGAGCATTCCTTCCTTTCCTCAGAGCCGATGGCCGGAGGAATATCCGGGATCTAGCCATGAGTTATTGATCACACTGCAACCCACGGCTTAAGCCGTGGGCTCCCCAGAAGCCGAAGGCTAAAGCCCTCGGTTGCCAGAAAAAATGATAAAAAAAACCCTGCTTTTCAGCAGGGCCCTTTAATTGTTTTGCAAGAAAGATTACTTAAGAATCTTTGTTACTACTCCGGCTCCAACAGTTCGTCCTCCTTCTCTTATTGCGAACCTGGTCCCTTCGTTCAAGGCAATAGCCGCTCCCAAGATAACTTTGAATTTAGCGTTATCACCAGGCATAACCATTTCAACTCCGTCTGGAAGAATAACTTCTCCTGTAACGTCTGTTGTTCGGATGAAGAATTGAGGTTTGTATCCTTTGAAGAATGGAGTGTGTCGTCCTCCTTCTTCTTTTTTCAAGATCAAAACTTCAGCTTCCATCTCAGTATGAGGAGTAATAGTTCCTGGTTTAGAAAGAACTTGTCCTCGTTCAATATCTTCTCGTTCAACTCCTCGAAGCAAAAGTCCAGCGTTGTCACCAGCTTCTCCTCGATCAAGTTGTTTGTGGAACATCTCAACTCCAGTAACGGTAGTTTTTGATGTGTCTCGGATTCCAACGATTTCAATTTCGTCTCCGATGTTGATCACTCCTTGTTCAATACGTCCAGTAGCAACTGTTCCTCGTCCTTTAATTGAGAAAACGTCTTCTACAGACATCAAGAAATCTTTATCAGTTTCTCGTTTTGGTTCAGGAATTTCTGAATCCAAAGCCGCAACCAATTCCATAATCTTGTCTCCCCATTCTCCTTTCGGATCTTCGAGAGCTTTGAGAGCTGATCCACGAATGATAACGGCTTTATCTCCGTCGAAGTCTCGTTTAGAAAGTTCTTCTCGAACCTCCATTTCAACGAGGTCGATCATTTCAGCGTCATCCACCATGTCGCATTTGTTGAGGAAGACAACGATGTTGTCCACTCCAACTTGTCGAGCCAAGAGGATGTGCTCTTTCGTTTGTGGCATAGGTCCATCAGTTGCTGCCACAACCAATACTGCACCGTCCATTTGAGCGGCACCAGTAATCATGTTTTTCACGTAATCGGCGTGACCCGGACAATCTACGTGTGCGTAGTGTCGATTTTCTGATTCGTACTCCTGGTGAGAAGTAGCGATTGTAATACCTCGCGCTTTTTCTTCTGGCGCGTTATCAATTTGATCAAACGCAACAAAAGTGTTGATGCTTGATGGAAGTCTGTCAGCAAGCGTCTTAGTGATCGCTGCTGTAAGCGTAGTCTTTCCGTGGTCAACGTGTCCTATGGTCCCGACGTTGACATGGGGTTTGCTTCTGTCGAATTTAGCGTCTGCCATTTTTTGTGGGTGTTAAGAAAACAAAAAAATACGCGCGAATTCTAGGACTCAGTCCGCCTTTGTCAAACTTTTTTTACAATAAACTTGGAAGAATTGTTTTCTCTCGTTATAAT
>CAZVBV010000059.1:0-5728 GCA_964625805.1 uncultured Candidatus Peribacteria bacterium | reverse complement strand
AGTCCTGCTGCCAAACTTCATGTATTAGGAGGAGCTGGGGTAGCTAATTTAGCTGAATCTATATCAAATGCTGCCGTAAAAATAGACTATGAGGGAAATCCAGGTGTAATGATGAACTTTGGATTTACGACTGCTGGTGGAGGAGCATATCAATATATTCAACCGTCAAGCGGGGCTAGTTTTGCTCATCTTCTTTTGAGCCCATACGGAGGCAACGTCGGAATTGGAAAGGCGAGCCCAGCTTCTAAACTCGACGTCGCAGGAACCATCCGCGCTCAACAAATCTGTGATGAGAACGGAGCCAACTGTAAAGATATTTCTATTAATGATTGGGGGGAAGACTCTAGTATCTTTGTCGGTGTCTCTGCATCATCTAATGGAAGTGCAGCGCACGATGCGGTTGTTGGTTACCAAGCGGCCAACGATCTGTGTAATACGGCGGTGAGCGGATCACATGTCTGCTCGGTTGATGAAATGACACGAACGCTTGCCTTCATCGCAGATCTGACAACCTTGTCAGGATGGACCGCAGGAGGGACAACACAAGTATGGATTAACTCTGGAGGCGCGAAATATGTTCCCGCTGCCTCACCCGTCAATGACTGTACGGGATGGACATCCGCAACAACAGATACCTTTGGAAGTTTCTGGGTTCTTAATTCGACCGGTGGTGGTCGAGGCGGAGTTGGATACTGTGATACTTCAAAAACATTCGCTTGCTGTAAATAAAATTTAAAAATGAAAAAAATAAAACAATTTCCTGAAAAATTACGGGTCCGGACCCGAGGTATTTTGGGGTCCGGACCCAGAATTATGAAGTTTGCCGTTTGCAGCTTCTTCATTCTCGCTTTCCTTATGCCTACGGCATCCGCTACTAAGTGGGTCACCGATATTACGGAATGTGGAACGGCGTACATGTCTATCGACTGTGAAGCGGATCAGTATGTGTGTGGATTTGATGGAATTATGAACTGCGCTACACCCAAAGAAGCCGACCAGGCAAAAGAAAAAACTGAAACGGCCTTCAATCTCAACTCAGGATTGCCTAGTGGACTCGTGCTGGATTGTCACAGCGAAGCGGCGTCTTGTCTCCCATGGCAATGTCAGACCGACACGACTTGCGATACCGCAAACCAAAACACAGAATGTTTGAAAGCAGGCGGATTTAAATGTGGTGAATGCAAAGCGGGATATCTTAACTGTGATAACGAAGCAGGCTGTGAAACGGCTGACGGATCGGAATCCGGTCCCCATGCCCGATACCAAGGATGTAAGGGAATAGTCTGTGATGCGGGATATTTGGACTGCGATGGAAAAAGTACCAACGGATGTGAAATAGAAATCGGCGGGGCGTGTTCAAAAGACGGACAAACGGGGAATTACAGCAAAACCTGTATTGGCAACCAACCTCCGAATTGTAGTGTTTTTGCGCAACAGTTCGCCACCGTGCAAACAAGCAGTGGGGAAACCATTGCTTCTCAATTACAAATCGACGAACAAGGGAATATTAACATCCCCGTTGACGCGAAGTTTATGGTGGGAGGGGTTGCTCTTGGAACAGACGAAACGAAGACTTGTGCAGAAAAACAACTCAAACTCGGGACCCAGTGTCTGGACATCCCTTCTTGTGAATTCCTGACTTTCAACGGGAATACATTTACCTGTGCGGAAAAACCTGTGGCACCGGTGTCAGAGGTCAAAGATTGCAAATCTGGCGAAATAAAAATTGGCACGAATTGTCAGGTTATTCCGACCTGTGATTTCTTGAGATTTGACGGAAAAAATGGTAAATTTCTCTGTGCACAACCTACGAATTCATCCCCAACACAATCACCAATGATTGACAATTCGCAAATAGAAACACTTGTGAACACAAAATTTGTTCAACTTGCGAGTAAACTCGAACAAGACTTTTCGCAAATGCTGACGAGTATCCATCAGAAAGTTTCGGCTGGTTTGGAGACGGGAAAGATCGTAGCCGTTGCTCCAGAAATGCCTTCTGAGAAGGAGAGTCTTGATGGATCGGAACCTTCTTTCTTTGGTACTATTGCCGATTTCTTCTCGCAATTATTTAAATAAATGTTGAACATTTTCTTCTCTTTCCTTCGTCACAAACGACCTCTCCATGAGGGCGCGAAGGGGGATGTGGGGAATAAGGAGATCAGAGTTCGTATCTCAGAGAAAAAAAATAATTCCTCCTGTCATCCCGGAATCCTGGAGGGATATCCGGGAACTAGCTGTGCAAAAAGCACCTGGCTAAAGAACGTGAGCGTTAAATTAAAAGTTCCTTTCTTTTATGGCTGGGTCCCGGATATTTTTTCAAAATTCCGGGATGACAAGTGTATTTGGAAATTTGACGGTATGTTCTTGAAGTTTGCCATTTGCAGCTTCTTCATGCTCGCATTTTTCATTCCTTCAGCTTTTGCTACTACCGGATGGACTACGGATGCCACTACCTGTGACAGTTCTTATCTCTCTATCGATTGTCCTGAGAATCTGAAGATTTGTGGATACGTCAGTTCCACTCTCTACTGTGCCAATCCTACTACGGTCAATGCCGCGCTCCCATCTGCTGCGGGAACGGCTGATGACACCGACGTGCAGGGATCTGGTGGATATCAAGTCAACTGTACGCAGACGACCTATGATTGTACGACGCCTGCCAGTGTCTGGGACTGTAAAGCGTCCTCCACCTGTGCCACTAAAAACCTCAAGACCACCTGTGCCGGATCCGCACACACGACCTCGTGTGGCACGTGTCTCACGGGATACTTGGACTGTGATGGCGTGGGAACGGGTGTTGACGCCAACGGGTGTGAGATAGAAATCGGTGGTGCTTGTACCAACAATGGGGTTGCGGGAACCTACGACACCACTTGTCAGGGAAGTACACCTCCGACTTGTATCACCGGTGCTGTCGACGTTTACACGGGAACCTTGGCCGAACAATCCACTACCGATCCTCTTTTCTGGGGGAAACAGTACGGTACGGGCGATCTCTTTAATATCAGTAAGAACGGAGGCAACTCGGTTGTGATTGATAATTCAGGGAATGTGGGTATTGGGACGACGGAGCCAGGGGTGAAATTAGAAGTAGTTAACGCCGTAAACACGGTGGGCATTCAAATAACAACTCCATTTACCTCTCCTGGGACAGAACAATATTCTTCGTTGAGATTTAATAATTCTGCTGGTGATTGGGGGCATAGCGAAATAAGGAGTATTACTAACGGAGCGGTATATACGGGTTCCAACTTGGCTTTCTTAACTGAACTTAACACCGGGAATCTAACCGAAAAGATGAGAATTGATAGAAATGGAAATGTCGGAATCGGGACGACGAGTCCAGTTACTAAATTAAATATTGGGTCTTATAGTGGCTCAAGACTGTCATATATTGAGGGAACAAATAAAACGTTTAATGCAGAGGGAATTACAATTACCGAAAGTAATACTGCAAATGCAACAATTGGAGGGGGTCTTGATTTAACAAATAATATATATTCTATTGGAAGTTATTCTCCGATTTTGAGTTTTAGTTCACTCTCGGCAAGTGGAACTTATAATAATACTTATGCTGGTGTTTATGGTGTTTTTCAGGGTTCAGGATCAGATACGAATTGGAATAAAGGTGATTTAGTTCTTGCAACATCAAAGACTGCAGGGCTTATCGAAAAAATGAGAATCACAAGCTCGGGAAATGTCGGAATCGGGACGACGAGTCCGAGTCAAAAACTAGACGTTGCAGGAAGCGTAAATGTTCAAGCAGGGAATAAGTTTTTATTAGCTGGCAATGAAATTATGTTTCCTTCTGACGAAGGACTCGTGGGATATTGGGCATTTGATGATGGAAGTGGAACAGTGGCCGTTGATAATTCAGGGAACGGAAATAACTGTAGTCTTGTGAACATGACAGATGCAGACTGGCTCGAAGGTGTTAGTGGAAATGATTTAGATTTGCTTACTGATGATAAAGTGACTTGTGGAGCTGATACGAGTTTAGAACTAACAACAGCGGGGACGTTCTCAATTTGGGTCAAAGCTTCTGGATACGACTGGGGTGAAATAATGCAAAAAGGAAAAGATGCTGTGGTTCCAGGATATAGTTTTAGAATGGGGACGTCGGCTATAAAATTCGATGGCTGGGTTAGTGGAGTGCGTTATGAGATTACTATCCCAACAACATTAAATACGTGGAATCATCTGGTGGCTGTTTTTGATGGGGCAACAATAAAAGTTTATCAAAATGGAAATTTTGTTTCCAGCACAAATACACCGGGTTCATTTGATAGCACTGCAGGGCAACAATTAATATTTGGACATGGAAATGGGTATGCTTATTTTGATGGTCAGATAGATGAAACCCGTATTTACAATAGAGCTCTTACAGACGGAGAAGTAAAGGCACTGTATCTATCCCCAGGAGGAAGTAAGGGGTTGAAAATGAACGCAAGGCAACTTGCTGGTGATATAACAGTGAATGCTTCTGGCAACGTAGGTATCGGGACGACGAGTCCGGGGGCGAAGCTAACAATTAGTGAATCAGCAAATTATTTGACAGAAAGTTTTCGTTTAATGAATACTGCGGATTCTTCTAATACTTCTAACTTTAGATTGTACAATGTACAAGATGGCGGAGGAGGTCATATGATTTTTAATGGAGAGATTGCCTCGACAACAAATGGAGATTTAATTTCTGGATCTTCAACAACGAATAGTGATCATGCGGCAAGAAGGGTGGGAGCTCTTACTTATAGAGGTGGAACAAATGATAATGATGCTGGCTTCAAATTTATGACAGCCGCCCCTGGTACTGGATCTACTCTTTATTCAAGAATGTTTATAAATGCTGCGGGAAACGTCGGTATCGGGACGACGAGTCCAGCACAACTACTTACTCTTCTAGGGGCAGCTGGTTCTCCTGCAACTTCCGGAACAACACAAAATGGAATGATGCGATTTGATAATACTGCCAATAATAATGCCTTGGATATTGGTATGATTTCGGGTAGTCCTTATGGTTCTTGGATACAGGCAACCGATATCTCAAATTTGGATATTAATTATCCTTTACTTCTTAATCCAAATGGCGGTAACGTCGGTATCGGGACGGTGAGTCCGGGGCATCCTCTCTCTGTAGCCTTCGCTGATGCGACAACTACACAGGCTGGTTTCCAAGGTATAACAATAGGAAATACAAATACCACAGTAAATACTGGTTCGTCAATAACTTTTGGTTATGATGGTGGAAGTAATGGCAGCCATTCACAAATAGGTGCAATATATAGAGATAGGACTGGTAGTAGTGAAGATACGGATTTATTTTTTGGAACATTAGGTGGTGGTTCTTATGGAGAACGTATGCGGATAACAAGTACCGGAAACGTCGGTATCGGGACGACGAGTCCGAATGAAAAATTAGAAGTTGCTGGGGCGGTCCAGGTGAGCGGTGTTTCTTCGGGATATGCAACAACGGCGAATGTAGGAATGTTGGATTTTAACGCAGGCGCAACTCGCGTATTATCGTTTGGTGCAGATTCAAGCACTTATGGAGACATTGCATTTTATGCTTCAAAAGCAAATAACAGTGGAGGCTATATTCCAATGACAATTAAGGGATCTGGTAACGTCGGTATCGGAACCACTTCTCCTTCAACTCTTCTAACCCTCGCCAACGACGGCTGGATCTCGGGAGTCGACAATGCAGGAACGGGCGTGGTGAATATGT
>CAZVBV010000058.1:2294-5730 GCA_964625805.1 uncultured Candidatus Peribacteria bacterium | reverse complement strand
TGGACTGGATGGACTCGCTGGAGGGCTTCTGACGATTGCCTACGGAGCGTTTGCTGTGATTGCGTATTTCTATGGAATGCCGATTCTCTCGGTGTTCTGTGCAGTTATCGTAGGAGCGCTGGTCGCGTTTCTGTGGTTCAATGTGCCTCCTGCCAAAATTTACATGGGAGACACTGGGTCGTTGGCGCTGGGAGCGACACTAGGAGTAATTGCGATGCTGACCAATGCGGTGATTATCCTCGCGATCATTGGATGTATCTTCATTGTTGAAACCATATCTGTAATGCTTCAGATGTTCTGGAAAAAGCATTTCAAACGAAAACTCTTCCTTATCGCCCCGATTCATCATCACTTCGAAGCGAAGGGGTGGTCTGAGACGCAGATAGTGATGCGGTTCTGGATTATCGGAGCGGGCTTCGGACTCATTGGTCTGATCATCGGACTCGTAGGAATGGGGGATAACGGGATGATTTAAAACAGTTTAGAGTTTAGAGATGAGAGTTTGTGCGATAACTGCTGGCAACCGAGTGCTTCAGCTCTCGGCTTTTAACCAGAGTCGCTTCCTAAAGAAGCCCACCGCTAAAGCGATGGGTTGTAGTTTTGTGTCTAGGGACAAGGCAAGCCTTATCCCTACAGGTTATTTCCTTAGTTCTTAATTTCCACAAGCTCTACTTCAAAAATAAGTGTTGAGCCTCCTGGGATTGGTCCGAAGTCATCCGCTCCGTATCCAAGTGTTGGAGGAATTGAGAGTCTTCGTTTTTCACCTTCTTCCATTCCGATGAATCCTTTGTCCCATCCTTCGATTACTTGTCCACCACCAACGGTGAAATGGATTGGATCACGGTCTGCGCTTGTATCAAAAACTTTACCGTCAGTGAACATTCCTGTGTAATGAGCAGAGACATTGCTTCCTTCGAC
Organism: uncultured Candidatus Peribacteria bacterium; assembly: GCA_964625805.1. Taxonomy (GTDB): domain Bacteria; phylum Patescibacteriota; class Gracilibacteria; order UBA4473; family UBA4473; genus CAZVBV01. The sequence goes on along the minus strand of CAZVBV010000058.1, from coordinate 4,812 downwards.
AACAACTTTTCCTTTTCCATCTTTGAGTGTTTCGATTACGAGTTCTTCAACAGGTTCAAATGTTTTGGGAGTGTCGGTTTTTTTTGTGCAGGCAGTCATAAGAGGGAGGATAAAAAGTACGAGAACGAAAACGATAATTTTTTTCATGAGGTTGTTTTTAAGATGAGCAAAGGATAAGCAATAAAAATTAAATATCAAAAATTTTTTCTACCCTTGTCATTCCGACCGAAGCGGAGGAATCCCTTCTTTTATCGATCTTGGGTATCAGTAAGACTGTTCTTTTTGTAACCAAAAAGAACCAAAAACTTTTGGGGACAAAAAAACTCGCTCACTTTGACATAGCACAATACTGCCGAGTCCCGATGACGCTCAGACAGGTTTCGTCCCCAAACCCCCACCCGATAGCCATTACAAAAAATACTTTTATGTTTTAACTCGCCGGAGCTCACTTATTTCTTAACTACAAATAACTCCAAGATATCGCCTTCCAAGAATTCCAAATTGTTGTGGTCGACCTTCATTCCACATTCAGTGCCTTCATTGATCTCATTCGTTTCTTTTTGCCCGAGCTGAACAGATGCAATTTTCGCTTCTCCAATAAGTTTCTTTTCATCTGCCGTTGTTACCTTCTTTTCGCCTTCAACCATTTCCGTTTTCTCGACTTTCTCCATTCGAAAGAGTCGGAATTTAGCAAGTTTTCGGATCTTTCCTGTTATGACATCTCCTCCCAACACTGCCATTTTCTTCGTGGAAGCAAAGATCGCTTTTACCTTGAATTCACCGACGATTGTTTCGGTTTCAGCGTCATCCATCTTTCCAAGAAGAATATCGTTAATCTTCTCTGTCAGATGATAGATCACGTCGAACGTGAACAATTCTATACCTTCTTTCTCCGCTAATTTCCCAATACGTCCTGGAGTCTCAACATTGAATCCCACGACAATTGAACCTCCTGCAGAAGCCAGCATTACATCAGATTCTGTAATTTCCCCAACCCCTGAATGTACTACTTTGGTGAAGCTTTCTTCGGTTCGGACTTTATTCACTTCATTCATGACTGCTTCCAATGTTCCCTGACTATCAGACTTCACGATCACTTTGAGTTGTTGAAGTTTTCCTTCCGCCAACTTCGCTTTCATAGTCGCAAGTGAGAATTTCTTTCGTTTCGCGAGTGCATCTTCATGTGAAATAGATGCCACTTCTTCTGATTTTCGTCGCGCAATCTTTTCCGTTTCCATAATCTGAACAATATCTCCGACCTGTGGAAGTTCTGAGAGTCCCGTGATTTGCACAGGCGTTGAAGGAAGCGCAGATTTGATCTGCTTTCCAGCATAGTCTTTCATGGTTCGTATTTTTCCGTGTTGATCGTAGATAACAAACGCATCTCCTTGATGCAGTGTTCCTGTATTCACGAGCACTGTTGCGGTAACTCCTGTTCCCGTTTGCACTGATGATTCGATCACTGTTGCAATGGCGGTTCTGTTCGGATTTGCTTTGAGTTCTTGAAGCTCTGCCATGATCTTCACCGTGTCGAGAAGTTTATCAATTCCATCTCCTGTCTTTGCAGACACTTCAATACAGGGCGTTGTTCCCCCCCAATCCTCAGGATTGAGTTCTTGATCGGCGAGTTGCTTTTTGACGAGGTCAGGATTCGCGCCTTCCATGTCCATCTTGTTGATGGCTACAATAATCGGAATGCCGGCTTCTTTGGCATGATTAATCGCTTCAATTGATTGCGGTTTTAATCCTTCTGTCGCTGCTACCACGAGAATCGCAATGTCGGTTGCCCGTGCACCTCGAGATCGCATGATCGTGAAGGCTTCGTGTCCTGGTGTATCGAGGAACGTGATAAGATCACCCCCAACATCCACCTGATACGCACCAATTCTTTGTGTAATTCCTCCCGCTTCGCCTTCGGCCACTTTCGCTTTTCGCACGAAATCGAGTACGGATGTTTTTCCGTGATCAACGTGTCCCATGATTGAGATCACTGGTGGTCGTGGTTTGAGGAGTTCTGGTTCTTCGTCCTTCAATAATTGAGAGAGATCGGCTCGGAACAACTGTTCACCAGTCAATGCCACCGCCTCTTTCCTCACTTTTACTCCAAGTTCATCAGCCACGATAGCGGCTGTTTCGTAATCAATATTTTGTGCCAAGTTCGCAATCACTCCGTTCTGTTTTAGTTTCACCAAAACAATCGGAAGAGGTTTTCCAATCTTAATCGCGAGTTCTCGCACTGTAAGTTCTTCGGGCAAGATAATAGTTCCATCGTCAGCCTTTACTACTTCAACGACATCTTCTTTTTCTTCTTCTTTTTCTTTTTTCTTTCGCACAACTTTCTTACTTCCGGCCGTTTTCTCTTGTTGTTTTTCGACAATACTTCGAGCTATTTCGCTTTCAATCTCGTGTTCTACTTGTTTAATTTCATTTCCGAGTTCGATGTTTTTGATTTCTGCCGCTATTTCATCAGGGACCATATCATCTTCGGGCATCTCAAAATCAAGGTCCATTGCATGAA
>CAZVBV010000058.1:0-2194 GCA_964625805.1 uncultured Candidatus Peribacteria bacterium | reverse complement strand
TCATCAGGGACCATATCATCTTCGGGCATCTCAAAATCAAGGTCCATTGCATGAAGCTGGACAGCTTCGGGAGCAATGTCGAGTTGTTTCGCGAGATCAGATACGGATATAGGCATATAACGAGCGCCACTCTACTAATCGGGAGGTGGTTTGTCCAGTGATTTTAAGGATTTCCAATGCCCACCGCTGAAGCGGTGGGTTGTAGATAACATGGCAACCCACGGCTTCAGCCGTGGGCTGTAGGCAAAAGAGCATTTGCAATGCATAAAAAAATCCCAATAATGCCGACGTGAAAACAGTAGAACTACTCGCTCCCGCAGGATCTTACAAGTCTCTTCATTCAGCAATTAACGCTGGAGCGGACGCGGTGTACTTCGGTATTACGCACCTGAACATGCGAGCCGGATCTTCTGCGCAGAATTTTACTCTAGAAGATTTGAAAGAAATCGCGGACATCTGTCACGAGAAAAATGTGAAGACCTATATCACGCTGAACACCATCGTTTACGATCGGGAAGTAGACTTGATGAAATCATTGATTGATGCGGCGAAAGAAAACGGGATCGATGCGGTGATTGCGGCCGACGTTGCCGCCATTCAATACTGCCATGAGATAGGGCAGGAGGTGCATTGTTCGACGCAACTCTCTATTTCAAATATTAATTCTGTGAAATTTTACTCGCCGTTTGTTGATCGAGTGGTCTTGGCGAGAGAGCTTGATTTGAAACAAATTCGATTCATTGCCGACCAGATTAAAGAACAAGATATTCGCGGACCAAAGGGAAACTTGATTGAAATCGAAGCCTTCATCCACGGAGCGATGTGTATTTCGGTGAGTGGGCGATGTTTCATGTCGGCCTTTGAACACAACCTCTCCGCGAACCGAGGACTGTGCCGACAGATGTGTCGGAGAGCGTACAAGATTACAGACACCGAAACAGGCGATGAACTCAAAGTCGAAAACCAATACGTCATGAGTCCACAGGATTTATGTGCCATCGACTTTGTCGATAAGGTTATCGAATCAGGGGTGTATTCCCTCAAAATCGAAGGGAGAGGGAGATCACCAGATTATGTGCACACGGTTGTGACAGCTTATCGAAAAGCCTTAGACGCTATTGAGAACAAGACCTACGACGAGGCACTTATTGAGGAACTCTTCGCTGATCTCAAGTCTGTTTATAACAGGGGACTGAGCAAAGGATTTTACTTCGGGCGACCCGTTGGCGCGTGGAGTCGGTCTTATGGTTCTGTTGCGACCACTCGGAAATTGTCACTCGGAAAAGTCACGCATTATTTCCCAAAGAAAAACGTGGCCGAGATTATTATTCAAGCTGAAAAACTCAAAACAGGAGATGAGGTCTACATCATTGGAACGACCACGGGGACGGTGAAACAGAAGATTACCGAACTGCGAGATGAGGATGGAAAGGTTGTTGAGAACGCGAAAAAAGGTGACACCGTTACCTTCGTAACCAACTCACTCGTGCGGATGGGGGATGAGGTGTTTGTGATTGTGGATGTGGAGGATGGGGGAGAGCGGTTGAAAGATCGAGTACAGAATTAAAAACTATCCGGACCCCTTTGTCATCCTGAACTTGTTTCAGGATCAAGAGGTGATGATTTGCCCTTCGCCTTGTTTTTCGTACAATCGCCGCGTTCTTATCGGTTTTATTCAAATTACGGAGAGATGGCAGAGTGGTCGAATGCGCACGCTTGGAAAGCGTGTGTGCAAGCAATTGTACCGCGGGTTCGAATCCCGCTCTCTCCGCCATTAAAAAACGAACGCCCCAAAGGGGTGGTTGGTTTTTAATAATAGGGATTTGAACCCAAGCCCAGGGTTCGAAAATTTGCACTGAGTGAAACGAAGATGCAAATTCCTCGAGTAGACGACCCCGCATTGCGGGGGAGTCGTCAGGAGAGTATCCCGCTCTCTTGATCCTGAAACAATACCCAATCGAGTTGAGCATATGGTTCAGGATGACAAAAAGAGAACACCTTTTTAACAAAGGGTTTAAACCCCTTGTTAACCCTGTAGGGGCAAGGCATGCCTTGCCCCTACTATTAAGGAAAAAAATCCCCAAAATCTTTTGACATTTCACAGTCTCTCACTATATTTACGCTCGAAGTGATAGCTACTATCTTTCGTTTTCGGCAGTAACTCTCGGGAAAGAGGCCCCCTAAAAAGGGTGAT
>CAZVBV010000057.1:0-5872 GCA_964625805.1 uncultured Candidatus Peribacteria bacterium | reverse complement strand
GGTATTAAGTCGATAAGATAGCGTTGTCTTGTTGACGGAGCACTAATTCTGTCTAGAATCGGACGGAATTGATTCACTTATGGGAAAAATTCTTTGGACTACCGTGCTCGATGCTTCTCGTCGGGCTTTACACTCCCCCTTTGCTTTTCAAGCAGTGGCCTTTGGGATTTTGGTAATGTTCCTTATGAGTTTCCGTCCGCCCTATTTTTCACACGAACAAGAGCTTTTTGGAGATGAATTTTTGGGAGAGAAATCAATTTCCTTTCCTATTTCAGAAGTTGGATTCCTCGATAATTTTGCAGGAGTGAAGACCGCGGGTTTGAGAGAGGTGCTTGTTGAAGATGAGAATGGGAACTTAGTGTTCCGTGTACAGCCTCGGAAGCGAGATGTGACGATTAATTACACCGTAAAATCAGGAGACAACCCTTCTAAAATCGCACATAAGTTTGGAATTAAGGTAACCACCTTACTCTGGGGAAATGATCTGAACGTAAAACAGACATTACACGTCGGACAATCGATTAAGATTCCACCATCTGATGGAATTTATTACACTGTTCAACAGTCTGATACTCTGGGGGAAATCGCAAAAACACACAATATCGAGCTTTCCAAGATATATGCCTACAACCCAAGCGTAAAAGACAATATTATCGCTGTAGGAAAGGATCTATTTCTTCCCGATGCCAAAAAGGTCTTTGTTCAGCGGACTTCTTTCTCTGGAAAAGATGTGGATACCTCCGGTGCTCCAATGGAATCTATTGGGATTCGTATCCGACGACCGACCAAGGGAGTGCTCACACAGAAGTTCCATCGTGGCCATTACGCGATTGATATTGCGAATAAACTCAATACGCCGATCTACGCTGCGGCAGGAGGAGAGGTTATCAAGTCTCAGGACGGATGGAATTACGGATACGGGAAACATGTTATTATCGATCATGGAAACGGAATTGAGACGCTCTATGCCCACATGAATATTCGAAAACTTGAAGTGGGAGATGAAGTAAAAACAGGACAACTGGTTGGGCTCATGGGAAACAGTGGACGGGTGTGGGGACCAACAGGAATCCACCTGCACTTGGAACTGCGTATCCGTGGACGAAAGGTAAATCCGTTCAATTACTTCTAGTTTAAAACTAGATACGTATCCCAAAAGATACGTATCTTAAAAAGATATAAAATCCATTGAGTGCTTTTTAGGCCGAAGATATTCACAATGAACAAATGTTCCCTCTGTCTCAATCGGAAAAATTGCGCGGAATCTTTGTCGTTCTTTTTGTAGGCATATTCCTCGGGCAATATGATATTGGGAGTGAGTACTGTCTTCTTGTAGGAGGCTTAGCAGGCGTACTCGCAACAATATGGAAGCGATACTGGTTGTGGGTTCTCTGTGCCCTGTGTGTGAGCTTATTCTACGGACAATGGCGCAATGATTTTGATTTTCGGCATGACACGTTGGTGGGAAAGGTAAATGAGACAATTGAACTAAGGGGAACCATCGCTAGTTTTCCCGATATGCGCGAGGATGACACACGGTATGTTGTGCAATCGGACGAAGGGCGATTCCTTCTTATCACCCCTGACGAACGCATCTTTCACTATGGTGATAACGTTGAAGTGGCGGGCGTTGTCACAAAGCCCAGAACCTTTTCGGGGTTCGATTACCAGAAATACCTCCGTCGATTTGGCGTACAGACCATTGTGAAGAAGCCGATATCGATTGAATTATTGAAAGAACAAGGGGGTTCATTCGTGCTCCGGAGTGCAGAACGAATGCGGTTATTCCTCGGTCGCAATCTCGAGCGATCACTCCCCTCACCCCATTCGACCATTGCGATGGGCGTCCTTTTGGGAGTGAAGAATCAGCTACCAGAATACCTCCAACATGACTTCAAGCGCTCAGGACTCCAACACTTACTCGTGGTTTCGGGATTCAATGTCAGTGTAGTGTTACTCTTTATAACCTTCGCCTTGGGACGGTTCGGGAGACGGATTGCGTTTGGAGGAAGTCTGCTGGCGCTCCTCTTTTTTGTAGCCATGACGGGCGCCGATGCTCCTGTCCTGCGAGCGGCGGTGATGGGAGGAATCGTCGCGTGGGCAGTCTATATCGGACGATTTTCGGATGCTCGGAATCTTATTTTTCTCTCCATGGTGCTCATCGGCATCGCCCAACCGAGGATTATACAAACCGACATTGGATTCTTTCTCAGTAGTGCCGCGACCTTGGGGATCATCTTTGGCACGCCCGTAATGGACCAGTGGTTGAAATGGATTCCGAACAAATTTGAACTCCGAACCATGCTCTCGGTAACATTGTCCGCACAGATCGCGGTCTTTCCGTTCTTGGGACTCTATTTCGGGAACTTCCCCATGATTGGCGTGCTGTCTAATTTGTTCGCCGAACCCATCGTTCCATTTAGCATGGTGTTCTCGTTTACCGCCTCTCTCGTGGGCGTCCTGCCGGAGTTCATCGCACGATTCGTCGGCATTCCGAGCTTCATCTTGATTGAATTTTTATTGCAGGTCGCTCATTTCTTTGGGCAGGTCGAACCCATGCCTGTCCCGAGAAGTGTAGCGAACGGATCTCTTGTTTGTGTTCTTCTCTTTTTCCTCTGGGCAAGTTTCTCACGGTGGTTTGCCCGTTCCTTCTTTGAAAAAAGTGAGCTCCAATCTCTTGCTTTTTCTGCCACAAAACCTAAGAATCCAGACCGATGCGACGAAAAACCTTTTTCCTTGAGCAAGCCGAAACCGTAGGCGGAGCGGAACGATTCACAATCGATTTCCTTCACAGTCTCAGTCCTACTGAACTCAGGCAGCTTTCCCCCCTCATGGTGGGAGCAAAAACAAAGGAGTACAGAGACTTACTTCCCGAACGTGTAGACGTGCAAGATTTCGTCTTCCCTTCTGTGCGCGGAGGATTTATTGAGAAAATAAAGGCGGTATTTCTGCTTTTGAAATCCGCATGGCAGTTACGAAAATTAGCAAAAGAACACAATGCTCGACAGTTTTTTTCCAATACACCGCGAACTCATTTTGTAATGTTTTTGGCAAAAACCTTCTTCTTCCTCCCTGGAAAATGGATTGTTATGGTTCATGATTTCACTATTCCCAACTTCCTTCTTTGGAATATAGCCGGTCGATGCAACATCATTATTGCCAATTCCACACCGTGTCGAGAGTATTTACGGAAACATATTCGAGCAGCTGATTATCGAAAAATGCGCCTCATTGAGAACGGGGTTGATTTCAGGAAAATTCCCGATGGAGTCGCTCCCGTAGAAATTAAGAATGTACTCATGATGGGACGAATCGATCCACGAAAGGGGCAGATGTTTGCCCTCCATGTCGCTGACTTATTGCAAGAACGAAATCCCGATCTTCAGTTTTTTATCGTTGGAAGCTCTTTCTCCGAGGATCCGAGAACCGAAGCCTATGAGCAGGAGATCAAGAAATTCGCACAGGATCGAAACCTCAAAAACGTGCATTTCGTGGACGAAGTTGATGACCCGTTTGAAGAACTCAAAAAATACGATTGTGCACTCGTACTGCCAACCGAATCGGAGACCTTTGGACGAACGGTGATCGAGGGACTGGTGATGAATAAGCTCGTACTGGTCTTTGATGAAACGGGACCGCGGGACATTATGCGGAGCTACGAACAGTTTCTCGAAGAGCGAACGCAGAAACGATTCGATCGCTCTCTCATCGTAGAATCTCAGAATGCCATGAGTTTGGCAGAAAGTATCGGATTCTTCGCTGATCACCCGCAAGCTGTCCAACACTTTACTGAATATGCACGCGAATTCGTTGAAAAACGATTCTCTATTCAAGAGACGCGAAAGCAATTATTCACCGTATTTCTAGAGAAGTGAGTGAGCCCCAGCGAACTTGTGAGCTGTTGAGCAAAGTCATCCTCGCCCCCAATCAAGTTGAGGATAGACTCCAAGCGGGGATCCTATTTTATTAGGCCATCCCTTCAAATCGCAATTTCCCCAATGTTTCTTGGGTTTGTTCTGAAAGGTTTGCGAGGAATTCGTTCACGTTTTTCACATCTTCAACCTCTTGCACCGCTTCGTTTGAGGCGAGTACATCTGCGTTAATCCTTGATAATTCGTTTGAAGACGTCTGCACAATCTGCTCTTTCTCTTTGTTCTTTGGACCCAGCGTTCGCTCCACTGTTTGCTCCACATTTTCAGCATCGCTAAGAAAAGCATTCAGCTGCTCCTGCTTTGTGTATTTCCATGAACCCGGATTTTCTATACCCATCTCCTTATTATACCAAAACTTTTGACAAAAATCAATCCGATTGCTATGCTTCGCCGGTCGCGGACTCATGTCTGCGGTTTTTGTTTACTGAAAAATTATTATGACTAAAAATATCGTTGTTCGTGGCGCTCGTATGCATAACTTGAAGAATATTGATATAGAAATTCCTCGAGAGAAGCTCACTGTGATTACAGGGGTTTCTGGATCTGGAAAATCTTCACTAGCATTCGATACGATTTACTCGGAAGGACAGCGACGATACGTTGAAAGTCTCTCTACATACGCTCGGCAGTTCTTACAACTGCAAGAGAAGGCAGAGGTTGATTCCATTGATGGACTCTCTCCAGCGATTTCTATTGATCAAAAAACAGCTCCCAGAAACCCTCGATCAACAGTGGGAACCGTGACGGAGATGTACGATTACTTGCGATTGCTCTACGCAAAAGTAGGAATTCCTATCAACCCTGAAAATGGACGCGTCTTGGAAAAACAAACCCCAGGGCAAATCCTCGATGCGCTTGATAAATGGAAAGATGGAACCAAATTCATGGTGCTCGCACCATTGGTTCGCGGGAAAAAAGGAGAGCACAAAAACGTGTTGGATAAAATTCAAAAAGCGGGTTTCGTTCGTCTACGAGTGGATGGACACGAAACAACAATCAACGAAGATATCGAACTCGATCCAAAGAAAAAGCATGATATCGAAGTGATTGTAGATCGTTTGGTAAAAGCGGATTATGCAAAAAAATATGTAAAACTTGATTCGGGAGAAGAGGTTGAAGAAAAGAATGATAATCGACTTCGAGTGCTTGATTCGATAGAAACATCATTGAAATTTGGAGAAGGAATTTTGATTGTTCACAACGTGGATACGAAGGGTGACTTTTTGTTCTCAGAACACTTATCGGATCCAGAAACAGGATTTTCTTTCCCTCCCATTGAACCTCGACTCTTCTCTTTCAACTCTCCACATGGAGCATGTGAGTCTTGTCATGGACTCGGATACCGACTGGAGGTGGATCGAGAAAACGCACTCAATCCGAACCTCTCAATTCGAGAAGGAGGGATCTTGCCATGGGCAAGTTTGGGAACGAATGCCCAAAATTGGTACTTCTCATTGCTCGAATCAATTGGAGAAAAATACAAATTCTCAATTGATAAACCAATCAAGAACATCAGCGCTGATATTCTTGAAAAATTATTTCTTGGGTTTGGAGAGGAGAAATTTAATGTAAAACTCAAAGGAGCTTTTCACAACCGAACGACTGAAGCCAGTTTCCCAGGACTGATTGAGCAGACTGAAAAACGATACAACGAATCTGATTCTGACTTTGTGCGAAAGAAATTGAACGAATTCATGAGTGAAAAAACCTGTGCAACGTGTGATGGAACACGACTCAATGTGTACGGACGAAACGTTTTCATTGGAGAAACGACTATTGCGAACATCACACAGATGCCTGTTCCAGATGTAAAGAAATGGGCAGAGGGACTCAAAATAACAAAAGAAACAGAGAATATTATCCGACCTATTCAAAAGGAATTGATGGATCGACTTGGATTCTTGGAAAATGTAGGACTGGGCTATCTCAATCTTTCACGG
>CAZVBV010000056.1:0-6101 GCA_964625805.1 uncultured Candidatus Peribacteria bacterium | reverse complement strand
GGCTTGTTGTTCGAGTTTCAATTGTAAGAGTCGAGACTTCAACACTTTCATCGCAGACTGTTTGTTCTGCAGTTGTGATTTTTCATTCTGACAGGTAACGACTAAGTTCAAGGGCAAATATGTAATCCGTACCGCAGAGTCGGTGGTATTTACACTCTGTCCTCCTGCGCCTGACGAACGGAAGACATCCACGCGGATATCGCTTTCTGCAATCTCAATCTCAGCATCATTGTCGACCTCAGGCAAAACTTCCACACGAGAGAATGATGTCTGTCGCAAGTTTTTGGCATTGAAAGGGGAGAGTCGAATTAATCGGTGTACCCCGTGTTCACTTTTCAAAAATCCGTATGCCAAGAGTCCAGAAATTTCAATCGTGGCAGATTTCAATCCCACATCGCTCGGAGACTCGTCCATGATTTGTGTCTTCCATCCCTTTGTTTCCGAGAATCGTAAATACATCCGCATCAACATTTGAGAAAAATCCTCCGCATCCTGCCCACCGTTTCCAGTATGGATTGAGAGAATCACATTTTTATCGTCATGTTCTCCGGAGAGAAAAGTTTCGGTTTCTGCAGAATCAAACTTCTTTTCAAGTGTGTCCAAATCATTCTCCAGTTCCACCCCGTCAGACATCTCCAGAAGCTCTGGAAACTCTTCAATACTTGTTTTGATATCTTCCCAGTTCTTCACAAATTGCTCCACGTGTGCGGCTTTCTGTGAGATTTTTTGTGCATTGTCCGGATCGTCCCAAAAATTTGGCACAGACATAGTCTCTTGCAATACTTTGATCTCCTCATTTTTTTTGTCTAATCCAAGATTTTTTTGGACACTTGTCAATCGTGCGGTAAGATTGTGCACGCGTTCAATGAGTTCTTTCTTTTTCATCGAGAGGGATTCTAACAGAAAAGGGGAGAGAAGAAACTTGACAGGGTGTGAAAAATGATTCAAAAATAATATTATTAAAAAACAAATGGAAAAAGAAGGCAAAAAAAAGAAAGAAGATGCTATTCCCAAATTTATAACAGAATTAGTGGGGATTCTTGATGTTCGAGATGAAGATGAAAAAGAAGAATCAAATTTTGAGATTGAGGAAGCTTTAGAGAGTCTGCGGTCTTTGGGATGTATTAAGAACTCAGAAAAGGAAAAAGGGGTTGTAGAGCAAGTAGCGAAACTCATTCAAGATTATAAAAAGAGTTGTAAAAAGGAACAAGAAGGAGGTATTTCAAAATTAGAAGAAGTAGATCAATTGATTCAAGATACTATTTATAAAGCATTAGAAGAAAAAAAATTACAATGGGAAACCGAAAAACATCCAGCAAAGTTTGCTCGGAGATTCGATTTTTTGAATGGGGATTTAGAGAAACAGAAATGGATTCGAAAATTTTTTAAGGAGAAACAAGCGGTAAGAAAAAGATTAGAAGCTTTTGAGGAAAATTTTTGTGTAGGAGATTCAACCGTTTGGGAAAACCCTCGAGGAGGAAGGAAGCATCCACTCGGTTTCATGAAGAACCAAATACAGAATATTGATCAGATTCTTAAAATATGGAAAGAATTCTATTCAGCAGAAATGAAAAAACATACTAGTGAACGGGTGATCGGGGAATGGAATCAATCAATTGGGAACTTTAAAATAAGAATACAAAAAGTTTCAAAAACAGAATCAAAAAAAGCCCCTTCAAACTGAAAGAGCTTTTTAAATTTTGTAGTTAACTTCTTATCGAAGTTTTTTTCGCAAGAACGCCGGTGTTTCGTAGTCAGCATCTCCAGTAGGTTCTCCGTCAACACTGAAGGCTTTTCGCATAAGCGATGCGTGTCCAGGTTTCTTGGTTCCTGTTTCTGAGAATCCAGTAGCGATTACTGTAATCTTCATTTCTCCGTTGTAGTTCTCGTTGATAACCGCTCCGAAAATAATGTTTGCATCAGGATCGGCAGCTTCAGTAATAACCTTCGCCGCTTCATCAACTTCGTACATTGAGAGATCATCTCCTCCTGTAATGTTGAAGAGAATTCCTTTCGCTCCATTTACTGATTGATCAAGAAGGGGAGACTCAATAGCGGCTTTGGCAGCATCAGTCGCTCGGTTCTCACCAGCACCGTATCCGATACCCATGAGCGCTGTTCCTGCATCTTTCATAATTGAACGCACGTCAGCGAAATCCACGTTAATCAAACCGTGAAGTGTAATAAGATCAGCAATTCCTTGTACGCCTTGTCGGAGTACTTCATCTACGACTGAGAAGGCATCCGTAAGGGGTGTCTTTCGATCAATGATTGAAAGAATTCGATCATTTGGAATCATAATCAATGTGTCTACATTCTTTTTCATTTCTTCGTACCCATGCTCTGCTTTCTTCCCCCGTTGTGCTCCCTCAAATGAGAACGGCTTTGTAACAATACCGATCGTAAGAGCTCCCAACTCTCGAGCGATACCAGCTATGATTGGGGCAGCACCTGTTCCTGTTCCTCCACCAAATCCACACGTAATGAATACCATGTCAGCACCCTTGAGTGCAGATTTGATTTCATCAAGTGATTCTTCAGCAGCGGCCTTTCCTACATCAGGATTGGCACCAGCTCCGAGTCCACGAGTTTCTTCTCGTCCAATATGAATCTTGGCCTCCGCTTTATTGTGGTACAACGCCTGTGCGTCAGTATTTACAGCAATAAATTCAACATTGGCAAAATCAGATTTCACCATTCGGTTGATCGCATTATTTCCGCCACCACCAACACCAATAACTTTAATATTAGCAACGGGGGTTACGCCAGGAGTAATTTCCTGAGAATGTGATTGAGCTTTTTCGCTCTTTCTTTCATCGACAGCCGATTGTAAGAGGTCTTTCATGGGAGGGTGGGGTAAGAGGGATGTGGGTTAAGAAGGGGTCTTCTTTAAAAAATTAAGGAATAAGTTTTTTGAAAAAACTGAGAGCTGAACTCAAAGTTCTGTTGAAATCAAAATCTAAGAATGAACGACTTGATCCATATCGATTTGCGAAATGGAGAAGTCCAATAGCGGATGCGAAACTTGGATCGTCAACACGATCAACGATTCCCTCGATATTTTGTGGGAATCCAAGTTGGCATGGTAATTGCAATGTTTCTCGAGCGAGATCTACGACACCTGGCATTTTCACAGCACCACCACAGATGATAGCACCAGCCGGCAATTGTCCATCTCGTCCGATTTCCGCCAATTCATCACGAACCATCATAAAGATTTCGTGATAGCGGGCTTCGATAATTTTTGAAATTTGTTTCTTGTCTACGGAGTGACTGTCCGTTTTTGAGATTTCAGAAAGATCAATTTCTTCTCGATCGCTGACATCATCTGGTAACGCCGTTCCGTATTCAATTTTAATCTTCTCGGCCGTTTCTACAGCGCATCTCAGTCCAATCGCCAAATCGTTTGTGACGTGCTCCCCTCCGATTGGGATAACCTTTGAAGAAACGATGGTGCCTTCTTCGAAGACAGCCACGTTTGTGGAGCACGCTCCAACTTCAACGAGTACGCATCCGAGTTCTTTTTGTTTCTTATTGAGTACTGACTCTGCACACGCGAGTGATGAAGGAACAATTTCCTCGGTATCAACTCCTGTTTCATAGAGACATTTTTCAAGGTTCTTAATAGCTCCTGTTTGTCCGGCGATAATATGAGCTTCCACTTCCAAGCGAATTCCTGTCATTCCAACAGGATATTTTGTTCCGTGTTGTGAATCGATTGAAAAGCTTTTTGGGATAATTCTCAAGATGTCTCGATTAGATGGCAATGAAACAGCTCGTGCTGCATCAAGTACTCGATCGACATCTTCTTCTGTAATTTCAGAGTTCGCTCCGCTGATCGCAATCACACCTTTTGAATCGTATGTTTCAATGTGTGGTCCAGAAAATCCAACAAAGACACGATGAATTGGTTCACCGCTCATTCGTTCTGCATCTTCAAGTGCTGCTGTAATATTACTGACGGCTTCATCGATACTCGTTACCATTCCTTTTCGGATTCCATTTGAAGGAGAAATACCGACTCCTAAAATGTTAATTAATTTCTTTTTATCTTCGACAACACCCACAACAGATCTGATTTTAGAAGATCCAATGTCGAGCGCTACGAATGTCTTTTGTTGTGCCATTTTGTTTGATTTTTGTAAGGAAAGCGAAGAGCTAATCTCGCGTTTCACCGTATCAAATACCATGTTCTTGTGCAAATGTTTTTTTCACTTAACCCGCTTATGAACTGTTTTTGTGAACATTCCTTCTGCGGTATGAAGAGGGTTATCGTTCGTGCGAACAAAAATAAAAAAAGTCGAAAAAACAAGAAATGTGTTCACTCTTATGGGCTTCCCAAGCTTAAAAATATATAGAAGAAAATGGAAGAGGGGATATGTCGAGAAAAAAATGGTAAAAAATGATTAGAAGAGAGCGAGCTGCTCATCATCTTCACCTTTTGTTGGTTTCTTTTTTTGTTCAACTTTTCGGGGTTGATCAATATTTGTGTTCAATCTATGGAACCGATTTACGAGAGAATGGAATTCCATCTTCTCCAAGAAGGCAATGCTTTTGTCAGGACAGAGTTCGAACTTCCGATCGAGATCAAATTCTACAGGGACATCAGTCTTAATAGTAGCGAGCATCTTGCAGTGTATAGCTTGGTCTTTTTGTGTCTCAAATTTCTCCTTCACCTTCGGTGCGAGTTCATCCAAGTGCTCATAGATCTTCTCCAGCGTCCCAAACTCCTGAAGGAGCTTCATCGCGGTCTTGGGACCGACTCCAAGGATTCCTTTGAAATTATCAGAGCTGTCTCCGATAATCGCTTTGTAATCAATCATTTGATCTGGTGTGATACCGTAGCGAGCTAAGGCTTCCTTGGGACCGTAGGGGATTTGTTGTTCGATAGGACCGTTAAATCGCACCAAGGACACGTTGTCTGATATCAACTGTAAGAAGTCGAGATCTCCACTGAGAATCTTCACATCGTGCACTTCGCTATTTGCACTGTGAGCCAGTGTTCCAATAATATCGTCTGATTCGTATCCGGGCATCTTGAGCACCGGAATTTCAAAGCTTTCCAAAAGCTCATATATATAAGGTATCTGAATATAGAAATCATCAGGCGCTTTTTCACGCTGTGCTTTGTAGTTCTCATCGGCTTCGTGCCGAAACGTTTTCTCCTTTGTATCAAAGGAAACAATCAATCCATCAGGTCTAAAGTGATGAATAATATGGAGAAGCATAGAAGCGAATCCATACACCATACCAACCTTTACGCCCTTCCATATGGGAATAAAGCCCTTATTGATCCCGTGGTAGGACCTGTGCATGAGAGAGTTTCCATCGATTAAAATAATAGTTTTCATGCTTTGACAAGGGGTTCCGCTCGACGTAAGGCTTTATTTCTGCTATCATAGTCGGATTTGTTAAATCCTCAAATGACTTCAATAGTTTCTTCGCAAGACCAGTCCATGACTTCTACTAAACCCGGTCACACAAAATTGCATATGGGTATCATTGCTCCAATGACAGAGAAAAATCATGCGGATTTTCTTCTTCAAGGATTTGAAGCGATGTGTGAGTTAGGATTTGAGGTATCAGTGCTTGCAGAAGGAGATAGTGCAGCACAAAAGAAATGTTTTGAATTGTCAGAGAAATATCCAGAACAGTTTCATATTCTCGAATCTGTTCCTCGGAACAAGACTCATTTATTGAAAGAAGTTGATGTCGTCGTTTTCACCAGTGTTCCAGACTGGAAAACAGTAAAAGAAATGGCAAAGAATGAAATTGTATCCATTGTTCCAGAAGGATCAGGATTGCAAAACTTCAATGCACAAACAGAACAGGGGAATGCGTTCACCTTTGAACCGAACAGTTTCTGGGGATTTATTTCTGCAATTATTCGGGCTTCTGAAAATGCTCAGTTTGAATACGATTGGAAGAATATAAAAAGAAACATTAAAGAGTTGGCACTGTAAAAAGTTGAAAAGTTAGAAAAGTTCCTTACAATCTCGGAGCTTTTTCCCTAATCGCACGAGTGGTGAAATGGTATACACGCTAGTCTTAGGAACTAGTGCCGCAAGGCGTGAGGGTTCGAGTCCCTCCTCGTGCACCAT
>CAZVBV010000055.1:0-6137 GCA_964625805.1 uncultured Candidatus Peribacteria bacterium | reverse complement strand
GCACAAAGTTGCCGAGTCCCGTTGGCGCTCAAACACTTCTCGTCCCCAAACCCCCGCTCGATAGCAATCTCTCCTAAAGATCGAAGTCGTGAGATCCTTGAGAATCTTTTTCTCCATAATCAGATCCGAATTTTGTATCAACATTAAGGAAGTCTTTCCCATAGTTCTGGTACATCCAGAGGTAGAGAACTTCTCCAATTCGATTTCCAATTGCCATAGATCCCAAGAGAACAGGGAACATGAGGAGGAATGCAGAGGCGGTACTTTGTGAATTAGCGAGAGATCCCGCAATCAAAAAGAATAAAATCAATCCCAGAATCATTCCGTACACATTTACAATAAGGTACTTCGACTGATGGAGGGCTTCAAGCACAAAGAAACTGAAAAAAGTTCCGAGTGTTAGATGGAATACTCCGGTTATAGAACCACCAAGTTGACCAAAAAATTGATTGGAAAATGCATAGGCAGGGAGCATGAGAATCAAGATAACAAGATTTCCAAAAAAGACCTGAGTGAGAGCCGTTGATCGTCGTGAATATTTTTCATCAACCATTGTTGCGAGCAATACATATGAGATATTAGATGCCAACGTCGCCAAGAATACGGCTAAGGTAATAATACTTAAAAAGAGAGGATGAGATTCTGTTTGAACACTGATTCCAAACTCGTTTTTTACAACATCACTTGGAGAAAGTGTCTCTCCGACAACGCTCCAACTGAGAAAAAGAACAATTCCTAAAACTATCGTTCCTATGAAACCGGATCCAAATCCGACCAAGAATCGAGAAAAAATGGAAGGAAACGTGATGTCCGTCTGATTAAGGTTTTTCATGTGTGTTTTTTTATTTCTGATTTATTGTAGAGGAAGGGGCGGGGGGAGTTCAAGTTTTTCTATGGCTTTCGGCAATTTTCTTTTCGCCATTCCTCGATATTCTTGTGATGTCCAGAAAGAAGAACCTCCGGAACTTCCATTCCTCGAAACTCTGCAGGGCGTGTGTAATGAGGGTATTCTAGTTTTCGATCAAGGCTTTTAGAAAAGCTTTCTTCACTCGCACTCTCATCACTGCCTAACACTCCAAGAAGAAGTCTCGAGACCCCGTCAATAATTATTTGAGCCGGCAGTTCACCTCCTGTTAATACAAAATTCCCAAGAGAAATCTCTCGATCCACGAGTGCATCACGGACACGTTGATCAATTCCTTCGTAATGTCCACAAAGAAGGATAAGACGGCCTCCTGTCTCACTGAGCTCTTCTGCTACTTCTTGTTTAAAGGTCTCGCCCTGAGGCGTCATAAAGATGACAGGAGCCTTATCATCCTCCAGTTGTTTCACGTGCTCAATCGCATCAAAGAGTGGCTGACACATCATCACCATTCCTGCTCCTCCACCAAACGGAACGTCATCAACCTTGTGGTGCTTGTTCTCAGAAAAATCACGAATATCAAACAATCGCACTTCAATTTTTCCGTCTTCGATAGCACGTCCGATGATGGAAGTTTTGAGAAAACTTTCAAAACTTTCTGGGAAAAGGGTCAGGATATCAAATTTCATATTTTAGAGAAAATCTGTAATAATCTTCGCGCAAAACTTAACTTTCCTACAAAAGAATGCAAGACAAAATTCAATCGGCACTTGGCTCTACGGTGGATAAAATCGATTTTCCAGGGGCGCTTTCTTATCACTCAGGAAAAGTAAGGGAAAGCTTTACCCTTCCAAACGAACAACGAGCTATTGTAGTGTCAGACAGGATTTCAGCGTTCGATTTTATCTTGGGGACGATTCCTTTTAAAGGCCAAGTATTGAATCGCATTGCAGCATGGTGGTTTGCAAAACTCGATGGCGTGGTCAATCACCATTATATATCTTCACCAGATCCAAATATTTCCCTCGTAAAGAATGCAAAGGTTCTGCCTGTGGAAATTATTGTTCGAGGATATTTAACAGGAAGTACAAAAACATCATCTTGGTATTCATACCAAAATTTAAACAGAATGATTTGTGGAATTGAAATGCCCGAAGGGATGCAAAAAAATCAGAAGTTTGAGGCCCCTATTATTACACCGACTACAAAACCGACAGAACCGGGAGCTCATGATGCTCCTATAACAAAAGAAGAAATCATAGAACAAGGACTTGTAACTGCGGAAATGTACGAACAAGTAGAGGACTATGCGATGAAAATGTTCACGCTTGGTCAAAGGGTAGCAGCGGAACGGGGAATGATATTAGTAGATACAAAGTATGAGATGGGAATTGACAGTGAAGGGAATCTCATGGTGATCGATGAGGTACATACACCGGATTCTTCTCGATATTGGATTGCTGATTCCTATGAAGCGCGATTCAATAATAACGAAGAACCAGATATGCTCGATAAAGAGTTTGTTCGGCGGATGATCGTCGGAGATGGATATGACGTAAACGATCCAGAAAAAAATCCAGCAGAATTTATGACAGATGAACTCCGAATGGCAGCCGCAGAAAAATATATTCAACTCTTTGAAAGAGTTACAGGAGAGGCTTTTCAATTCCCAGAAGAACGCAATGCAAAAAATCGGATAGAGGCATCGCTCAAAAGTCTCTTGAAATAGAGGTCTTTAGGGCTTAGTACAATAAAACATTTTTAGTATCTCGCCACTGTTTTTTAGCTAAATGGTTTGATTTGTATGAAGGAAACGTAATAGAATACCTTCTGAAGTTTACCTTTCTTCTAATTCTTAAACCTTTTCAAAATGAAAAAAAGAAATTTCGGTTTTACGCTTATTGAGCTCTTAGTGGTTATCGTGATCATCGGTATATTGGCGACGATTTCTACCGCTACTTTTAAATCTTACTTCGGGAAAGCACGAGATGCTGAACGACAGTCAGCCGTTCAAAATATTGCTTTGATGATGAAGGTGGATGGAGCCGACGATTGGAAAAATACAAAATATATTTACACGGACTCAGTAAAAGATGGATTGCCACATCTTATGGCGGCAAACGACTTTCGTGTTCCAGATGGAAAAAATGATCTCTGTTACTTTATTGCAATGGCGGATGGTGCTATAGACGGAGTTGGAGATGATAATGAATTCGTAGTTGTCGTATGGGGAGAAGCTACGAGTACAGAAGAAACGGGGACACCAGGTCTCTTGATGGATGGAACAGCAGCAGCTATGGCAGCATTAAACAATATTGGAACGCCGCTTACTGCTGGCGCTTTCTCTTGTGCAGGAACAGATGATGGTCTTGTCGGAGCAGCATTTGAAGATTCAACGACAGGGGTTAAAACTACAACTACTCATAAATACCTCTATATTAATGCGGATGGATGTATTGTTGATACGAGTCCAGTAACAGCTTGTCCATCATAATATAAAATTTGAGGATTGAAATAGAAGGTTACTTCTTGAAATTTAAACCCCGCTTTTTGGCGGGGTTTTTGGTATTAAGACATGTATCCGACTGGATACGTATCCGATTTCAAGTATAATGCCGGCGATGTCAAAGAATTGGATTTATTGGCGTGTGGGACATATCCTATTGGATGTTGTTGGTGTATACGGTGCTTTTGTGTTGGCCTATTTTCTTCGCGTAGGATGGATATTCTCAACAGATTTTCCATTTGAACTCTTTGCCGTTTTGTCAGGAGGGGCCACTCTTGTGTGGATTGGATTTCTTATCTTCTCAAAGTACTACCGCATCCCACCTCGATCAGGAGGGCGAAAATGGTTTGATTTTTTGTTAGCTCTCTTCGGAGGAGCACTGGCGGTGGGGATCCTCATCGTGACCTACTTCTTCCCACGGGAGATTCTTTTCTCTCGACTTATTGGCGTGTACATCTTCTTCTTTGGAGTTATCTGGCTCGCGATCACGCAATGGATATTCCGATCGTTCCTCGCATGGGCAAAGAAAAAAGAGAAGAATATTTATCGTACACTTATTGTCGGAGCGAATCGAGTGTCTGAGAAACTCATCGAAGCAATCGAAACAAACCCCTACGCGCCGTACAAAATTGTGGGCGTGATTGATCCATACGGAATGGCAAAGCATATCAAGGGTGCTGAAATCCTAGGAAAGCTTGATAAACTCGAATCAGTCTGCGAAGAACAGGGGATTACGGCTTTGATTCAATGCGATGGGTTTGAACATACGTTAAATCTCATTAGCTTCTGTGATGAGAATCGTATTAAGTTTCAATTTGATCCGGCACTGCGAGGCGTATTCGAAGACAACCTTCGTATTCGAGAAGTGGCAGGGGTAACTATGATTTCATTTGTCCAACGAGATTTCTCAGGACGTAAAAAAGTTACGTTCCGATTGATCGATTGGATTTTGCAGCAGGTGTTTGATGTGGACTAACCTTTTCCCCTCATCCTCCAATTTAATTGGGGGATCCATTATCAACTCAGGGGAAGGGATCTCTCCGCTTCGGTCGAGATGACAAAAAAGGACTGGATTCCCGCTGGAGCTTGCCCTCGTGAAATCGGGGGCGGGAATGAGGACATTTTTTCTACTCTTAACTGTAAATTTTAAACCGATTTAAATATCGAGATCTTTCACTTCCGCAGCGTGCGTCTGGATGAATTTTCGACGTGGGAGTACTTCACTTCCCATGAGGACTTTGAACAGGTGATCTGCTCGTTCAGCGTCATCAACGGTTACTTGTACCAATGTTCTTGTTTTTGGATCCATTGTTGTTTCCCAAAGTTGTTGAGGGTTCATTTCCCCCAGACCTTTATATCGTTGAATATTTTCACCTTTTACATCGTGTTCTTTCACCAGCGCGTCTTTTTCTTCATCGGTCATGGCGTACCACTCTTGTTTTCCTTTTTGCAATTTATAAAGCGGTGGTTGTGCGATAAAGATATTCCCTCGTGTTACGAG
Source organism: uncultured Candidatus Peribacteria bacterium (assembly GCA_964625805.1). Lineage (GTDB taxonomy): Bacteria > Patescibacteriota > Gracilibacteria > UBA4473 > UBA4473 > CAZVBV01. The sequence goes on along the minus strand of CAZVBV010000055.1, from coordinate 1,268 downwards.
TGGTTTGAAGTGTCGGTAGAAGAGCGTGAGGAGGAGCGTTCTGATGTGCGCCCCATCAACATCGGCATCGGTCATGATGACAACTTTTTTGTATCGAAGTTTCTCATGAGAGAATGTATCTCCAATGGCTGTTCCCAGCGCAATCACCAAGCTTTTAATTTCTGTGTTTGCGAGCATGCGATCGAGTCGAGATTCCTCAGTATTGAGGATTTTTCCTCGGAGTGGCAAGATGGCTTGCGTGTGTCGGTCTCGTCCTTGCTTGGCAGAACCTCCCGCAGAATCTCCCTCAACAATGAAGATTTCTGAATTTTCAGGATCTTTCGAAGAACAGTCCGCCAATTTCCCTGGCAGATTGAGTCCGTCCAACGCTCCCTTTCGGATTACCGTGTCTCGCGCTGCTCGAGCTGCAAGTCGAGCTCGTGTGGCGAGTGCACATTTATTAGCAATAATTCTGGCATCATTTGGATTCTCAGAAAGAAACTCTGTGAATTTATCAGAGAAGACTTTATCAACGGCACTTCGAACATTTGAGTTTCCAAGTTTTGATTTCGTTTGTCCTTCAAACTGTGGTTCAGGAACTTTTACAGAAATAATAGCCGTAATTCCTTCTCGAACATCTTCACTCGTGAAGTTTGGTTCTTTTTCTTTCAAGAGTCCATTGTCTCGGCAGTATTTATTGAGCGTCCGTGTAAGAGCCGTATTAAACCCTGTGAGATGCGTTCCCCCCTCTGTCGTCTGAATATTGTTCGCAAAGGTGAAAATCGTTTCTCGGAACTCCTGTGTGTATTGCAGAGCTACTTCCACAGCGATACCATCATGTTCTTCATCAAGCATAACAACAGGACCAAGACTATCTTTGTCCTCGTTCAAATGATGTACAAAAGAAGCTATACCACCTTCAAAATAGAATTGGCAGGCATTTACTTGATCTTCTCGATCGTCAAAGAGAGATATCGTTACGCCCTTTGTTAAGTAGGCTTGTTGTCGAATTCGTTTCTGAATAGTCGCAAAATCAAATTCAATAGTTTCAAAAATCTTTGGGTCTGGCCAGAATTGAACCAATGTTCCCTGTGTTGTGGAATCACCAATTTTTTTCAAAGGTTCTGCAGGGGCTCCACTTTCAAAAGCCACAAAGTACTTTCCTCCGTCTCGATCCACCGTCACTTCGGTTCGAACCGAAAGTGCATTCACTACACTCACTCCCACACCATGAAGACCTCCAGAAACTTTATATCCTGTTCCTCCAAACTTTCCTCCCGCATGAAGGA
>CAZVBV010000054.1:0-6185 GCA_964625805.1 uncultured Candidatus Peribacteria bacterium | reverse complement strand
GCTTAATTAGCAGAATCCGGAGCTTAACTGCTTGTATTAATGAGTGATTTATGATATAATAACCCGAATGATTTTGAGTATTATCTCGTTTTTCTTCTGTAACACGGCCTGGGCATCGACCCTGCCGACAGCGAACTTAACGGTTTCGCCTGCAACAGGAGAGATTGCGAAAGAGTTCAAATTCGATGCATCAGACTCGCTTAACTCCCAAGGACGAAAGGGTGGATTGGAGTACCGATTTCAGTTTAAAGGCGGAGAAGCCTGGACGGATTGGGCATCGGGCTCAAGAAAAACATACAAACCGATGAACCTCGGAACACAACGAGCGAAAGTACAGGTACGAGAACGAAACACATCAATGATTCAATCAACGTATCGAACCTACAAGGTTGTCGGAGATATTTATCGGAAAGCATGGATTTCTGTTCGTCCTACAAAAATAAAAGCCGGAGAGCCGGCGTATTTTGAGCTCAAAGTAACGCTTCCTCGTACAGAAGACCCAGACAAGGTGACGTCTCGATGGGACTTTAATTCTGACGGAAGATTCGACACATCGTATTCACGACAAAAAATCGTGACGCATTCCTACTCCCTTCATGAAGTGGGACAGGTCTCGCCAACGGTTGAGGTGAAATTTGAAGACGGAACGATTAAACGAGTTCGAGGAATTGAGAACCTTACTTCACGAGGAGGGGCATCGGTTCGACGAACAATGCTGCGAACAACATGGCCAAAAATGAGAGTCGCTTCTCCCGTGGTCGTAGCTCCGATTGTGGACGTGTCCCCAGGGAAAGTGGGATACACAGAAGACACGGTCTTCCGGTTCGATGCTTCAAACTCTAGAACACCTACCCATGCATGGATGGAATGGGGATTTGCAGGAGAAGAATTTATTAAAGGAAAAAATATCGTCTTCAAGAGATTTGATGCGCCAGGGAAACACGAAGTCCGAGTACGAACGTGTTATGACCGAGCGCATCCAAAGTGTGAAGAAACATTGGTTACCGTGACGACAAAAGAAGACCCCCTCGACTATCGAGCAGAAGTGCGGGTGTATAACCAAACACGAAGTACCTACTTCAGCTCAGGACAAACAAGACAAACCTTCTTCAAAGTTGTGGCCGGAGATAAGGTGCGATTTACATCAAGTATTAAACAAACAGGAGGCGGGGGTTCAGGATTTACCTACCGATGGGATTTTGAAGGAGACGGGGTATGGGATACCCCTTTTCACACGAGCTCTGCCGTAGAACATGTGTACTCCAGGCCAGCAAAGTATAAGCCAATGGTGCAGGTTCAAAACAAAGACCTTGTCTCTACGGACGTCATGGTAGCGCTTCAAGTGGTATCGAGTTCAGCGCCTCACGGAAACTTTACCGTCGATCAACGATATATATATGTCGGACAAAAAGTTCGATTCTTTCCAAAGGTGCAAGATTCTCAAACACCAAGCTCTCAAATCAAGATTCGGTTCGATGCGGATGGCGATGGGAAATGGGACAACAGCTTCCGATCAATGACATCATATGAGTGGCGATACACAGAAGCGGGTCAGTACATTGCGCGAATGCAAACACAAGACCAGAGTGGAAAAGTTTCAACGATCGCTCGAGCGGTAACCGTCTTTCCTTATAATGAGTATCCAAAAGCACGAGTAAAAGCAACGCGTCGATATGGAGATACGAAGACCATCTTTACATTTGATGCCGCTGACAGTGTTGGACGAGAACTCCGATACGCATGGGATTTTGATTACAAAGGAAATAACGATTTGATTTCAAAAGGACAAAAAGTTGCGGTAGGACCAGAGAAAATTTCAAAGACATTTTCGACTCCAGGGGAAAAACAAATTTCACTTCGTGTGATTGATGCGTTTGGAAATGAAGACATGATTCACTTTGCGGTATGGGTTTCTCAATACGTATTGAAGCCCGATCCGGTAACGCCACAAGATAATCCGACACCGGGAACTAATTTTCAAAGCAAAGACGTTCCGATTGAATCATACGAAAAACGAGTCACTGCTTCGCAGTGGTACCCAGGGTATGAACCGAACACAAAAACATTGCACCCATTGCAAGCACGACCAGACAGTCGAATTCTTTATAAACATTTGAAACTCAAAAAGGGGGCGATCTCCTTTCCAGATCGAGAACTTTCTCGAGCCGGGATGTTTTATTTCGTCTACGAACCATACCTTTCGGGACTGACCTTTAAACTGCAAGACGCAAAGCTGGAAGGATCGCCCATGTTTGTCTACGGTGTACGACGATCACTTATTGTTCCGGGGGTAAACCCTTTCTCTGACGTAAAGAAAAACGATTGGTTCTACCAGTCATCACTCTTGAGTTATCGAGACCGATACACGACCGCACCGTTCTTTCATCCAACCGTGAAAGTTGAATCAGTGCAGGCGACAGCGATGATCAGAAAGATTACGGGACGAAATGTAGACTTCGGAAAAGAAGTGACACGACAAGAATTTCGAGATGCGTTGAGCTACTAACCATCTGGATACGTATCCTTAGGATACGTATCCCAAGAAAGAAAAGAATTTGCCTTTTATTTTTCAGCCCCTCACAATAAGGGTGTATGAAATTTTCACATTTTCAACAGATCATAGATAGGATACGAACAGATGTACCGTGTCCGGAATGTGGAGCTTTTTTTGACGAGGCGGAAATCAATATTGAAAGCGTGAGCCCAAAGAATATTGAGTTCTTTATTCCGTGTCCGCACTGCTTTTCAGAAGTGGTCGTCTTGGCGCAAATCGAAATCATTCAACGTGTTCATAATTCAGTGAGAAAGCAGCCGCCCATTGAGCAAGGACAAAAAGGTATTTCTTCAGAGACCGTGAAAGATCTTTCTCAATTTCTTAAAAACTTTCAAGGGCGCGACGTGCGAGAACTTTTCTAATTCTTTCTCATGATAAAGCGACTTATCCTCCTCGTGATCATAATCTTCGTTGGGGGATATATTTCACAAAGCGTAGATCTGTCTGGATCAAAAGAGAAATTCAAAAACTTTATTGAAGAAAATACGGGAGAGGAGATTTTTAAAGACATGAGCTTGGAAGGACTGACGGAAAGAAAGGAAAAATTAGAAGGGAAATTAAACACATTGGCAGAGTCACTGAAAGACAAAGTAGAAGAAGGGAGCGATAAATATTATGAGATTGAGCAATCGGTAATGGACATCAAACAAGCGATTGAAGATACGCAAGAAGCCATTGAGAAACTGCAAGAATCTGTGGAAAAAACAAAAGAAAGCTTGGGAGTGGGAAGAGTTGCGGAGTAGATTAAATTTTAAAATTTAGGTCCGGAGTCCACCTGCTTGTCATCCCGACCAACGTGGAGGGATCCCTTTTTTTATTACATCTTTTTAAGCGATTTCTCCGCTTCGGTCGAAATGACAAAAAATGGAACAAGCCCGGGGTGACAAAAAGAGGATGACATTTTTTTAAGATACGTATCCTTTGGGATACGTATCTAGTCGGGTCCGAACCTTTGTTGCGTTCCTCGAATTCGGCGATACAATCGCGCGGATTTTAATATACCCCCATGCTGAAGCGACTCATGACACTGGTGCTCTTTATCGTGATTGGAGTCGTCCTTTCTCAACACCTTGATATCTCCGGATCATGGCAGAAGGCGCAGGCATTTTTGGAAGAAGCTCCGGAGGGGGCGATGCTCGAAAACTTTCTCATCAAAACGAAAGAGGGAAAACTGGAACATGAAAAAGAGTATCTCGAAAAGAAACTCCAGCAATTAAAAGAAGATTTATCAGAGACGGCGGGTGCGGGGACGCGGCGATTTGAGAATGTTCAACTGTCGGTACTCAAGACAGCGAACGCGCTCGAAGAAACGAAGCAGGTGCTCGAGAATCTCCAGAAATCAACGCAGGAGAGTGTGGAAGTTCTTAAAAACTTGGGAGAGGGAGAGGTGGCTCCGGAGCTGGATACCCAAACAAATACCTATTATCAAACAATTGTTCGAACAATTCCGAAGGCAGAAATCGAGAGTTTTTGTCGGGATTTTTCAAACTAAGATACGTATCCCAAAGGATACGTATCTAACCTTTCCATCACTCTGTCAACGCAAAATGTCAGAAAGCGCGTAACAAATTGAAGAATCGTCCGTTTGAGTACCTGGAATTTTATGACGGAAAATCGGCGGGAAAACTTGACTTTTTTCGCTTCCTGAGTAGGGTCCCGAAGATTTAGACGGCTTGCCCCCAGCCGGGGTTCCCGTCTCGTCTGTAAAATGGTGCGAAAGGGGGCTTTCAATATCCATTCTACCGTGCGAAAAAGATCTCGGTCTTTGATGCCCGTGGCCGGAAGAGACAGTCGAGAGGTTCGAGATACACTCATTCGAAACTCGCTTGAAGACCTCTTTTCTAGAGAGAAATGAAAACAAATTCACTCGCCCAGCTTTGCGGCGGGCGATTATTAATTATTTATTAAAACACGCTTAAAATGGACTTATTTAGTCAAATTAAAAAAAGCGTTGCGTCAGTAGCCTTCATGGCTATGGCTTTCACGTTGTTTGCACCAATTGCAGCAGCAGCATTGCCTTTCACTGACGCAGCGGAAATTCCATCTTGGGCCGAAGAAGCTATCGAAGAGCTTATGGACCAAGGTGTTTTAGGCGGTAACGATGACGGATCTTTTGCACCAAACCGACAATTGAATCGGGCAGAAGTTTCAAAAGTTATCGTTCTCGCATCAGGTGTCGATTTTGATACAACAGGAGGTCCACACTTCCCAGACGTATCATCAGACGCTTGGTACTACGACTATGTTGAAACAATGTACAACTACGGATGGATCAACGGATATCCGGACGGACTTTTCCGACCAGGTGTCGGTATCAACCGAGTTGAAGTTGCTAAAATGGTTGTAAACGCATTCGAAATTGATCAAGACCTTTCAGGAGCACCTCACTTTGATGATGTGACTGGAAGCGACTGGTTCTACGGATACGTTGAAACAGCATACAACAACGGGCTTATGCGAGGTTACGGAGATGGAACATTTGGACCATCAAACGCTGTAACACGTGCTGAAACAGCGCACATCACATACAACGCTCAACTTGTTGTAGCACCAATTATGGGACCGGCTGAAGGAACACTTGAAGTGACTCTTTCAGACATGACTCCACGAGGAACAAACGTTCCTTTCAACGCAACGTCAGTACCTTACTTGACGGTTGAACTCACAGCATCAGACGACAGTGACGTAGAAGTTTCTTCTATGACATACACTCGTTTGGGACTCGGAGATAACGACGATTTCGATAACGTATGGTTGGAAATTGACGGATTCAAAGTTGGAAACGACAAATCTGTGAACAACGACGATATTGTTGAACTTCGTTTCAACCCTCCAGTAGTAGTACCAGCAGGACAGACACTCATCGCTGATGTAGTGGCTTCTGCTAAATACAGTACTACTCCACTCGACAAAAACGTTGGACACCACAGTCGATTCGCTCTTGTGAGCGCTGATGACGTGGCTTCTACTGCTGTTAATGTAGTGGGAGACTTTCCAATTGAAGGTGAAGAAATGGAAGTTGCAGACTACGAAGTCTCAACTTTGACTTTCTCATCACTCGGATCATCAACAACTATTGATGTGGGAGACAACTTCATTGAGATCGGTAAATTCCGACTCTTGAACGCTTCAAACACAAACAAAGATGTTGAACTTCGAGCGGTTACTTTCAAAAACGATGGTACAGCTGAACTTGAAGATAATCTTGAAAACGTAGCTTTATATGTTTCAGGAGAACAAGTAAGTGCTGAATCAATCATTGATGGTGATTACCTTACCTTTCGTTTGGACAATGGAGTGACAGGAGGATTCGTTCTTGAGGACGGAGACTCAAAGATCTTCTCACTTCGTGCAGACATCGTTTCTGCTGAAGCACAGGATTCTATTATTTTCAAAATTGACAACTACGAAGACGTTGTTGGTGTTGAAATCGGAACTTCATTCGGAGTAAAAGCTATTTCAGGAAATTCTTCAACTGTAATTACAGATACAGCATACGGATGTACAAATACATCTAGTGCAGAAGACAAATGTGCTACTTTGTCTACGTACACAATCGATTCAGGAGACTTGAACGTTTCACGTGACCCATCGTCACTTGGAAATCAAGAATACTCTCCAGGATCAAATG
>CAZVBV010000053.1:0-6349 GCA_964625805.1 uncultured Candidatus Peribacteria bacterium | reverse complement strand
ACCACGGAAGCGGGTAATCGTTCACATACTCATCTCGTGCGTTGTAGAGAAATCTGACGGGCGTATGACAGTAGCAGATATGTGTTTGGTCTGGTCGTGTCTTGCGAACACACTTTGAAAACCCAGAACTACTCGATGAAATAATCAGATCAAATTCTGACAGGTCTAATTTTTCAAATGCTATTGGAAACAATGGCAAAAGGAACTGATGTTTCTTTCTGAGCACAGAAGGCAGTTTTTGGAGAAAGGTCGTTCGCACTTCCCTCTCCTTTAATTCTGGAAATTTCTCTTCCGCAAACACCGATGTGAAAATAACCGCGTTGGGAAACAGCTTTGCTAAAGAAAAAATCACTCGTTCTGCTCCGCCTCGGCTCGTAAGCCAATCAGCAACAATGGCGACTTTTTTATCGTTCCAGTTTGTCATCACGGTGATTGTAACAGAAAACTATTTCTCCTGTTCGATCTTTTCTTGATATTTGTGCACTTCGTTCCCCTCTTCGTCTTTAATCACAATTCCCGTAAAGTAAGCGGATCCTTCTTTTAGATCATCAATAGTAATCGTAATAGGAGCTCCTTCTGAAATTCCTTCCATTATTTGAGTTTCATTAACCGTATCCCCTTCGGTTTCTTGAATAGAATATTTCACTTCATAGGTAGAAGCTTTTTCTCTATTCGGAGTAAACTCGAGAATAATTAATTCTTCAGAAATCGTTACATTTTCTGCAAAGGCCAGTGGTTCCTCTTTAAATATTTGAGAAACAGGATTTCCACATCCAGTGAGAAAAAAAAGCGAAAAGAGTGCGAGTGGGATGAGGAACTTCTTCATGGTGCTAAATAGTTATTTCGGTTTGTATTGTATGAATTTAGAGAGAGGAGGCAATTTTTTTGGAGAAAAGAATGATGCCAAGGGGAATCTGCTTTTCGCTTCGCAAAAAGTCAGAAGGGCGAACCCGGGTTCGTTCCCCCAATTGTGTTCCACAATGTAAAAAAACGGCTATACCCGTTGGGTACACCCATCTTTTTACTGGTAGCGCCAAGGGGAATCGAACCCCTGTTACCAGGATGAAAACCTGGCGTCCTAACCACTAGACGATGGCGCCATAAGAACGCGAGGATTTTATTGAAAAAAACTTGCTGGTCAAACTTTTTAAGCGATAATCGTTTTCGAATGGCGACCCCAAAAAAAGTCTTATCAAACGCATTCGCTCAACTTGTCGGAAAGATTCTTACGATTGGAGCAAGTTTTGTGATTGTAAAAATCATTACAGGATTTGGTTCTGAGTTTTATGGGAACTACGTGACAGCGTATGAATTCCTCGCCTTTTTTGGAATTATTGCCGATGCAGGACTCTTTGCGATTGCCGTGCGAGAGATGTCTCGCAAACCAAAAGATACACAATTCATACTCTCAAACATCTTCTCTATGCGTTTGCTCCTTATTATAGGAGTGACAATACTAGCAGGAGTAGCCGTGCAATTTGTTCCCAAATACCCGGATATCGTGAAGATTGGTGTTTGGATCACTGGTCTTTCAATGGCACTTACGATTGTCGCCGGAACCCTTTCGTCCGTGCTTCAGGCTCGTATGAAGATCCAGTATTTTTCTGGATCACTCGTCTTTGGAAAGATGGTTTTGGCGGGACTCATCTTTTGGATTTCACAAAATTCGGGCTTATTTAACAATGTATTCTTTACGTTGTTGTGGGCGGGGGTACTTTCAAACATTGTTTTCTCTTCTTTCGTGATCTTCTTCGCTTCTCGCGAAGTTCCGATTCGACTTGGATTTGATTTCGCGTGGTGGAAAAAAATATTCACTGTTTCTCTTCCGTACGGTCTCGCATTAATATTGCAGACATTGTACCTCCGGATCGATGTCATCCTTATCTCGATGATCCTCGGGGCGTCTGCGGTAGGTATTTATGGTGTGTCGACAAGGATTTTGGAAAGTTTACTCATTCTGGGAGTATTCTTCGGGCAAGCGATTTTCCCAAAACTCTCCGCGGAAGAAGATCGTCATGAAAAAGCTGAAAAGACATTGTCATGGGGAATGCAGATTCTCCTTATCTTCTCAGTTCCGATTATTATTGGAACGGTCGCTTTTGCGCCACAGATTATTGACATTATTAGTTCTCAGGAATTCCTCTCTCGTGATGGCTTCGTGGGATCGGATGGGATTCTCACTATTCTCGTATTCACCGTGTTCTTCGCGTATTTGAACCAATTGTTCACGTTCTCCCTCGTAGCAAAGAACCGGCAGAAGCATCTCCTTCTTGTAAATGGAACGGCACTCGCTATCAATGCGGTCCTAAACATCATTTTTCTTCCTCAGTACGGGATCATTGCAGCAGCGGCTTCCACAATCTTATGTGAAATCGTAGTCTTCATTCTTCTCATGTATGAGATTGTGAAACACTACAAGCTTCGTCTCCCAACGAAGAACCTACAAGTTATTTTCTTCGCGAACGCTGTACTCTGGGTAGAAATTTATTTGACCCCCATTGGTGAAAAACTTACACTCGCGCTCGCAATTGGATCTTTGAGCTATTTCGGAATTCTGTGGTTCGCACACAAGCTATTCTTGCCACAGGAAGACGAGTCAACAACATAAACGGAGAGATGCCAGAGCGGTCGAATGGGGCACCCTGCTAAGGTGTTGTACGAGCAATCGTACCGAGGGTTCGAATCCCTCTCTCTCCGCCATTTTAAAAACATCAGACTTTAGTCTGATTTTTTGAAATAGTTTGAAAGGATTTGAACCCGAAATAGGGTTCGACGCGAAAAATGAACGGAGTGAATATTTGAGCGCTCGAGTAGCCCCGCATTGCGGGGCGTCAGGAGAGTATCCCTCTCTCGATAGCAAAGCTCACGAAGCACGAAGTGCTGAGTAATCTCTCTCTCTCTTTCTCTTTTCCTCTAGAATTTTCCTCATTCTTTATTACAATATCCCTACTACGCCACCATAGCTCAGTTGGTAGAGCAGCACATTCGTAACGTGCAGGTCTCCGGTTCAAGTCCGGTTGGTGGCTCCAGCTTTCGCTCGAAGAGCTTCGGCTGACAAGCCAGGCGATTCGCTAAGCGAAGTGCTGTCCTCCGAAACGAAGTGAAGGGGGACCTTACAAAAACTTTTATATGATCTCACAATTCGCCGACTGGTTTGTATCAAACCTCCTCAATATTAATTTAGAATCCCCTCTCGGAAGTGGTGTACAATTTTTTGTCTATGACAGTATCAAAATTCTTTTGTTACTCCTTGTCATTACACATTTTATGAGTTTGCTTCGGTACTATCTACCGATTGAAAAACTCCGATCATTTCTTTCTTCACACCGATTCTACGGTCTGGATTATTTTCTCGCATCCATATTTGGAGCACTAACACCATTTTGTACGTGTTCTTCGATTCCCCTCTTCATCGGATTTATCCGTGCACGGATTCCTTTGGGAGTAACGTTCACCTTTTTGATAACTTCACCGCTGATTAATGAAATTGCCCTCACTCTCTTTTGGGCACTCTTTGGTTTCAAGGTAACTATGGTGTATCTGATTGGAGGACTCTTGGTAGGAATGGTTGGAGGATTTGTATTGGAGAAGCTGAATATGGAGAAATATATTGCTGACTTCCTTCAAAATACATCTCCCGAACTCGAACAAGCCTCTCACACTGACAATAAACATTTAATATTCTGGAAAGACATCTTCCCGAAGGTTTCAAAAGAAGCGCTGGGGATATTTAAAAAAATTGCGCTGTATGTTCTCATCGGAGTTGGGATTGGAGCGTTCCTTCATGGATATGTTCCGGAAGGATTCTTCGAGGATAAACTCGCGATACGAAGTATCTTCACGGTTCCCCTTGCTGTTATATTGGCGGTTCCCCTCTATGCAAATGCGTCGGGCGTTATTCCGATTATTGAATCATTGGTTGGAAAAGGAGTTCCCATTGGAACAGCCCTCGCCTTTATGATGGCCGTTGTTGGACTTTCCTTTCCTGAGGCCATGATTTTGAAAAAGATTCTCAAACTCCCCCTTCTTCTTACCTTCTTTGGAATTGTGACCGTCGGTATTATTCTCCTCGGATATATTTTCAATATCGTGTTGTAATTTTTTCGCTAAAAATCCACTCATTTTAACTTGTCGAATCGGGGTTTTTCGCCTACCATGCGCTCGCTTTTTCATCTTCAACGAATGTGTGGAATCATTGGTATCAGCAAGGCAAAGAATAATGCAGTATATGAAGCGTATGATGGCCTGCTGATGTTACAGCACCGCGGACAAGATGCCGCCGGTTTGGTTTCCTATGATGGGAAGAAATTTTATGAACGTCGCGGATCAGGATTGGTGCGTGATGTTTTTGAAGAAAAGGATATAGCAGCACTCAAGGGAACACGATGTATTGGACATTGTCGATACACCACCTGCGGAAGTTGTGACAATCAAGACGAAAACCAACCCTTCTTTGTAAATGCCCCACTCGGGATTTATTTGATTCACAACGGAAACCTCACAAATGTTGAACAAGTACGAGAAAAAATCCTTCACGAGTATCACCGGCATCTAAAAACCGATTCGGATACTGAGGTTTTATTGAATGTTTTTGCCGATCAGATTTACAAAGTCATGAAGGAACATCCAAAAATGAAATTGGATAAAGTCGTCTTTGAAGCGACAGGAAAAACAATGGATCGTATTACTGGAGCTTATTCTATTATTACACTCATTGATAAAGTTGGACTCTTTGCCTTCCGAGACCCTCATGGGATTCGTCCATTGGTTTTGGGGAAGAAAGAAACAACGGCCGGAACTGAATGGGGTATGGCGTCTGAAGATGTGGCGCTCAAAGCCTTGGATTTTGAAATCGTTCGCGATGTGGCTCCAGGAGAAGGAATTCTTATTACCGATGAGGGAAAACTTGTCACTCATCAATGTCGAAAAGGAAAACTCATGCCGTGTATTTTCGAATACGTATACCTGGCTCGTCCAGATAGCATGATCAATAAGATCTCTGTTTATAAAACACGACTTCGAATGGGAGGATTCTTGGCAAAACAAATTAAAGAAGCCAATCTTGAAATTGATGCTGTGATGCCAGTCCCCGACTCTGGACGTCCTCTGGCTATGAAGGTTTCACAGGATTTAGGAATCAAGTATCGAGAAGGATTAGTGAAAAACCACTACATCGGACGGACGTTTATTATGCCAAATCAAAAAGTACGACAAAAATCTATTCGACGGAAACTCAATACCATTGAACTGGAATTCAGAAACCGAAATATTCTTCTGGTAGATGATTCTATCGTGCGAGGAAATACTATTAAAAAAATTATTGAGCTCTGTCGAAAAGCCGGAGCAAAGAATATTTATGTTGCGAGTGGAGCACCACCGGTCATCAATCCTGATGTGTACGGAGTGGATATCCCAACAAGAGCAGAACTTATAGCAAACGGGCTCACCATCGACGAAATTAGAAAAGCGATTGGTGCCGATGCTCTCTTTTATCAAAAAATCGAAGACCTCGTTGAATCAGCTCGTATTGGGAACCCTGACGTTGATGGATTCCACACAGGAGTCTTTGATGGTGGATACGTCACACCAGAAGTAACGGAAGAATACTTAAAAAAAGTTGAATACGAGGGGCGTGGAGCACAAGGGTCTAACCTCCCCCTCCCTACTCTCTAATTTCTCATTATGAATTTTCTAGAATTTTTATCTCCGCTCCGTCGAAGGAAAATTGCCTTCCTCATTGTTACTCTTTTCTGGGCAGGAATTATTTGGTTTGCACTGGGATTGATTCCACAAGTGCAAAAAACGACGGTCTACTTCTCCATTAAACCCGTTATTACAGAAAATATGGTCTCTTCTTTTGATCCGCCAGAGAGTGCCAGCAAGATTGCCGAAGGAGTTTCTGGATGGGCAAAGAACCCGGCCTTCCGTGAAAATATTTTACAAGAAGCCGGTGTTACTGTTTCTAAATTTAAAAAGAAACTGACGGCCCGAAAACAAAATCGAGTGAATGTATTCTGGACGCTCAAACTCCAAGAGGGCGAAATGCAGCATGCAGAAGTACTTACCGACGCTTTGATTACAACGTTTCGATCAAACTTTGCTGACTTCAATGCGAACAGCAGTGCTCCTTTTGGGTTTACTGAACCACAAGTGTTCCGATACCTGTGGACATTCCCTTTCGTTTGGAAACTGAGTTCGGTCATCGTTTTGGGATTGGTACTTTCTTTCTTGAGCATTTATTTCTGGGAAGCCTTTGCCGATCGCGTCTCTTTCGCATCACAAATACGAACGATGTTCCCCGAAGCCCCTCTTCTCCGAATGGCTCGTCCAATCGGAAAACACGATGTTA
>CAZVBV010000052.1:0-6622 GCA_964625805.1 uncultured Candidatus Peribacteria bacterium | reverse complement strand
GAGTGATCTCCATTTTCGGAAAATCTTCATTTGTGATTCGCAAATATACGAAATTTTTATCGTCTTTGAGCCGAACATTAAACCGCGGTTGAAATTCTTTAATGAGATTGTTCTCCAAAATTAGAGCCTCCATATCAGAACCTACCGTACGAGTCTCAATCTTCATAATCTTTGACGTCATCAGCTCTATGCGAGGAGAAGTTGTCTTTTTTCCAAAGTAGCTCGATACACGTTTTCGTAAATGTTTCGCCTTCCCAACATACAGGAGTTGATCATTTTTATCCCAAAATAAATAACAACCGGGGTCGGTTGGAATCCTTGCAGATCGAAACGAGAACTTCTTTTCTTTTGTTTTCACGGAAGGAGTTTACTTTTTTAGTGAAAAAATTAAAATCACATCGTGAATAAAATTATAAAAGCTTTCAAAAAGGCGCCAAAAAACACAAAAGACATAGAAGCGGCTCAAAAAGAACTTCACAATCTTAAAAGAATTCTTGATGGAGCTGGTTTTTCTGATTTCGTGCGATACCTTCGTTCGCCATGGCGGATTATGTGGGTTAATTTCTGGGCAGGAGTGTTTCGAGGTCTTGGAATTTTGATAGGAATGACCGTGGTTGTGGCTCTCTTAGTATGGTTTTTGACAAAGCTTGTAGACTTCCCACTGATTGGAGAATACTTTGAGCAGATGCTTGACGCGATTAAAATCTATGCGCCGACAAACGGCATACGATGATTATAAAATTTCTGATTTCTTTTGTTTCCATATTGTCCCAACTTTTGTTTTGGGCAGTATTTATAAGTGTCGTGTTGTCATGGTTTTCAGAAAAGAGAAGCAAACTTGGAATGATGCTTGATCAGATTGTTGTTCCACTCCTTCGTCCTTTTCGCTGGGCGCGGATTGGGATGTTCGATTTTTCACCGATTCTTCTCATTATCCTTCTTGCCGTTGTGAGAAATATATCGGTCGAGTTGCTGTTGAAGTTGATGTAACAGAATTTTCGATTGCCAATTGTCAATTTTCCATTTTTTTATTGTCATTTCGACCGAAGTGGAGAAATCGCTTTATTTTATCTTGTGCCAAGGAAGGAATTCCTCCGCGGAGCCGGTCCTCGAGGAATCGGGGGCTCGGAATGACAGGAGGAGTTTTAAATTACCAATCGAGGATTGGCATCCACAAACTGTATTTTTGCGATTCAGTTGCTAATGAAGTTGATATAGTTAAAAAATCTTAAAAAAATATAAAGCGTTACAGTCATTCCAGCTTGTCTGGAATCGCTTGAGGTTCAAGATATGATTGATGGACGGAAAAATGATTGGTGTTTATATCATGGGAAATTCGAACCTAACAATTTATACAGGTGTCACGAAGAATCTTGGAACATAAATTGGGAAAAATAAAGGGCTTTTCACAAAAATATGGATGTAAGAAGCTTGTTTATTACGAAGAAGGACCAGAAGTATATGGAGCTTTGGAAAGAGAAAAACAAATCAAACGATGGCGAAGAAGTAAGAAAGAATTTCTCATTCGTTCAATAAATCCTCGATGGAATGATTTAAGTAATGAATTGATAGATTAAGGGATTCCTCCGTAAACAGTAAATTGCACTTGGTCGGAATGACAGGAGTGAAGTGTTTTATTTGAATAGATTCCAATCCCCGATCAAAGTCGAGGACATGGCTTTCACCCGATTCTGGGTATCGTGCTACGGCGACGGCTAGAGCCAGAATGACAAGGGGTGGTCAAATCACCAGTCGAGGATTCGCATCTACAAACTGTATTTTTGCAATCTCTGGGTTTTTCTCATACAAGAAATACGCCACACTTGCGATCATTGCGGCGTTATCCGTAGAATAGATAAATTGATTTGTGGTGAAGAACTTCTTATCCCATGACTCGCAGGTGTTTTTTAATGCCTCGCGGAGTTGTTTGTTTGCCGAAACGCCTCCCACGAAGTGGAACGATCTCACCTCAGGATGTTTTTCAAAGGCGCGCTCTAACTTCTTCACGCACGTTTTCACAACGGTTTCTTGAAAACTCGCACAAACATTCGCGATAAACGTTTCATCAGTTGTATCTTCGCAGGCCTCAACGGTTCTATAAATCGCCGCTTTGAGCCCAGAGAAGGAGAAATTTAAGGAATCCGGTTCGAGCATGATGACAGGGAAGGCAAACGCGGTTGAGTCTCCTTTTTCCGCTAACTCAGAAACAATTGGTCCACCAGGATACCCGAGTCCAAGCATCTTTGCGCATTTATCAAAGGCCTCTCCAGCTGCATCATCAATGGTTTGTCCAACTTTCCGACTGTCCGTAAAGTTCTCACAAATATAAAAATCAGAGTGTCCTCCAGATGCAGTAAATGTGAGAGAGGGGAATTCAAAGTCTTCAATATTCCGATCGAGTGCGACTGACGCCATGTGTCCGAGAATATGATGGACAGGAATCAATGGTTTATTTTTCAGCAATGACAAGAAGCTGCTTGCGGTTGTTCCCGTGAGCAACGAAGTCTGCAATCCTGGTCCTTGTGTCACCGCAATGGCATCAATATCTTCAATGGTTAGTTTCGCATCACTTAAACATTGTTCGAGCACGGCTCTCCAGTTCTCCGCATGGAGTCGGGCAGCGATTTCAGGAACGACACCTCCGTACTCATGGTGCTCAGTTTGCGTTTGACGGACATTCGCCAGAACCTTCACTCCATCCTCCACCACGGCAATCGCGGTGTCGTCACAGGAGGTTTCAAAGGCGAGGATTTTCATCGAGATGAAACATAGTAAAAAAGCACCTACTAATCAATAGAAATTGATCAGCAGGTGCTTAAATAGGATTTGTTTTTATCAAAAAGAAAAGAAACCTCGTAATCGTGAAAATTGAAGGATATCTTTTATTTTTTGAATTTGCGTTCGAGTCCAAGAAATAATGGCATGGGTTCCAACAATTGTGAAGATGGTTCCCATTATCCAGGCATCTTCTAATTTAGGAATCTTAAAAACAAGATCTCCCAAAATTAAAAAAAGTCCAAAGAGGATCATAAAAAGAAGTATGAAAAATTCGAATGTTTCATTTTCTAATTTTTTACCCCATTTATTGCACCTTTGCACCATTCGTCCCAAAAAACTTTTTTGAAGCTTTGTACCGACATTGTCGGTGAATTGTTCAGACCAACGCGCAAGGCGTGAATCTGAAAGTTTGTCATCAATTCGTCCAAAGAATCGACTAATGCCTTTTTTAAAAACAATTCTTAAGTAGATCAGAACCAACGCTATGTACGTTGATATCCCGTGCCACATAACCTCTTCTGGCCAGTTAAAAAAACGAGAATCTGGAGCATAAATAAGAAATATTCCTAGAACAGTAAGTACAATAACAAGAGCAGTTTTGCTTACGAGTTGTTGAACAAAATTGGTTGCAAGAGAAACAAGAAATATGCCCAAGGCACATACCCCATATCCAAGCCAGGTAGAGATCTTTTGGTCTGACAAATATAAAAACATGAGACCAATAACAATTAATAGTACACCGAACCATACTCGGTACATCTGAGATTTTTTTTTCATAAGACTACGTATTTAAAGATGGTTTAATTTTAAATGGTTTCTTAAATGCATTTTTAATACACAGGCAAAGGCTGACAAAAATCATAGTGCTTGCGAATAAGAAGCGATAGAATAAATTTTTCATGGTGAACCTCCTTTCAGAATCCAGTTCCATTTTTTGAATAATGGTGGTTGGTTCAAGCAATGCCAATATCCAATGTATAGCAGTCCAATTATTATGGATGCTAAAATTACATACTTCAAATCCCACTGCTGTTTAAGAATACAGCCAATGAGGACGAGTATTCCTGCGATCACCAAGGATCCAATTGGGTTTTTGTAACTTTTTTTCGATTTTTTCATAGCTAAAAATTTTTCGTTTAATTATTTATGATTATTTAATTTCAAAATTTAAAAGAACAAATCCTATTATGCGACAATCCTGCGCACGCATAGATAAATTCTTATTTATCGTGAGACAGAAAATGGTCACAATGCATGATGTTTAACGTGGTAACGAGGATTTGTCAAGCTGGAAGTGGTTTTTGGACAAAATATTTTTTTCCTGCTACCGTTCTGACGAAAATTTAAATACACATTATTAAAATGACAAAAAATCTAGTGATCGTGGAGAGTCCGGCAAAAGCAAAAACTATTGAGAAGTTCCTTGGAAAAGACTTTACGGTGAAATCAAGTTTCGGGCATATCCGAGATTTACCGAAGAAGGGGATGTCGATTGATATCGAAGGGGGAACGTTTGAACCAACGTACGAGGTTTCCACTGATAAGAAAAAGACAGTCACAGAGCTCAAGAAACTTTCAAAAGATGCAATCGTCTGGCTCGCTGCCGATGAAGATCGAGAAGGGGAAGCGATTGCGTGGCACTTGAAAGAAGCTTTAAAACTAGATCCGAAGAAAACAAAACGAATCGTATTTCACGAAATTACAAAACCTGCGATTCTCCACGCCGTGGAAAATCCACGGGAATTGGATACAAACCTTGTTGATGCACAACAAGCACGACGAGTGCTCGACCGATTAGTGGGATACGAACTCTCTCCAGTGCTCTGGAAAAAGGTCCGAACAGGACTCTCAGCTGGACGTGTGCAGTCAGTGGCGGTACGAATTATTGTTGAACGAGAACGAGAAATTGATGCGTTTTCTACAAGCTCATCATTTAAACTTACGGCAGAATTTGATCTTGGAGGAGGAAAGGTTCTCAAAGCAGAACTTCCAAAGAAATTTGAAACGGCAGACGAAGCGAAAGCGTTCTTGGAATCATGCAAAGGAGCGGACTTCAAGGTTGCAGACCTCGAAAAATCTCCGGGAAAACGTTCTCCATCCGCACCATTTACGACTTCAACATTGCAACAGGAAGCCAGTCGGAAACTGGGATTCTCTGTGAAACAAACGATGACGGTTGCACAGAAACTCTACGAAGCAGGAAAAATCACCTACATGCGTACTGATTCGGTGAATTTGTCTGATCTTGCGCTCGGGCAAGCGGGAAATGAAATAGAAAGTCGATACGGAAAGGAATTTGTTCAGATTCGGAAATACAAAACGAAATCATCAGGTGCTCAAGAAGCGCATGAGGCGATTCGTCCAACAGACCTTTCTCAGGATTCTGTTTCTGGAGATGGAGGACAAGAAAAATTGTACAGCTTGATCTGGAAACGAACGATTGCTTCGCAAATGGCGGAAGCGAAATTGGAAAAAACAACGGCGAAAATTGATATTTCAACGAACAAAACACAACTGGTTGCAAAAGGAGAAGTCGTGAAATTCGAAGGATTCTTGAAAGTGTACTTCGAGGGTACGGATGAAGAAAATGGAGACGATCCATTGTCAAAAAAGATGCTGCCTCCGATTAAAGTCGGGCAGGATTTGGAACTTGATGTCATGCAAGGGATGGAGACTTTCTCTCGTCCACCAGCGAGATACACAGAGGCGAGCTTGGTGAAGAAAATGGAGGAAATGGGGATTGGTCGACCGTCAACGTACGCGCCAACAATCTCTACAATCCAAGATCGAGGGTATGTTGAAAAAGGAGATTTGGAAGGAAGAGAACGGAACCTTCAAATTTTTCTCCTCAAAAATGATGCGATTACAGACGAAATTAAAACGGAAGTCACGGGAGCAGATAAATCAAAACTTCTTCCAACGGATATTGGAAATGTGGTGACTGATTTCTTGGTGAAACACTTCCCAAAAATCGTGGATTACAACTTTACAGTTCAAGTAGAGGAAGAATTCGATTCGATTGCGCACGGAAAACAGAAATGGAACAAAATGATTGCAGAGTTCTACACTCCTTTCCGAGCGACAGTAGATGCGGCGGCGGATATTTCTAGAGAAGAAGCACAACAAACGCGAGAACTTGGAATTGATCCAGAGAGTGGGAAACCAGTCTTGGTGCGAGTTGGACGATATGGACCAATGTTCCAAATCGGAACAAAGGACGATGAAGAGAAACCGCGATTTGCGTCTCTGCCAGCAGGAAAAAAGATGGACGATGTGACACTTGAAGAAGCATTGGAGCTCTTCAAATTGCCACGAATTATCGGACAAACAAAAGATGGAGAAGACATCGGAGCGAACTTCGGACGATTTGGACCGTACATTAAATTCGGAACAAAATTTGTCTCCATTAAACCAGATGATCCATTTACGATTACGCTTGAAAAAGCGTTGGAACTCATCGAAGAAAAGAAAAAAGCAGATAAAGAGAAATTCATCCAAACATTTGAAGGTTCAGATATTCAGGTTCTCAAAGGACAATATGGTCCGTATATCACAGATGGAAAGAAAAACGCGAAGATTCCAAAAGATAAAAAACCAGAGAAGCTGTCCCTCAAAGAATGTGAAGAACTGATTGCCTCTGCTCCTGCGAAAAAGAAACGACGGTTTATTAAGAAGTAAAAGCAATTTTCGATTTTCTATTTAGAAAAAAAATGGTCATTCTGGCTTGCCCAGAATCGCGTTGGTTATCCTCTTATATAAAGAGCGAAGCGAAGCTATTTTGTTGAATATCGCGCTGACGCTTAGAACTCTATTTCAAATTTTCATCCGATTCCCGGCAAGCGGG
>CAZVBV010000051.1:0-6696 GCA_964625805.1 uncultured Candidatus Peribacteria bacterium | reverse complement strand
AAATGTATTTATTGGAGAAACAACAATCGCGAACATTACACAGATGCCCGTGCCAGAGGTGAAGAAATGGGCAGAAGGACTTAAAATAACAAAAGAAACGGAAATATTATCCGACCTATTCAAAAGGAATTGATGGATCGACTCGGATTCTTGGAAAATGTAGGACTGGGCTATCTCAATCTTTCACGGGCAGCAAACACATTGTCCGGAGGGGAAGCGCAACGAATTCGACTCGCAACGCAGATCGGATCGCAGTTGCAAGGTGTGCTGTACGTTCTGGATGAACCATCAATTGGACTGCACCAACGAGATAATGATCGTTTGATTGAGACACTGAAGCATCTCAGGGATCTGGGAAATACCGTGATTGTCGTGGAGCACGATGAAGACACTATGAAATCCGCTGATTATATTATAGAAATCGGACCGAAATCCGGAATACACGGAGGAAAACTGGTCTACGCGGGAACGCTCAAAGACATGAAAGACGTGAAGTCAGAAACAGCTGACTTTCTCTTTGGACGACAAAAAATTCGTATTCCAAAAGTACGTCGTCGACCGATCGGAAAGCTCTCCATTACCAATGCTCGAGAGAACAATTTGCAAAATATAGACGCTGATATTCCGTTGGGAGTATTGGTGGGAGTAACGGGCGTGTCTGGAAGTGGAAAGAGTTCCTTAATTAACCGAATCTTGGTGCCGACCTTGGCGAGAGAACTGAATCGTGCCAAAAAACCATCCGGAGCGCACGACAAAGTAACGGGAATGGATCAGTTGGATAAACTCATTTCTATTGATCAGAGCCCCATCGGACGAACACCTCGATCGAATCCTGCCACCTACACGGGCGTCTTCACCGACATCCGAGAAGTATTCTCACAAGTGCCAGAAGCACGAGTTCGAGGATACAACGCAGGACGATTTAGTTTTAATGTGAAAGGAGGACGCTGTGAAGTGTGTTCTGGAGACGGAATAAAGAAGATCGAGATGCACTTCTTGCCGGACGTGTACGTGCCGTGTGAGGTCTGTGCTGGACACCGGTATAATGAAGAGACATTGGAGATTACCTATCGTGGAAAATCAATTTCAGACGTACTGGAAATGACTGTGGAAGAAGCTGAGAAATTCTTTGCCAACTTCCCGCACATCGAACAAAAACTCAAAGCGATTGTAGAAGTGGGACTGGGCTATATCCATCTCGGACAAAGCGCGACAACGCTCTCTGGAGGTGAAGCACAACGAGTGAAATTGGCAACGGAGCTCATGAAAAAGGCGACGGGAAAGACAATCTACGTGCTCGATGAGCCAACGACAGGATTGCACTTCTCTGACGTAAAGAAGCTGTTAACCGTACTCCAGAAACTCGTGGATAAAGGGAACTCTGTAATCGTTATTGAACACAACTTCGACGTGATTAAGTCCTGTGATTACTTGCTCGACCTAGGGCCTGAAGGGGGAAACCTCGGAGGGGCACTTGTCGCAATGGGAACTCCTGAGGAAGTCGCAGAAAACAAAAAAAGTTACACGGGAATGTTCTTGAAAGAGTACTTTGCACGAAAGTAGGTCAAAAGTTAAAAAGTGCTCTTATTGTTGTCATCCTGGCTTGCCCAGGATCGGATAAAGTCTTGAAATTCCTACTTCAAGCAGGTTCAGGGCTGTGTCCTGAACCAAGACGTTTATATATGATATTTTTGTGACACCAAAAACTTGTTCCAGAGCAAGTTTCTCTCAGTGTGCCATACTTGTTGACACGCTTATTTATAAAACATGGGAAGCAGGACACAGCCCTGCTCCTGCAAGGGGAAGGGATTCCTCCGCGGAGCCTGTCCTCGAGAAATCGGGGAATCGGAATGACAGAGGTGACTGCATTTAAACGAGCACCCACAACACCCCACCTGCAATAAGGGGTACAAATATATTGTCATCAATATAGAATTTTCCAAATCGCACCGGAACGGTTTCTCCTACAATGGCAAAAACTGATGCTAAAAAAGCGGGCACGATAGGAACAAAAAACTGTGCGACGAGTGTCCCTGCGATAATCCCAATACTCACTCCGAGACAGTTTTTTCGACGATTCCATGGGAATTTCAAATGCCCCGGAACTTTGCTCGCAAAAAGTCTATTCAATGAATCCCCTACAGAGAGAATAAGAATCGCGGCATAGGCGATCTTTATCGGAAAGATGAGAAAGGTAATAAAGATTCCCAAAAGCAGATAGAACGCACCACGACCGGGAAAATTTTTGTCTCTCGGTCGATCAAAGAACTTGAGCAGTTTTTGCACGAAAGAGAGTTTCCCTTTTTGTGTGAGAAGAGAAATCATCAGCCCCACCACAAGCAGAACCGCAATATGTCGCAATCGCAAGAACCCTGCCCAGTGCGCAAACACCGCCATAAATCCGGCTGCAAAATGGAAACTCTGACGACGAAATTCCAGTTCTTCCCACAACACTTCGAGTATTTTTTTGATATCAGGATGTGAGAAAAACGATCCGATAATTCCTCCGAGAAAGATACCTCCTGCAATATCAGACGGATAATGAAGGTTTTCATACACACGAGCCAATCCGATAAAGAGTGCGAACAACAACCACGTCGTTCCAATAACCCGCGAGATTCTCATAAACGGAATCAAGAGCGCAAAGGCCACCGCCGTATGAAATGACGGAAAACTCATCGATGGAGCATATGTCAGAGGAATCAGGTTCATTTCAATAAACGGTCTCGGAATAGCGAACAATGATTTGAATACAAATGCCAAAATCCCTGTCGCCACAAGGGCAAAGAGGGCGGGCAACAATTTCGTCTGATTGTCAGGGTTCGTCCAGACCCGATACCCTGTTACAAGGGCAAAAAGGATAAGAATCCACCACAGTAATTCTTCTGTAAGAAAGAGAATATAGTGATCAATCAGGGGACATCGGAGGTAGGTTTCAATAAAGGCAAAAACCTGTTCGTCCATCACTTTTCCAACCGCAAACAAGAAAACCCCGAACCCAACCCAAAACCAAAGCTCGGCTTTGAGCGCATTAAAATTGATTTTCGAGAACTTGTGTGGCAGTATTTTCACCGTCCTATCTTAGTTAAAATGAGCAAAAAAGAAATTCAAGATGTATTAAGTCGAGGGGTCGCTGAAGTTCTTCCAAAGCGGGAGAAATTAGCGGAACTCATGGAGAACAAGAAAATAAAATTGTATCTCGGGATTGATCCAACCGGATCATTGCTCACATTGGGACACGGTGTGGTCTTGAAAAAACTGCAACAATTCGCCGATCTCGGACATCACGTTATCTTACTCGTAGGCAATGGAACCGTGCGTATCGGAGACCCGACAGGACGAGATTCAACGCGTCCAGTTTTGACCGACAAAGAAATCAAAGCGAACTTCGAAGACTGGAAAAAACAAGCGAGCAAGATTTTGGATTTCAAAAAAATCGAAGTGAAATACAACGGCGATTGGCTCGACAAACTCCGTTACGCCGACATCGTGAAGCTCATGGGAAAAGTGACTGTCCAACAATTGATGGAACGAGACATGTTTCAACAACGACTCAAAGATGGAAAGCCGATCTTCGGGCATGAGATCATGTACCCGCTGCTTCAGGGATACGATTCTGTGGTGATGGATGTGGATTTGGAAATTGGAGGAACTGACCAGACGTTTAACATGCTCATGGGAAGGACCTTGCAGAGAACCTACAACGACCGTGAGAAGTTTGTTCTCGCGACACCAATTATCAATGGAACCGACGGACGAAAGATGAGTAAGTCTTACAACAACTTCGTTTCAATTAGTGAAGAACCGAAGGAGATGTTTGGGAAACTTATGGCAATTTCCGATGACATGATGGAATCATATTACGAAATTTTCACAGAAGAAGACGTGAAAGATGTGAAGAAAAAAATAAAAGATACTCCACGAGACGCCAAGGTCGCGCTCGCCAAGCACATCGTTACATGGCTCCACGACGCAGATAGCGCCGAAGCGGGACATCAGGATTTCATCACGAAGTTTGTGAAAAAAGAAACTCCTGACGATATGCCTGAGTTTGAAGTAAAGGAGTCCGAAATGAATATTTGTACAATTGTGGTAGATACAACAAGCTTTGCTTCCTCAACTTCTGAAGCCCGTCGACTTATTCAACAGGGCGGGGTAACTGTTGATAATGTAAAAATGATGGATCCAAACCATTGCGTATCCTTCGGAAAGAAAGATAAAATATTGAAAGTCGGAAAGCGGAAATTCGCCAAAATTAGACGTAAAAAATAACTCGTCATCCCAAATTTATTTTGGGATCCATTATCAATCTCCATAATAGATTCTGAATCAAGTTACTTCGTGATCTACGATATCAGAATGACTAAATTTTATTTACGCCATAGATGGGACCTCTTCGTCACCAGCAAGCCATGCATAAATTTCTTTTGTTGTTGGAATATTTCCATCTTTAAAAATAGAAAGCTCAATCGCACGATCTCGAACTTTTCCTGTGAAGACGAGTGAATCCAATTTCGCAAGGATTGTATTTTTCAATGCATCGGCAATACAATAAGGGGTTTTCCCTTGTCGAAATTGACAATTTGCACCAATACAATCGATACACTCTCGAATACATTTTTTGAAATATTCTGCATATTCTGTTGTATCAACCCCTTCTGCATTCTTAACAATTGTTTCTTTCATTTTTTCAAGACGGGCAAGGAATCCATTATCAACACTTGTTGAGAGCATTGCTGCCGGACTACTTTTGGTTACGATTGTTGGCATTTCTTTGTTGAGAACAACTTCTTTTTTAACTTCTTCTGGAAATCCTGATTCTTTTGCGAGGGAGAACATCGTTCCACTTGCAACTCCACTAAACCCTGCATTGTAGGCTGCTTCAACATCTTTGTTCTCAGCAATACCATTTCCTCCTATGACAAGCGGGACATCCGGAACAACTGCTGAAACATCATCATACAGTTTCTGAGAATCATATTTTTCCTCCATCGCTGCGTGGTCAGTATGATCATCTCGTTTGTCATATCCGTCGTGCCCTCCTGCAAAAGGATGTTCAATGTAAATCGAAAAGAGACCTTCTTGCAAATCCTTTGTAAGATTATTGTAAAAATTTGCGACTTTCGCTGAAGAAACAATCGGAATAAATTTCATATGTGGATATTTCTTCATCGCCGCAGCACATCGTGCAAAGAGTCCTGCGCCAACAAACAACATATCTATTTTCCCTGGTTTTCTTTCTCCTTCAGGAACGTCAACAACGTTTCCCTCCTCATTAACAACTTTTCCTCCTCCGGCAATATCAACAAGGTCGTCAAAATCCGTAACCGCTTTCATTATGTTTACCGCTCGAATCTGATGTCCCGTGTTGTCCGCAAAATTATTAATATCTTCTTGGAATCGTTTGGCATTATTTTTGTGTGAAATTTTTCGATTCTCTGGCATTCCTAAGTTCTTTCCTCCGATTTCTTCATACGTTTCAACAACCGCAGGAATTGCACCCGAGAGTGTTCCGATTCCTCCTTCATTTGAGACAGCTGTTGCTGATTCCACATTTGAAATCTGCAATCCCATCCCTCCTTGAATAAGAGGATACAGTTTATTTCCATTTCTAACATCTTCCATGTAATCCCATTTCGCCTCTTCTGACTTAAAGATTGGAAGTCTCACGTATTCCTTATAATTGAGTTTTTCCTTCTTATCTGTCTGTTCGTGGTTTATTGTCTCTACCATAATTTCAATTTAACTTGAGCAAAAGTAATTGTTTTCAAAAATTTGTCAAACTATCATTTGGCGAAGCACTGTGGCGGTCCCGCCAGGAATCGAACCTGGATCGCCAGTTCCGCAAACTGATGTTCTATCCGTTGAACTACGGGACCGTGTGCATCTCCGATTTTATTGTTCAATGGTTTGCTGTCAATTTTGTCGTAATTGTTCCAATCGCGCAATTCGATCTTCCATCGAAGGATGTGTGGAGAAGATTTTTCCAAATCGTCCGCGCTTGTCTGATATCTTCATTGTCGCCAGAGCGGTCTGCTTTGTGTCTACCCGATCGGTAAGTGTTTGGAGTTTCTTGAGAGCTGAAATCATTTTCGCTTTCCCGACAAATTCTGCTCCACCCTTGTCAGCTCGGAACTCTCGTCGTCGAGAAAAGGCAAAGACAATTGTTGAAGCAATCATCCCAAAAATAATTTGGAAAACGATCGATACAATGAAGTACATGAAATAGCTCATTTCGCGTCCACCCTTTCCAAGGGCATTCATAACGGCGTAAGCGACAACTCGTGAGAGAAAAATAACAAACGTATTAATCACTCCTTGGAGAAGCGTCATCGTCACCATGTCTCCATTCGCGATGTGTGCCATCTCATGCGCGAGCACCCCTTCCAGTTCGCCTTCGTTGAGTTCTTGCAGAAGTCCTGCTGAAACTGCCACGAGGGAATGGTTTCTTGATCGTCCTGTGGCAAATGCATTTACTTCCTTCGAAGAATAAATCCCAACCTCTGGCATTTTAATTCCCAGTTGCGCCGCAATTTTTGAGACCACATCAATGAGTTTTCGTTCGTGTGCATCGTGCGCTTCTTTGATAACTTTCACTTTGAGCATCCACTTCGCCATCTGTTTGGAAAGAAGCAGAGAAATAAAACTTCCCGCAAACCCAATAATCGCAGAGAAAATCATCAACGCCGTCAGATC
>CAZVBV010000050.1:0-6854 GCA_964625805.1 uncultured Candidatus Peribacteria bacterium | reverse complement strand
TGATTCCAAATTTGCTTTTGAGAGTTGAGTGAAACTTTTCCAAGAAGGAAAACAGATCAGTAACAAAATCGCTGTCACTCCTGCCGCAATCGGAAAGATAAATACACTCGGAACGAAGAAGAGGAGCAATACTCCAAGTCCAATTCCCAATGGTCTGATAATTCCTTCCAAAAAGAGTCGCACTGATTCTCTCCGATGAGAGAACACGGAGTAAAAACTAATATGATATGCCGACTCACCGAGTGAGTGCGTTCCATGTTGGATGGCTCTCGTCAGCGCCACGCCTCCGTATCCCAAAATCGCAAAGGCGAGTCCTGCAAGAAGGAGAAAAAAGTAGCTAAACATTGATCCAATCACTCCGAAGTATTGCAATACTCGTGGGGTGAGGAAGAACTGAATACACAATGCGAAGAGCGCAAAGAAGAGATGAAAGACTCCCAAATCATGCGCCAGTGATTTCCGCATAATAAGTTGTGACGAGATCGTTTCGACCTTCTCTTGTGTTGCGTGTTGCACGTCCTTCGCCTTTTCGAGCACCTCTGTGAAGAGCGATACCTGCATTGCTTTTGCGGGCACATGAACTTCGTGATGTTCTCCAGCTGGCACAATATGCGACTGGATTTCTTTCGTAAATTCAAATTCAATAATCGTAAATACAACCACCTGCAAAAGAAGCATCACCAGCAAATGTTTGAGGAATAAAATTTTCCCAATCCCTCGAAGACCTTCTTCCAGTGGGTTTTTTTGATTCTGTTTCTGAATTTTTGGTTTGAGAAAGCTTGGAATCGTATGCAGAATTTTCGGCATAAATGTGATCAAAAGCCCAATCCCCAAGAGTGATCCCATCCACAACCACAACACGGATTGATCCGAGATCATGTCGATAAAGAAGACCATCAATGCCGCTCCCACCACTGATCCAATCGTAATCGCTGATTCGATCTTTGGCATAAATCGTTGCGCTTCAGACGGAGAGAAAAGATGTTCTGTGAGTCGATGAAGGGCGATGTTAATCTGCGAGAAGAAGAGATCTTTCGCAAGAATCACGAAGATGAAAAACGCCAACTGTGTCGGTTGGAAAAAGAATGATCCTCCGACCAGTACGGCAGTCGAGGCAATAAGAAACAGTAAGAATGTTCTGAGTGATAATCGCGGAAAGAGGAAACTTGCGATTCCCGATCCCACCATGTACAGCCCTGCGTCAAATAAGAAGAACCATAACAAATTATGAATTCCAAACTGTTCTACAAAGAGCGCTGTCAAAATAATCCAAGAGACAATAAACCCTATTTGGAACAAGAAACGAGCTCCCCAACAAAGTTTCAAACGTGAGGATTCGAGTTCCGTTATTCCGAGTAGTTTTTTTATATTTATTTTAAACATTCTTTGTTTTTGTCAATTTCATGACTTACTACATGTTATTATAACACAAAACGCTCCCTTTTTCAAGGGGGAAACAATGAAAATCAATCATCTCCGATTGCCTATTATTCTCTCGTATTTTTTTTTGTTTTCGC
The DNA here is from genome assembly GCA_964625805.1 of uncultured Candidatus Peribacteria bacterium. Taxonomy (GTDB): domain Bacteria; phylum Patescibacteriota; class Gracilibacteria; order UBA4473; family UBA4473; genus CAZVBV01. The sequence continues at coordinate 5,337 of CAZVBV010000050.1, read as the reverse complement.
AGAATTGTGCTATAAAAAGGGAAAGATATTTTTCCCTACAGAGATGACTTTTTCAGCACACACTTTCGAAACCAATCCATCAGAAGGAAACCTCGGTTTCGCCTTTCGCGAAAACATCGCCGAAGGCCAAGAGGTATTTTTCTTAGGAAAATTTCATGAAGACGACGTTGACGCCAAAACAGTTGCCGAGGCAATCTTTGGAGCCGCCGTTGAAAGCTTCACCAGTTCGAAGACTGCGGACGCCTACGATAAGTTCGAAGATGCCCTCAAGGCCGCGAACCTCGAAGCACAAAAACGAAAAAAGAACTGGAAGCAAGTGCCAGACATTGTTATCTCATTTTTTGATTTCAATAATCTGTACCTTTCTCAATCTGGGGAATGTGAAGCCTATTTGGTTCGAGGAACAAGCGTTTCTCAAATTACTGAAACACCTGAAAACGAAGACTCACTCTTCTCAAATATTTTGAGCGGACAAGTAGCTATTGATGATGTGGTCATCCTTTCTTCAAACCGATTACTCCGTGTCATTACAGCAAATCAAATTGTCGACACGCTCAGCCGAAGTGATTTCGGAGAAGCAATCGGACTCTTGCGACACGAACTACAAACGGCTTCCGACGACGACACGCTTGTGACAGCCGTTGGAATTGGGAAAAAGGAAACTTCACAAAGTGCAGGATTCCTTTCAAAAGTAGTATCAAAAGGAAAAAAGGTGCTCGCAAACGACGAAGAACCGACACCGGTTGAACCGGTTGCCGAAGCAGTGGTCGAAGAAGAATTCGATGCGGAAGATTTCGAAGAAGAAACATTCGAAGACACTCCGGTTGTCGAAGAAGAACCACTTAAAGTTGGTGACTTACTCAATAAATTCAAAGGACTTCTCGGAAAACTCCCATTGCCAAAGAAAAAAATCAAACCACAGAAAAATCTGATGGTGATCGCCGGAACGGTACTGTTGATTTTGATTGTTGGAATTGGAATTAAATCTATTGCGGGTTATGAATCAACGGACACAAAGGCACTTCGAGAACAACTCTCAATTGCGCGTGAAGCACTTGTACAAGCCGACACATTCCTTCTCCAAGGAGAACGACAATCTGCTTCTGAATACCTTCAGAAAGCACAAGGATCTGTACAAGTCGTGCTCAGTTCAAAATCAAAGAGTTTTCGATCAGACGCACAATTCTTGCTCGCTGACATTCAAGAAAAACAACTCCAAGTTGAAAATGCTCGTAAAGTCACACCACAACTGTTGGCAGATTTAGGAGTGAAGAATGATAATTTAGAAGCGACTGGACTGTTGGAACTCAGTGGAAACTTATACGTTCACGATCTCAAGCAAGTTCACAAGACCGTTCGAAACATTGTAGAAAAAGGACTTCCGCTTTCAGAAAAAGAAACGATCCTTGCCTCTACGACACGAACCGATCAAAATACATTACTCTTCTTAACAGACGCCCCAAAGGTGGTTGAATACCGAGAAGGACTCATCACGCAGATGGGAACGGAGGACGAAACATGGAAACGAGGACTCGATATCAAAACCTACGGACGATACGCATACATCCTCGATCCAGTAGAGAATCAAATCTGGAAATACGAACGACGACGAGCGAAATACTCTCCAGCGATTGCCTACAATCAAGGAGCTGATCTTTCTCGAGCGATTAGTATGACGATTGATGGTGGGATTTACATCTTGTCTGATGACGGAACTTTGCAAAAGATTTTCCGAGGAACAAAGGTGGATTACACATTCCGAGATCTTCCATCGATTCCTTTCTCAGGACAAAATCTAAAGATCTTCACGACACCAAATCTCGACTTCCTCTACGTACTGGATCCAGACAATGCTCGAATCTTGGTATTCGTAAAAGGAGAACGATTTGCGACCTACAAGAAACAAGTACTCTTCGATCTTCCTGATGCACGAGACTTTGTGATTGATGATTCTGGACAGAAGGTAAACGTCCTCACAACGGACAAAATCTACGAATTTTCTCTCTAAACAATGGCAGATATAACGACAAAAATTAAGGTATGCCACGGGAATGCGTGCCGAAGGAATATGGCTCCCTATTCTTTGGAGCGAGCGCAGAATGATATCGAAACGTTGAAACTCGACCACGTCGAGTGTGAAGAATGTCCGTGTTTGGGACGGTGTGATAAAGGACCCAATGCTGTCGTAGAACAAGATGAAAAACAGCAATTTCATTCTTACGCGACCCCTGTAGAAATGGGGAAAATCATTCGCAATCTTAAGAAAAAGAAATGAATATTTTTCAGGGAACATTGCGAGTCGAGTCCATCGAAACAGTTGCTCGTGACACAAAGAAGTTTCGATTCTCTATAATGGATGCTGAGACACTTGTTCCCAGTGATGAGAAATTCGAGTATCAACCAGGACAGTTTTTATCATTAAAATTCACAGATACTGCATGGAGAGCCTACTCAATGGCTTCCAACCCAGATGAAGAATTTATTGAATTCGTTATCAAACATGTTGAAGGAGGAACGGCTTCTGATGTTTTTTGGAAAACGAATATTGGTAATACTTTTGAATTCAAGGGCCCCTTTGGGGAACTTCAATTATCAGAGAACGATGATGCACACTTAGTTTTCTGTGCAACGGGAACCGGTATTGCACCGTTCCGATCTATGATTCTCGAAGAAGTAAAAAAGGAATCTCCACGGAAAATGACACTCCTGTATGGTGGTCGAAATGCGAAAGATATTTCCTATCTCGATGAGATGTCAGACTGGTCTGACCATTTGGAAATCAAACTCGGACTGTCTCGTGAGGAATCAACAGATATAGATCTCCCCTGGAAACCCTGCCGTATTACGACCTTTCTGGAAGAAGAGAAATGGAAAAACAATGCTGAGTTCTACATTTGCGGAAGCGGAAGTATGGTAAAATCTGTGAATGAATTATTGGAAGCAAAGAACGTCGAAAAAGAGAGAATTTTCATGGAGCGGTTTAATTGACTCCCTTGGGAGTCATCCCGACCAAGGCGGAGGGATCCCTTTCCTATTAAAAATAATTTATTGAAGATTGTAAACTTTCTACCCCAATGTTATTATTGTGGAAATGAAAAGATTTCTTTTGTTTTTCCTTCTCCTCTCGCTCCTCACCAGCGGAGTTTCCTTTGCGGATTTGGGAACTGATTATTGTGTAAAGGAAAATAAATGTGATGAGACAGGGGTACTATCGACTGATCTTGAGACGTGCCTCGATTATCAGAAAGCCGCTCAAAAAGAACATGATGATGAACAGGGGGGAATTAAAACAGCAGTAAAGCCACTCACTGATGAATTAGACCAATTGGAAAAGGATTATGCAGATTGTATTCAAGCAATAGATCCCGTTCTAAAGTTATACCCTTCGTCCTATCAACAAGCACTTGATGAATGCGACATCATACAGCCTCCTTCTCTCTCAACACAAAGAACGAATAAAGAAAGGGAAATAGCCATAGAAAAAGCAAAGATAATCCCATTTGAAAAAAGCCTTGGCTGTGCCAATATTTCTGCAGGGAATTCTCGTATTAATTTCATAGGAAGTACTACCAGCTCTTTTGCGCTTTCTAATATCAACGTAGGGAAGGAATCAAGTCTTGATATTATTGAGAATGCAGAAGGGGAAACGAACATCCTTAATCGGGTGCTAAAGCTTCTCACACAAGTCATTGGAACCTTTGCTGTCCTCATGCTTATCATTGGAGCTTTTTATATGATTACTTCCCAAGGAGATGAGAGTCAGCTTCAAAAGGGGAAAAACATTTTCTTCTACACTGTTATAGGACTCCTTATTGCCTTCATGAGTTTTATTGCTGTTCAATTTGTCATTTCCGTCATCTTTACCTCCACTGGATAATGAAAAAACAAATACTCCTTTTCTTTCTCCTTCTTACTATTTGTTCTCCTCTTTCTACAGCATTTGCTGAGGGGGTCAGCTGCGAAGGTGTTTCGTGTGTTATAGGCGCCGATAAAACATGTGATTCAACCGACACAACGAAAACGTATGTGGGCTCTCCGATGTTCGAGTGCTGTTGTTATAAAATAGAATTCCGGGAAAAAATAATGGGAGATACCAAGATGCTTGTAGGCAAAAGCGGGGTGGATCTTATGAAAAATTACATTCATCTCATTTATATTTACGGAGCTTCTATTTTAGGAATTATTTGCGTACTGGTTATCGTTATTTCAGGAATTCAGATCACCATGGGAGGCGCACAGGCTGATCTTGTGGCTTCTGCGAAAACAAGAATATTCCAAGCACTCTTAAGCTTGGCACTCCTCTTTTTATCGGCAGTAATTCTTAAAACGATTAATCCAGGATTCTTTATCGGTCCTTAGTAAAAAAGAATTTCTTTCCCGCGGAAGTCTTCATTCACAAAGACTCCTTTGTCGAATACCAATGTTCCTCTGACGAATGTTTTTTCAACCTGCCCCCCTACTTCTTGTCCGTCGAATGGGGAATGTTTTGCTTTGGAGAAAAATTGTTCTGCGTCGATAACACTCGATGTTGGGTCGAGAAGAACAAGGTCGGCATCATATCCTGGCGTAAGAACTCCCTTCTTGTTTTGAACATGAAAGAGTTCCGTCGTTCGCTTGCTCGTCATGAAAGCAAGTTTTTGAAGCGATAGGTTTCGTTTTTGAAATTCGGTAAACAAAAGTGGCAACAATGTTTCCACACCTGGAACACCGAACGGAACAGTGGCTCCTAATTTTTCTTCCTTGGTATGGGGAGCGTGATCGGTGGCAAAAATATCAATCGTACCATCTACTACGCCTTCCCAGAGAGCCTCTTGATCAGCTTTCGTTGCCAGTGGTGGTTTCATTTCTGCAAATGGACCTCGCACTTCGTTGGTGAGAAGAAGGTGGTGCGGACACGCTTCTGAGGAAATCTTATCGGCGTATTCTGATTGTTTCAATTCTCGAAGAAGTGTGACTTCTGAAGCTAAACTCACATGACATAAGTGTACTTCACACGGTGCGCCTTCTTCTTTCCAAATTTCAATCGCTCGCGCAAAAGTCTCCCCTTCCGCATGCAAAAGCACTCTATGGGCGGCATTAAAGATCGTGCGCCACGTGTCTTCTTGGTCCATTTTTAAGTCCCCTGTCGTCGTGTTCAGGTACAATTTCACACCTGGGATATTTTTCACTTTTTTAATTTCTTCCGCATTCGCCATCCCGGCTCCGAAATAAAATCCGAAATTCGCACAGGATTTTTCACGAGCCAGTGCGCGTTTTTGTTCCAGATTTTCAATGGTGAATGTTGGCGGTTTTGTATTGGGCATTTCAAAGAAAGTTGTCACCCCTCCCGCGACGGCA
>CAZVBV010000049.1:0-7362 GCA_964625805.1 uncultured Candidatus Peribacteria bacterium | reverse complement strand
GAAAAATTTTTAGAAAAACTAAAAAACCTTCTTTTGAGGTGAAACCTTAAGAGAAGGTGGTGAATCGATTACTTATTAATTTATCTTCTGAGCAGAGCCGGATGAGTCTCTTATTTTGGAGAGAATTTGTGTCCGGCTCCTTTTTTTAAACGTGAGGTTCTGGACACAGCCCTGAACCCGCAAAGAAAAACGAAGAAACCTTCTTTTGAGGTGAAACCTTAAGAGAAGGTGGTGAAGAGCTTGCTTTATAATTTTCACCTTTTGCGAGGAGCCGGATGAGTCTCTTGTGCAGGTTCAGGAGGCAGTCCAGAACATGTAATAGGTCGGAGAAGGTTTGTAGATATATAAAAACACACAATAAAACAATTTGACATTCTTGCCTAGTGAAACTAAGATGCTCAGACTAGTTTTAATGGCTTATTTATGGTATAATTCTCTGATTAAATGAAGTTTTTACACAACCCTTTTCGAAATTTTCAAACCAGTTGGAAAAATGGGCGTGTTTTTGTGGAAGGAACCGTGGATGACGATGCTGCAAAAGCAGCCAATCAGGATAAGACAAAACAACAAAAAATAGAAAACAAAGAAACGGAAAAGAACGTTGATGCGATTCTTCGGAATCCATTAGCATTCTCGATTCGACATATAAAACAGCTTGAGGAAGGAATTCAAGAATTTGATGTGGTGCAAATGAAAAAGTTTAGCAACTTGGTTGAGTATCATCTCACCCTTGCTTCTCGGGATATAGATAGTTCATCGGCACGATCGCTTTTAAAAATATATCAAAGTCCGAATCTTAGAAAAAATCTTCGACCAAAGGTTCGAGAAACAATAGAAAAACTCACAGGGAATCAAACGGAAAAATTTCAAAAAATTGTAAACAAGACAACAACTTCTTGGACTGATTCAGAAACATTGCAGGTTTCAATTCTGTATAGGGATCTTGAAGATATAGAGAATCCGGCTTTTAAAGAAGTATTAGAAGAAGCGAAAAAGAAACTAAAGGAACGACGAGATGATTTTCTTGGACGACTTGATGTTACAGAGGTGGAAGGACAGGTAAAACAAGTCATTGAAGAAGGAAGTGCCCAACGACCACTCACACAAGAAGATAAATTATTGTTACTCGAAATAGAAAGAATATTTCCAAATGAAAGAATGGACTGGGTTGGGAAAGAAAAGGAATATGCACAATGGAAAACAATAAAAAAAGACACACTTGAAAAACTTTTTCGTGATCTCGAGAAAGAGCTTCAAAAACCTAAAAATTATCTTTTATGGGAAGTCTTGCAAGATTTAGATGTTTCTCCTGAAAGAGAAGAAGAAATTCAATCAATCACCTTGCGTCGAAACGCAGCACAGTTTTTGACATTTGCCAAAGAACAGGAAGTGCTCGTGAGAACACATTGGAATCTATTAAAAGAAATAGAAAAAGATGCAGAAGGGCGTTTTACTCCCAAAGAGTTTTCATTGGAAGGGGAGGTGTCTTTAAAAGATTCAAAAGAATTAGATGAAATAATTCAAAAGAAAAAATCTCTCGAAGAAAAAAAGAGAACAGTGGAAGAATCTATTTGTAAAAGTGCTATTGAGAAAAATGAAACGGATGAAGATTCAACAAAGGAAGATTCTCGGATTGTAGAGCTTGGAAAAAAATATAAAGAAACGAAAGGGAAAGAAGAAGCCGTTATTGAAAAAACAAAAGCATTACTCTCAAAAGAAAAACTAGAGGAAGCAAACAATGTTCTTCAGAAAAATGTAGAAGAAAGAACTGAAAAACGAACACAAACACAAGATGCGGACGAGCAAAAACAAATTGATAAAGAGATTGCACTTCTTAAAAAAGGGCAAGAAAGTTTCACAAAAATTATAGAATCTGCAGAAGAAGAAAAGCAGTATAAGAATTACTTTCAAGAAATCCAAAAAAATGTTGATAGAGCGACAAAGTCCATTAAGGGCCTAGAAGCTATTACACAAGATCTCAGCCTCAAGAATATGGGGAAAGATATAGAATTTATTCAACATTGGGAAGATGTTTCATCAGAGCTTGATGATATTCGATCAAAAGAGAGGCTTGCTAGAGAAGCTCTTCTCAGCATGGTTGATCTTACAGAAGATTCGAAAAAATCAATTAAAGATCTAGAGACACAAATAGATGAGTTTCGAGGAAAACAAGACGCACTTCAAAAAGAAAGTGATAATTTTCAAAAATACAGCGAAATCTATAGTGATCCTCGAAAGAAATCAGCAGAAATATCTGATGATTTTGTGAAAAAACTAGAAGGAAGAATGCAAGCGCATCAATTGAGAGCTTCCGATCTAGATGTACTTTGGGACATTCGAAATGATGAGAAAACGAAACAAAAGTTTACAAAGGAAATTCCAGCACAATATGGAGAATTGCACGACAAACTGGAAGCCGTTTTGTTTGGGCCAAATGGTCACATAGATCAAATTGTCAGTGAACTTAAAGAAGATTCGCTTTCCGAGTGGATGGGGATTCTGAATGAAAAATTGTCGAATGTGACATTGAAATCAAAACTCAAAGAAAAAGGATTTGATCTTTCGGAAGCATTCAAAGAACAATCAAAAGAGAACATCGGAATGGATGTGAATGGACTTTTAGAAGGATCGAAACTTCATTTTCGAGATCGGATAAAAGAACGGCTTGAGAAATCAATTGTGAACATGCACAGAGAAGATGAACAAGAAAAAGCAAAAGAAATATTGGAAGCCTATTGGGACAACGCAACGGTGAAAGTTGAATCCAAAAAAGATCTTGATGATTTGAAAGGAAATCAGAATTGGTATTTAGCAATGAAACAATCGACAAGTCTTTCCGTCGAACAAAAACGGGAGACTTACAATAAAATTATTGATGACAAACAAAATACGCGTTTGTATAAAGATGCAAAAGGAGTAAAAGAAAAAGAACTTCTCAAAAAATCTTTTGATGTAAGCGAAGGGCATCTTCGAAAAGGGAAAGTTATAGAAGACAAAGAGTATGGAAAAGTTTTTATTCCAGGAAAAGATGATTTGGCCGAGCTTTCTATTAAAACACAGAGGAATCAAGAACAAATAAAAGACACAACATTTGCGCTTCAAGAGAAATTGAGAGATTTTCAAAAGAAAATTGAAACATTTTATAGAACAAAAGAACTCGAACGAATAAATCTTTCTTTTGACCAAGAAACACTCGCTGACGATTTAAGAACTATAGTAGCTTCTTGGCCAGGAGAAAAAAGCGTTCTCAAACAAAATCTTGCAGAACAAAAAGCACTTTGTATTGAGCATGCTGATGGACATCCACAAAAGAAAGTATTTATAGATCTCTTTGTAAATGAGCATTTTGGGAAAATTGAAACAATTGTTTCTCATACAGATGATATTTTTTCCAAACTAAAGGAAGAAGCAGAAAAGACACAATATCAATTAGACGGCTCGAAAGAATACTTTTTTGAGCTAGGGGAACAGCTTGGATTAATTTATAACCACTCAAATTTCAGGGATGGACTTATGGCACAAGAATCAGAAAGAATTCAAAAAGATTTCGAATCGAATGAAAAAGTTGTCAATTTTCTTAAACAAGAAAAACTTTTTAAAGATAAAGATGAATTTAAAACACGGTTTCGTAATTTAAGAGGTACTTATAATTCAAAATTTCAACAATATCGAAAAAATATAAATGCAGCAGACCGTATTATAGAAAAAGATATAGGATTGGATGATGGTGATTTTGTTGAAAAATATGGAATGGATAAGAGTGCTGCTCGAAAAGTTATTCAATCACACTTATTACAGCAAGATACTTTTGAAGACAATTGGAAAAAATTTACAAATGGAAATGCGGAAACAGGCTTCGAAGACGATTGGTTTAATGAATATGAACAATCTGTCAGAGAAAATGATGAAACAAAAATGAATGCTGTCCTTGATAAATTGAAGAGCATTGAAAATATGGCAGACATTGTCGAAACAGCAGAAATAAGCTCAGCAAGATTGGCGGATTTTTTGAGAGAATACGAAAAACAGAAGAAAAACAAATCTTTCTGGAATTTTGAATTAAATAAAACCGCATTTTCAATCTATGACATTTATCGGGTTATAAAAGAATCTTTTGATGCACAAGAAAAACACTGGAAACGAAAATCAGATTCAAGTGTAGCCAAGATTGGGGTGAGCTTTTGGGGAGAAAATAATCGTTGGGGGCGAGAGTTCTCACGAATGCAAGAGGAATCAGAAGAAACTCGTTACAAAGAATTCGAAACACAGTATAGAGATAGTCCAGGATGGGAAATTTTAGATGCTATTAATGGATCAAAAAATCAAGATATGGTTCGTGGATGTATTAATCTTCTATCAGAGAAGGGGTTTCTTAATTGGGAAGATCCTATTCTTTGGAGAGCCTTTAATAAATTATCAGGGCATACATATTTCAATATTCCAGAGGATCAATCTCTTTCTCCACATCAAATTAAGGAAAAAGTAAAAATGGCTTGTGAAAACATCTGGACACCAGAAGTTTTTCGACAATGGGACGCAGGGCTTGATGGAAATCTCAAAAAAGCAAAAGAACAATTCGATGGAGATTTTGCAAAATACGAAAACGACGATCAACCTCGAACAGCTATTTTGGCAGGAATGCTTCAGAAGTGGAGTCGGGGAGAGTCAAAAGGTGTAGATCCTGCACAATATGAACACTTCATTTTTGCATCATTTCGAGATGGAAAAATGAATGGGCAACCGGATCAACGGTGGTACTTCCTTATTATGGGGATTGCAACGAGGAATCCTCGTACAGGACAATCATTACTTCCAAAAGATGCATTAATGAGGGCGAATAAAGACTTTTTACAACGGTTCCCGTTTATAGATTTTTTAGCTGATAAAGAGTCACCAAAACTTAATGGGCGAATTGTTCCAGAGGGAACACCAGGAACAGAAGGAAAAAGCACACTCTGGACAGAAAATGATTATCGTTGTTGGGCAAAAATGTTGGGAACGGGGAATGGGTCATTTAATCCAACCGTACCACCGGCGGATTCTCGAACGGAATCATTCTTTTACCAAGTTATTAATGAATCGATTACTTGTAAGCAACGTGCGCAACGTATGGGGCGATTTTCACAAGCACCAGATCACGATGATGGTATAAATTATCAATCAGTATGGGATCATAATCGTATTGTAGAGAACATTAATATCGAATCATCAGGACTGTCAAAATTATCAGAGGACTTCTGGAGAAGCTGGTTATCTGGTTTTGATAAATATGTGTTGAACAAAAAAGCAATGATTGACAATGGAGATATAGAATGGAAAGGACAAGCACAATGGGATGGACCAAATGGAGATCGAAATCGACATCTTTTGGAAATTGGAAAGAGTGTGAAAGTAGCCTTAAGTGTGACACAGTTTCTTCAAGGGAATAAAACAACAGACCGAGGGACGACAACATTCGATAATGATGAATGGGAAAAAGACTCGGGATATTCTGCTTATGCTGAAGAAAATAGGGGACTTATCAACAGTTTTGCTCGTTCATTGCTTGAAGACGGAGGAGAGGAGGCGGAATTTGAAGAAATTTTCGATTTTCAATCACGACAAAAATTCGGAGCAACTCGAGACAGTCGAGAAAGAGGAGTACACCAGGAGGATTGGAAAAAGATTAACACAAAAGTCAGTAGATTATTGGACACAGATGAATCAGAGCAAAAGTACTTCAAAGATACACCTCTTATAGAGAAAGCACTTAATATCTATTGTTCGAATTCAAAGAATTCTATTCCAGATTACCTCAGAATTTAAATGTTTTAGGAGGGTGAAAAATAAAGAGGATTTTGATAATCAAGCAGAGGTTTACTTCTTTACTATTTTCTCTTGAAAAGGAAAGGGGATTTTTCTTGAATTCCTTCGGTTAAAATTGCACAATAGGGCGGAAAACAAAACCCCAATTTTCCCCATGTTTTTCTTTGTAAAAACAAAAATAAAAATATATATTTTTTCCCACTTTAATCGTAGGAGCTTTTTATGTTGGAAAAAGCGCTTAGCAGTGCTTCTTATTGGAGTATTGCTTACTCCAAGTTTTGCGCCTCCAGCGCATGCACTTTTTGGGTATTGGGAATCTACAGCAACGGTTCCAGATGTAGGGAGAGAGAAATTGGTATCGATTTTAGTTGAGGAAAGCTTGCTTGAGAACATCAAATTGAAAAACAAAATCGAAAACTATGCATCAAATGTACAAGAAAATATTGATGGGGAGGTTGTTCTTATACCTATTCCCCAAAACGCTTCACCACTGGATATTTACGAAGGAAATGCGCATTTGTACTTTTCAGGAAAAGATTCAGATGGCCGTTCACAACTCGTGGGAACGATTTTTGTAGGAGATGTTCCACTCCCAATTGTAGAAAAAGAGGGGAATCTGTGGCCAACAATTTTTCCGTATGTGGACTTTGAAGATCCCGTCTATAATTGGGATTATAAAAAAGAACGTTTTGTTTTTCGAGGAGGCAGTCATCAAGCGGAAGTGTGGCATGGAGTGATTCGTTCAGATCCGCGTCAGGACGAGGGATGGGACGCGAAAAAATTAAAAGATTTTCGAGAAAAAGAACTTATTGCGTTCTTTGAGACAAATGAGCAGGTAAATAATGGAAGTATTACATATGATGAAAAGATTTTTTCAGCAGATCTTATTACAGACCAAGCAAACGGACTGGGGGAAGTTCCAATGCAACATTATGAAAATTGGATTAATAATATCGAAGATATTGCTTATTTACGATATACCAAGCACTGGGCGGCAGAAACAATGGGAAGTCTTGATACAGAAAATATTATCGATACAGCACTTCTCCCTGATGACATGAAACCGCCGGCAGGTTCACAGAGTGCAGAAAGCATGATGGGGAGTGTTCCCGATATTCATACAAAAATGATTATCGAAACAGGCCTGAAGCGATACGTTGAAGCCTGGAAAGCAAAACTTTCGATTGATAATACAGAGATTGAAAAAATAGGGCGTTGGGACCCCGCAGACATAGAAAGTACGATTATTCTTATTTCACAGAAAGATGAACGATCGGCAGTAAACCTGAAAAATTTCAATGATCTTCTCGATTCGATCTTAAACGCAGCCATTGTAGAAAAGAATGTCCCAAAGGATATCAAAGTAAAAACAACGGAAAATGTTCCGATTGATTATATTATTCCAGATTGGACGCTTACAGGAGAACCCCCCGTGTCAGTCTACACACCTATCGAAATGACGCAGGATAGAGATAAGGATATGTATTGGAATGGGATTTCTCGAGTAGATATGACCATTGCAGATTGTTCAATTCTTCGAGGAAGCCCGAGAACGAC
>CAZVBV010000048.1:0-7365 GCA_964625805.1 uncultured Candidatus Peribacteria bacterium | reverse complement strand
TCTTCTCCTTGTATTTGTGTTGGATCTGTAATTTGAACAAGGAACGGCGATATTCTCAAATCTACTCGTTCCAACTGAACGGTTCGCTCGTCTTTCAAGTAGGCTCTGTTGTAAATTTTAACCAAATATTCTTTCATTCCTGGAATATTAAGGAGATATTCTCCGTTTGAATCAGTTGTGGTCATATATTCACTTCCTCCATCAATAAACTTCACAGTGATGCCATGGATTGGAACGCTGTTCTCATTCGTAACCTGTCCGCTTACATACACGCCTCGTTCTACATCGATAATTTGTGACGTGAGTGCATTCGTTTGATCAATTGCAAGAATCTGTGTTTTTATAAATGTATTTGGAAAGGTAAGTGTTGCCGCCCCATTTCCGTCCATCGTATTCTGTACCAATGGGTTAAGGTTTCCATTTTGAATCTCAAAGACTTCGATTTTTGCATTCGGCTGTCCAGTCATCGTCAGATCGATAAATCCTTGAATGAATAATTGATTATTGATAAGATTTCCAAAAATAGGATTTTCACCGTTTGCAGAGGAGTGAATAACTATATTTGGTGTCACTACCAATTGTCCCTGTCCATGAATGAATTCTGCCGAAAGAGTGTGATTCACTTCAAGAGCTAGGTTCAGCTCAATAGACACTCGACCAGACGCGTCTGATTCACCTGTTCCAATCACCGTTCCCATGGAATCTTTCACCGCTACGCTTTGTCCTACCGGTGCTTTTGCAATAAATGTGAATGGGGAGTTTGTTGTTTTAAGCGTAGTCGTCTGCGGAAAAAGAAGAATTGTTCGATGGTCTCCCGAATCATTTGCGTCGGTTCCATCATCATATTCTACGCCGTCCTCAATACTATCTCCATCAGAATCCGCGTTGGTTGGATTGGTATCACTCTGGTATTCTTGAAGATTGTTTCGATCATCTGAATCCCCATCTGTACTCGCATCTGCATCGCTATTTTTGTCCAAACTGTAGAGATCCTCCCACCAATCTGGCATTCCATCCGTGTCTGTGTCTGTTGGTTGGTTCGTCGCTACTTTTACTTCTTCTGAATTCCCAAGGTTGTCCACTGAGAAATATTTCACCGTGAAGTAGTCTCCCGAGAAGGTAATATCATCTGAGAGAATTGATGTTCCTGTCGTGCTCGATGTGGTTGGCGTTGTTCCGTCCAACGTGTAGTACGTGTTGGCAATTCCAGAACTCACGGGTGCATCACTCGGAGTAAGGGTAATCGTAAATGGTGTACTTGCGGGAGCGGCTGTTGGTGCATCGTCCACGGTAACGGGAGCCGTCCTATCTACTTTTACTGTTAGGATTGTGCTTTCTATTTGATTCCCAGCATTATCTGTTGTTATAACCTTGAAACTATATTGGCCATCACGAGTTGTTCCATCAACCGCTCCGTTGCTGGTGAAATAGTAGGTACCTGTATCTGGCGATGTTGTGGTTGTAGAAACCTGAGTGAAGTCAGAATCATTTGTTCCCGATAGTGCCCCATCTCCATTCTGATCAAAGCGAGCATAGGTTGTAATTGATGCTACTCCAGAATGAACATCTGTTCCTGATGAAGTAAATCCATGTGAATCATTCGCTACAAAACCATTGTTCGTTGTGAGGTCGAGATCGGAAGTAAACTGAGCCGTTGGGGCCAATGTATCTACCTTAATATTAATATCTTGTGTTGTTTCTGCTTTTCCAGCCTCATCCGTTGCGTACAAACTCAGCGTATTGGTTCCATTTGTACTAAAAGAAATCGGGGCTGCATAGGGTGTCATTCCAGCCGTATTTTTATTATAGAAAATGTCTGCCACACCTGATGTGCTATCGGTAGCACTGAGTGTCACCGTTACGGGAACGTTATACCAGCCCGCTCCATTAGCCGTTCCTGATATTGTGCTCGTGGTAACGGGTGCCGTTTTATCAACAAGAACTGACATTGTCCTCGAATATGCCCCAAGTGTTTCGAGTGCATTTCGTGCTCGTACTTGATACGTGTATGTCGTTCCATCTACTTTTACCTCTGTGTCTGAATATATCGTTGTGCCCCCGTTAGCCGTTGTATGAATCAATGTTCCGCCTCTGAACACTTCATAGGCATTAATATTCGTTACGTCGGTTGCTGCTAACCAGTCAATCGTCACTGTGTCGGTATTGGCATATGAAATCATATTCGCGAGTGGCGGAGGATATGTTTCCGATGAATTCACAGAAAATTGCATTGTACTCGTTTCTGTTTCAAGGCCGGATTTATTTTGTGCGATAATTTTGTAAACATAAAACTTATTGTCTTCTGTGGTGCTGTCGACAAAGACGGTATCTGTGGTTGTTCCAATGGAGCGAAAGTCTACAAAAAATTCTGGGATCATGTAACCAGTGGCAGCATACATCGCATCTTCTCTATGAATTTCATAGATATTTAATCCTGATTCATCATCAGACGAAGCCGTCCACGTAATAATTTGATCTCCTGCTGGTGATGGGTTTTGATTTTGGGAGAGTGTAAAATCTGCTGGTGCCGTTGTATCAATAAATGTTCCCGCACTGTACACAAAGTCTGATTTTCGTGCGACGGTATCGACCGCTTTTACTCTCGCAAAGTATCGTTTGTTATGTGTTCCAATATATTGTTTATTCGATAAAAGATAATGGTTGTTTTCATAAACGATGGTCGAAAATTCGTAATCTTCTGCGATCTGTACCTCATAATGATCAATCCCCGATCCTCCGTTGTCCGAAAATCCCCCCCAAGAAAACATGAGTTCTGTTTCTGATACATAATCTCCATCGTTTCCCACGGTTCCAACCGTCGGTGCACTCGTGTCGATAATCGTAGAAACGATTTCTGAAAAATCTGTCTCTGTACTATCTATATCCCGTAGTTTTACACGGATGTAATACGTTTGTCCGTCTGTTAAATTTTGAAATATATAGGATGTCTCAGGAATCCATCCTGAATTCTGAGCAATCGTAGTGAAGTCTACATCGGTTGCTATTTCTGCATAAAATTGTGCATTCAACATGTTTGTTGCCCATGTTGCCGCAATTTCATTCGCTGCTGTGAACGAAGGAAGCGCATTTACCGTTGGCGGACCGACAACAATTGTTTCAACATCTAGGAATGATTGTTCTGAGTCAACATTCGAAGCATTGGCTCCAACATAGGCTCTCGCATAAAGCGTATATGATCCTTCTTCGAAGGTGAGGGATTCTGTTTGCCATGTTCCCACATCCTCTCCTATTTCTGCAAATCCTCGAGGTGTATCTTCGCCGAGAACAAAGATTGCTACCCAAGTTGGCGTTGTTCCTTTCCACAAGGGATCCCCTGTTCCAGAAAGTGTATATGTATAATCATCTTCTGCGTCACGGAGAATCGATGTAATAACAGGCTGATCAATCGGGACGTTATCATCATTATCTTGATCCACTCCTAATATATTCCCTTCCAAATCTTCATATAAATTCTTCAGTCCGTCCCCATCAATGTCTTCCGTTCCTGATTCATAAATGTAAAAGGTTCGATCGCTCGATGTTATCGTTGAAGCATTTGCTCCCATATAGGTTCTCGCGAAAACCGTGTGAGCCCCCTCTATTATCGTTGCATTACATTCCCATGCACTGATATATGTTGGAGCGATGTTCGTCCGTCCCGTCTGTGTTGATACTATTGCCGATACGTCCGTAGACGTATTTAATTCTGTAATCCCCGTGTTCGTAAGGATGTGTACTTTGTTTCGGAGTTGATCCTGAACGATGTCGACCACTTCTGCTGTAGCTGTTTGCAACATTGTTGTTGCGTTTGCGGTAAACCATCCTGTTGTTGTGTTGTAGAAACTTAAGACTTGATCACTTGTGTAAACAGCATCCGCTACAAACGGAAGCGCTACCGATCCTGTAAAATATTCATCATCATATCCATACCCAATGCGCAGATCCTCCGCCACACTCACTAAATTCCCTGTGTGGGAAATAACGTCTTCCAGTACTCCATTTCGATACACACGAATATTTGTTCCATCATACGTTCCGACTATAAATTCCCATGTGTTGGCTACGGGTGTGGTTTGAACTGAGGCCGCTTGAAACCCTTGGTCTGTTTTTATTCCAAAGAAATATGGATCATAGGCGAGTGGATAATTGAAAAAGTTGTCTCCCGCGGAAAGGAAATAACTTCTACTTTCAATCGATTCCCCGTGTGAAAGGAGTTTTTGATATGGCCCCGTTCCTCCTGTTGTGGGTCGTTTGATCCACATTCCAACCGTTATTTGGTCACCCGTAATATTGAAATCTGTATCACTTGAGCTCAAGTAATTTGACGTTCCGTCAAAAGTAAACTTTTGCATTTCCGTTCCTGTGTTGGCCTCACTAATGACCACGCTTCCATTATTTGTAAGATCGTTTCTTGCCACACTCCAATCTGAGACTGAATTAAAAAGGAAAAGTTTTTCAGTTCCCAGTAAATCAAATGTCGAATATGTTGGTGTGATGTATCGATACGATCGGTAATACGCGCCTCCATTTGTAAATAAAGTTGCTACCTCTGTTGCTGAAAGGGCTCGATTATAGAGTCGAACATCTTTCATTTTCCCCTCGAAAAAGTTGGTAATCTTCCCGATTAACACATTGCTCGAATCTATTGCTGTGTCTGTTGTAATGACAACGTGTCGCCAATTTGTATCAACCGTTGTGCTTATCTCTCCGTCAACGTAAATCGAAGGCGTATCAAATCCTGGCGCACTGAGTGTTCCTGCTGTTGTCTTGATGGTGTGTGTTCCTCCATCGAGATCAATAATATCTTCTGTCGTTACCACTGCCTCTATCCAGAAACTCACTGTTTTTATTGATTGTTCTACCTCGTCGAGTGTTATGAAATCCGTAATCCCATCGAGTGTTATTTCGTTACTCGCAACGGTTGGACTTCCGTTCACCGTTCCGGGCACATACACATTTGAAGCAATGCCCGCCAAGCTCCCAAATGTTTCTTTATACATCATTCCCAATTCAATCTGTGAATACCCTCTTGATATTTGTGTCAGTCCTTTCGAATGTCCTACAAAATCTTCGTAAACAACATTTACCGTTCCCGAGTCAAAATTCACACTCGTAGAAATATCTTCCTCTTCTATCCAATTCGCACCGAGACTTGTTACAGAACTCGTAGAAATAAATGTTGTTCCGGCAATTCCATAGAGAAGTTTGTTGTCATCTGTAATTGAGATTCCATCAACAGATGCCGTCGTTTTGGAAACCATTATTCCATCTGTGATATTGTAAATGGATGCTCCCGTTGCCGTCCCGATTATGACGTAATCTTTTGCATTGATTGTTTTTGAATACACATCGGTCACGCTATCGTCTGCGATTGCTGGTGTGGAAACTGTTGTCAGTATTTCTGTAAAAGCGTCTGTTACAAAATCATAAATATACAACCCGGTTGATGTTCCCGCAAAGATGACTCCGTTTTTTGCACTGAGTGAAGTCACCCCTGTCACAGAAAAACTTTTCCAGAAGCTTTGTTTCTCTGCATCAAAAATAGAAAGCGTGTCCGCCGTTGCTATTAAGAGCACTTGTGTGGGAAACTCAGGAGTTCCACATCGATCATCGGTTCCGCTTCGGGGGTCGTCATTTGCATCGATAATTTCATCCTGGTTGTCATCATCACCCGTTCGGTAATCACAAATACTATCCCCTCCGTCATCTTTTGTTTCCGAAAACCACGTAACTCCGCTTCCGCGATTTGATCGCCATGATCCATCCGAAGAATCCAATCGTGTGTCGTAAAACCACTGCGCGGTAATTCCCTCTGGAAGAAGTGTTACTAAATCTATTTTTCCATACGATCCGTTTCCAACGGAAACTCCATTTCCGGTGATTTCGGATGTACATAGCTGTGTACTTGATTCAAAGATACGAGTTGTCGTCCCGACTTCGCCCTTTCCAAAAAAAACAGCATTGAGGTCGAGATCGAAAACGGCTCGCCTTTGTCTTGGCTCAATTATGTACGGCATGGCAAGTATGATTGAATCTGTATTGTCGATTTCACTCGATAATCCATCCCCATCATTATCGACCGCAGAGACTGGAAAAACGCATAAACAAGCCAAAAAAACAAAACCCATAAAAACCGCTGTCTTTCGTTGAAACGATGGGGGTCTTTTTTGGGATGTAAAAATCATAATTTTTCCCTTGTTTGGGATACAAAAACGCATCTTGAATTGTATGGCTCTCTGGCAGAAAACGCAAAAAAAATCCCGCTTGAAAAAATTTGACTTTCGCCCCAAAGAACAGAAGAATGAAATACGTCTTATTCTTTATAAAAAATGAAAAAGAAACTTCTCATTGCTCTCAGTATCATTGTTCTCGGCGCTCTTTTGTATTTCTCAAAAGTGGGAACGTATCTTCAAACAAGCCTCATTCAAATGCCAGAGACCGTGACGTTGCAGACGAATTTAGGAGACATTCAAATTAAACTTTTACCAGAAGAGGCTCCAAATCTCGCGCGAAATTTTGTTGAGCTTGCAAAAGATGATATGTACGACGGAACTATTTTTCATCGTGTTATCGAAGGCTTCATGATTCAAGGAGGAGACTACGAGAATGCAAATGGAACAGGTGGGTCTTCCTATGTAGGAGAAGATATGGAAGATGAATTTTCACAAAACCTTTCTCATGTGAGAGGTGTTGTTTCTATGGCAAACCGAGGTCCGAATACGAATGGTTCTCAATTCTTTATTGTTCAACAAGACGCTTCATTTCTCGATGGTCGTCACTCTATCTTCGGACAAGTCATCGAAGGAATGGAAACAGTCGACAGGATCGCAGGTGTTAAAACTGGACCAAATGATATGCCCATTGAACGTATTACTATTTTCGATGTTGTCGTTGAATAACACTACTTCTTAATTTTTATAGACCATGCGTCTTTTTCACAAAAAAACACACACAATAACGCGTCGAATGTTCGTAGCAAAAGTCTTCGGACTTGCCTTGGGAATCGTTGGATACCTTTTGGCACCTGTCTACGTTGGGGATTATATTTCTCCATACTTACAATGGGGAATCCTTCTTTGGGGATTGACCTTTGGATCGGTTATCGGGCTTATGGGGCTCATTACCGAATGTCCCTTTTGGAAACATTGCATTCTTTATCGTTGGCCAAACTGGCGTCCAATACTCCGAGGTGGGTTTGTAGGAGCATGGCTTGAATTTATGCTCGCAATATTGCTCTATGATTCAATGGTTGAGATGGCCCTTTATTTGAACTGGGGATCCTTTATTGAAGGGAACATTCTTCTTTTGGCAGCCCTTGAAGGATTTTTCTGGGGAGCGATTATCGATTACACCGCTACAAAAATT
>CAZVBV010000047.1:0-7419 GCA_964625805.1 uncultured Candidatus Peribacteria bacterium | reverse complement strand
GGAACTGCTCTATATTCCGAAGGTGAGTTTGCTCCTCAGTGTGCTTTCTCTTTCATTCTTCTTAGTGTTGGGACTGGCGGTGCATTTTAAATCTCCCGTGAACCTGACCTTGGCTATCTTCCCGATGCTTGTGATGGCGACGTTGTCTGAGAAATTTCTCTCAGCACAGTCTATGGCAGGAATCCGATCAGCGCTTATTACGGCCGGAGAGACGGTTATTGTGGCGCTCTTGGGATATACGCTCGTAACATGGTCATGGTTGGAGGGAACAATTCTCTCGATGCCAGAGCTCATTCTTGTGCCCATCTTAGGAATCATTTGGTTAGGACGATTCACGGGGTTGCGACTGACGGAGTACTTTAAGTTCAGAACGCTTTTTCACGAAGAAACAAACGAAGAATAAACAATGAATTTTTTTAAACGCGCTAGCAGTATTTTGGGAATAAATGCGAGAAATCTGCATTACATTGCCAAGTACAACACGGCCACAAACAAGAAGTTTGCGGATGATAAAATATTCACCAAAAACTTTCTCCAGTCTCGTGGGATTGGGGTCGCGAAACTGTATCAAACGGTTAAAAATTACCGAGAGCTGACACCTGAATTTTTCGCAGCACTGCCCGATTCCTTCGTTATCAAGCCCAATCGTGGATTTGCTGGAGCAGGGATTTTGGTCATTGTGAGCAAGAAAGGGAAGTATTGGGTTACGGCTTCTGGAAAAAAACTCGATGAAGAATTTCTGTATCGTCACTGTGGAGAAATCGTAGATGGGAAATATTCCATCTCTGGAATTTCAGATGCGGTGATTTTTGAAGAGCGACTCGATCCACACCCGAGTTTCCGAAAATTGTCGGACATAGGGCTGTCGGATGTTCGGATTGTGGCATTCAACAATGTGCCTGTCATGGCGATGCTTCGTGTACCAACGCATGAGTCAGAAGGGAAAGCGAATATGGAGTTGGGAGCGATTGCACTAGGAATTGATATTGGAACAGGAAAAACGACAGGAGGAGCCTATCATTCACACTTCGTTCGCAAGATGCCGAATGGTCATCCAACAGAAGGATTTCAAATACCATATTGGGATGAGGTTCTTTTTTCTGCGGCGAAGATTCAAACGCTGTCAAAAATTGGATTTGTGGGAGTTGATATCGTTATTGCGAAGACGGGCGTGAAGGTCCTCGAAATTAACGCCAGATCGGGACTCAAAATTCAAATTGCCAATCGAGTTCCGCTCAAACGACGACTCGAAAAAGTTGCCGACTTGAAGGTGCTCACGCCAGAAGATGGAGTCGAAATTGCGAAGACCCTCTTTTCTCAAAAAGCAAAAGTACAAGAAGACGAGAAACCAACGAAGCCAGTTATAGGGGTAACAGAGATGGTGGTGCTCAATCTTGAGAAACCAGAAACAATTGTCGCGAGAATAGATTTGGCGTCCGAAACAAATAAGATTTCTTCCAAATATTATGCGGGACAAATTCTCGATGTCACGATTCAAAACAAGCGAATAAAATTGCCAGTCGAAAAAGTAGAAATGGAAGGGGTCGATCTTATTTTGGCAGGGAAATTTCTCACGGATTTCTATATTGACCCAAATAAAGTTGCTGACCAAAAAATGCCAGAAATTGTAAAAGCACAGTTGGATGCGAAAATGATTCAGAATATCGACGAGAAGGTTTGTGAGATTGATGAGCAAATTAAACTGCTTTCCTACATAAATCCTCGGAATCTTACAGAGCAAAAGGCTCTTTTTCTCGCGAACCCTGAATTTTCTCCGCGGTTCTTTTATAGAGAATGTGACTTGGATCTCGATCAAATGCGACGAGACCTCAAACGAATTCCAGAAATAGATCATGAGCTCTATCCGCTTTTTGCGCGGAAAGTATCGGAGGTTGAACAGAGGATAAACCTCGTGGAGTCTGTGGGGACAAAAGACTTTGTAGCGGCCTCTCGTGATATGTTTGGAGCTGTTACGGAGCGAATCTATAAGGAAGCCGTGCAATTCCTTCAAACGCACAGAGATACGTTTCAGGAGGATCCGAGTCCGGAACTCGATACCAAAGCAACGGAGCACAGACTCAAGGACTTTCTTCGGATTCATAAGCTTTCTCACTGGAAAATTAAGATCTTGGAAAATACAGTTGCCGATATTCAGGTGACGAAAAAGCACATCATCTTTCTTCGCAAAGGAGCGAAGTTTCGAGAAAACAGACTCAAGGCGCTATTGGTTCATGAGATTGGAACGCACGTGTTCCGATTTGAAAATGGAAAACTCCAACCATTTCGAATTCTCGAAAGAGGAACAGCGGGATATTTGCAAACAGAAGAAGGACTGGCTGTTTGGAATCAAAACAAACTTGGGTTCGATCTTGGGGAAAAATTCTTCACACCGGCCTATCAAATTATTGCGATTTACTTAGCGAAAAAATTCTCATTCCAAGACCTTTTTCATTATCTCAAAGATACGTATGAGATGAGTGATGAATTGGCGTGGAAGCTTTGCGTGAAAGCAAAGAGGGGACTGCGAGATACCCAAGAAAAGGGTGCGTTCACCAAAGATGCTCTCTACTTTGTGGGACTTATGGAAGTTGAAAAGTTCCTTAAAAAAGGAGGAAAAATCGAAGATCTCTACATTGGAAAAATTTCGATAGGGGATTTGAAGCTTATCGAAAAAATGGAAGAGATTCAGCCGGCGAAATTCTTGTTGTGATAGAAAATTAAAGAGTCTAAAAGTTAAAAAGTCATTCCGGCTTGACCGGAATCGGGTGAATACTTGGAAATATGTTGGAAGCGTTAGCGCGTTACCTGTGTTTTGTTTTTCGTGGAACTTGTCCTCGTTTTTATCGGGGACTCTTTATACATGAGAATAACTCATCTGATTCTGGGCAAGCCAGAATGACTAGGGAGAAAACCCCCAAGGGATAGCAATTTCTTTATTATTCTCGACCTCCTGAATACTGCGGATTGGTGAAACTCTCCAAAGTTTCATTAATCAAATTTGATAACTCTCGTGCGAAGGGGGCGATATTTTCAGACTTCTCGATAGCACGATTGGCTTGTTTGCTGGCCAGATGAAGATTCTCTAAAGCGTAGAGGTTCTGTTTAAACTTCAATGCTCGTAGGCCATCGGCGAAGTGATTCAGTGACCGAGAAATAGCACTCGCAGCAACGGCATCTTTATTGTTCCGTACGTGTGTTAATCGTTCGGTGAGTTCGGTGATATCCTGTAAATGCATCTCCGCCATCTCTGGTTTTCCAGCGCGGAGCAAGGTAATGAATTGTTCGATCTCGGCCTGGAGCTCAACAAATATTTTGGTGACAGTATCTCCATAGAGAAGCTTTCGTTGTCGGAAGGTCATGAGAGCAGCCTCTCGTCGAGAGAGTGTTTTGTGTGGTCGATAGAGTTGATCAGGTGGAAGGTGTGCAATTTGAAATCGTTTCGCATAGGCAAAGTGTGGTGCGAACCAGCTTTCTTCTGGAATATCGGTCGCAATGTTCTTTGTTCTTCCAAAATAAGGAGAGAAGTTTACCTGCGTGGAACGGAATAAAAATGCCAAGAACTCAGCTTTACTGGCCAATGCATGCGGACGGAAATTCGTTTTATCTTTTGTTGAAATGATATTGATTTCAATGGCTCGTTTAATCACGGGTCCATACCATGCATTTGGATCGACATCTTCGAAGACCGTGATGCCATCGCTTTCCCCAATAGCAATATCTCCGGCTCGGAGGGCAATAACGAGGGCTTCGGCACGAGTAACTTGTCTTTCTGGAAGGAAATTTCCATCAGGAAACACATTCATAATGCCGATATCATTCAGATGCATAAAAACCTCTCTTTGAGGATCATCAGGAGAAAGGTCTAGAAAGGCATGCGTGGATAAAGTTGGAAGGAAAATAATGAGGGCAAAAACCAACTTTTTCATCATCTGAGAGTATAATTTGTGTTCAGTTGTTGGTCAAATTTTTTGTACAAAAAAACATTGACGGAGTTTGGTGAACAATGTGGAGTGAGGAATAGGGAATTTCAACAATTACAACCCCAGTCATTCCAGCTTGCCTGGAATCGGATAAGAATTTGAGATATGTAAGAAAGCGTTAGCGCGGTACTAATGTTTGTGTTTCGTTTTCCTCTGCACACAAGAGAAGAACGGAAGTGATTCTGGGCAAGCCAGAATGACGTAATGTTTTCTTAGTTTTTTATTGTCACATGCTTGCTTTATCCCTTTATTTCTGGTACAATACCCCGATTTAGAAACTCATGAAAAAACTAATTGCACTGGCCGTAACGATATGGAGCATCTTGGGAACGGTCCCTATGGTGAATGCCTATTCGTACGAAGGAGCGCCAAGAACTTTTACTATCACTGGTTATTACTCACCTTTGCCAAATCAGAATTTGTATCTGACGGGAAGCTATAAAGCAGAAATCAGGCTCAATGGTTCTGGTATTGCGGGAGCCGATGGGACGCCCGTTTACCCTGGAATGATTGCCGCACCGCGGTCCTTTGCCTTTGGCACGAAGATTAAAATCCCAGGACTTGGGGTTGGAATGGTGAACGATAGGGGAGGCGCCATTGTTGAAAAAGGAGAACGAGACTTGGCGAAACACGATCGACTCGACATTTGGATGGGATACGGAGATGAGGGACTCAGACGAGCTTTGTCATTTGGAGTGCAACACATTGATTGTGTGATGTACGGTGGTGATGCGCCGGTTCAAGTAGGAATGAACTTTTCTGTTCCTCCTATGTTAAATGAGATTGTGGACTTTCCTGATCGAACAAACTTCTCTCAGAACTTTTCAAATGGTTCACGAGGAAATGGGGTAAAAGACCTTCAACGAGCACTTCGAGATGTTGGGTTCTATGAACGAGTCATTCACGGTATTTTTGACGAAGGAGTGGAAGACGCCGTGTATGCCTTTCAAAAGAAAAACTTCATCGTACGTGATCGAGAGGAAGCAGGAGCGGGAGTCTTCGGACCACGAACACGAGGGGAATTAAGTCTTCAACTTTTCGATGCAGAAATTCAAAAACGAGTGCAAGAAGCGTGGGAAAAATTTAAATTTGAAGATGACCTCGAACGAGGAAAGAAGAACGCATCTGTGTTGAAACTTCAACAAATGTTGGTTCAACAAGAGTTTATGACAGTGACACCCACTGGATACTTTGGACCAAAAACAGAAGCGGCCCTTACTGAATTCCAAATGGCTCACGGTATCATTGCTCGCTCAACAGCGACAGGAGCTGGAAAAATGGGGCCATCAACGAGGGAAGTTTTGAACGAACTCCTTGCTCAACAAAAAGAAACCATACTTGCCGAGAAAGCAGAAATTCTTGCTTTCGCGAAAATGCAGCAACGATTTGCGGCACTTTCCAGAAATACTGGATTAAGGAATGGATCCCCAGTCGTAGCTGGGGACAGGCTATTATTTACTCAACGATAAAATGATCTCGAAATCACTCAATGCAGGGTTACACGATCTCCACCACATTCATCTGCGAATGGATAAGGAAATATTGGAAGTATCACTCTTCCAGTTTTTCGCTTCATTGGGACGGAACATTATCATGCTGGCACTGCCGTTTTACCTGTACTACGGTATTGGATATCAGCTCTGGCAGATCTGTATGTTCTTTCTTGTATGGCAGGGGACATCAAGTTTGATTCTCCCATTTGTGGGAAGCGCGTTGACGAAGATTGGACTCAAGCATTCGATGGCACTGCGGAGTATCGGGGTGAGTATTTTTTGGATTGCCATGGGGATTCTTTTGACGGGGAATTTCTGGATGGACATTCTTGTAATGCTTCCATTTTTCTTCCTTCGATCATTTGTAAAAGGAGTGTCTGTGATTGCCTACGACATTTTCCTTACCTACCACATGAATAAGGAGACCAAAGGAAAGACACTGGCAGGTATTCAAATCGCTATTATGGCGGCTGTTGTGATGGCACCGTTGGCAGGAGGATTCATTATGAAAGAACTCGGGTTCCAATGGTTAACGTATGTGGCGACCCTCTTTTACCTCATCTCAGGAGTGGTGCTTTTACTCACGCCTGACAAGAAGTTTCATGTCTCATACACCCCGACGAAACTCCTTCGAGATGCATTTAAAAAGACAGATAAATCACTAATTCTCGCTGAATTCGGACGGGTATTCTTTGATGCGATTATCTGGATTGTATGGCCTTTGTTCCTACTTCTCGTTCTCACGAACGTCGTGAAGATCGGAACGGTGATTGCGATATCTTCAGCGCTTTCAATGATCGTGACATTTATCATTGGGAAACGAATTGATAAGTTGGGAGTAAGCTCTCGATCGATTCGATTTGGAGCGTATCGTTCAACGGTACTCAATGTGCTGCGAGGAATTGTTTGGGATCCAGTAGTCTTGGCGGTTCTCGATGCATTGCACAAGATTAATCTTGGGGTGACGAAAGTGCCCTATACGATTCAGCTTTATAAATGGCTGCACAAACGAGATACATTTGAACGAGCTCACATCCGATGGATGATTGCCGAAAATACCTACACATTGGCGATTGGAATCTTCGCGATTCTCTTCTACGTTTTTTCAAACGATGTGAAATCAGTATTCATAGCAATCTTTGCTCTCGGATCATTTACGATGTTGCTTACACAGGCTATCTCGAAGTTTGAGGATTAGGCACCTTTTCGTCATTCCGACTGAAGCGGAGGAATCCCTTCCTTTATTCTAGATGGATATCGAGGAGACTGTTCTTTTTATAACGAAATAAACCAACTCCGATAAGTGGGACAAGAAAACTCGCTTTCATTGGCATAGTACAAAGTTGCCGAGTCCCGTTGGCGCTCAAACACTTCTCGTCCCCAAACCCCCATTAGAGAGCACTTTTTTTCTATGAAAAATTTAGCTATTCGGCAGAATACGAGTTGCATTTTCCTAGAATAGGACAATAATCTTTCGCGTAAAAAACGAAACTTCGTATGAAACAAAAACTTATTTTTGGTGTTCTCTTTGCCGCATTGATTTTGTCGGCCTGCGTGTTTCCAGAAAAGAACGATCCCTTCTCCCGATTACCGGAGGAATCGGTTGAAACACTGGAAGGAGAGATCTTTCCGTTTTCTGTTTCTGTTTCCACGAGAGCCACACATCGGCTAGAAAATGA
The DNA here is from genome assembly GCA_964625805.1 of uncultured Candidatus Peribacteria bacterium. Taxonomy (GTDB): domain Bacteria; phylum Patescibacteriota; class Gracilibacteria; order UBA4473; family UBA4473; genus CAZVBV01. Next base: position 267 of record CAZVBV010000047.1, on the reverse strand, counting down.
AGGAAAGCTCGTAGCATACGTGGCTTCTGATATTGCACGACTGAGTGACTTCGAAGGACGAGAAGTAGAAATAGATGGAGTCCGTCGTACGGAAAAGATGCGAGAGATTTTTTGGGTGGAAGCGATTCGATTGCTCGACCTCGAAGATAGTGAAGAACAACTTGCGGATAACCGATATTCATCGAATCGATTTGCGTTCGTCTATCCACCAGGGTGGGAACATTCAACATCTCCTGCGGGAGTAGTTCATTTTATCGACAAAACCGA
>CAZVBV010000046.1:0-7526 GCA_964625805.1 uncultured Candidatus Peribacteria bacterium | reverse complement strand
TTAGCGACGAGTCCTTACCGAGATGTGCAAGGAGATACATGGTTTGCCCCGTACTTTGCCTTTGCGAAGACATATACCCTCATTGGTACGAAGCGTGGTGGATACGTCGTTCCAAGCCAACCGATCACACGAGCCGAAGCGGCTGAAGTGATGTTTAAGTTAAGTGAGATTCGGTAACAACTTTGAAGCCACAATAACTTGACAAATCTTGTTATTTTGTTAAAAACAGGTTGATGAAAAAGATTTGGTTATTTTTGCTGGTAAGCATCCTCACCGTTTCTTCTGCCTTTGCGCAGAGTTTTGAATTTGAAACAACAAGAACCGCAGAAGTTCCTGGATTCTTTATGGTTCGGATTTTCCCCGGAGTGAACAATGTTCCGCTCCCGATTCAGAATATTTTCGTAGCCAATTACAACAAGAAAGACGAGGCAAAATACGAAGAACTCCTCCCCTTCTTGCGAGAGTTTGGAGGAAAGGTTGTTCCTGCTGATGAAGTAGGGAAATACACTGTGAGCAAGAATAATCGTCTTATCTTCCTTGGCGATGAAGAGGATGGATTCTCAAACTTTAAAGTACAAGACGCTAATAAAGTTTTGGAAGAATTCGAAGCCTTTGCCACAGAAAATCTTGAACCAACGTTATTGCAAAATGTAACCGCAACGTTTGGAGGAAATGTTTCTGAAGTCTACCCCGCACAGATCGAATCAATTGGATTCAGTGATGTATTCTTTATTGGAAAATTTGAGAAAGCGATGAAGACTCGTATGGAAATTCAAGGGGTGTCGGCTGAAGGTGAAATTAAAGCCATTGCTCCCCTACTTCTTCATGATGAAGAGTTCTCACATGGTGCACTCGCAAAGGAGCTACCCGCTATCTGGGAAGAGCTCTGGAAACAATCAAACGATTCAAAGAGTTCAACATTTGGATGGATCAAATCAATCAATGTGAACGACTTATTCCCCCTTATCCTCTTGGTTGTAGGACTTGGAATCTTGATCATGACCGTGAAGAAATTCGCAAAACGAAATGAGAGAGCCGCGGAAAAATTAGATATTGATAAAAACGGAATTCCATCACACCAGAACTGGAAAGACGTACCGTTTGAAGTAGAAAAGAAGGACGAGTAAATGTAAAAGGTAAAACACTCGGTCATTCTGGCTTGCCCAGAATCGCTTGAAGTATTCTCCTGTATGCAGAATGAAGTGAAAAACTAACACAAGCATTCCACGCTAACGCTTCAACATCTATTTCAAGTTTTTATCCGATCCCAGGCAAGCTGGGATGACTGTTATTTTTACAGTTTCCTTTTAACATTCCCTCTCATTCCCACATCCCGACCTTCTCCTCCTTCGCTTTTTTTGCGTAACACCGGAACTCTTCCTTCCGCGTGAAAGGGAAATAGAAATATCCCTTCGCATATCCGGTACGAAGAAGTTCCGCGTTCACATCCACGCCACTTTCCGTAAAGATGTATGCCAACCGTCGTCCATATTTATCCAACTCATCTCCATCGGGATCTGAAAGGAGGCAGATTCGTTTTGATTCCGAAAGTAATTCTTTCGTCTTCCCTGACGCCTCAGGTCCGAACTTCTGGAGCGGTTTACGAGGATCTTTGGTCTCTGGAGTATCAATCCCGATAAATCGCACCCGAACGTCGTCAGGGATGATCAGGGTGTCTCCATCCACTACTCGCACTAACTCTGTCCAATAGCAATCCTTATCAAAATGATCAGAAACAAATGTAAATTCCTTTGAACATATTATTTGTTCAGTATTCTCTTCACTTGGAATAAAATCAGATAAATCAGCTGAATTGTCAGGGAGAACTGAACTGCAGGCAGTAAGGGAAAATGCAAAAACAAAAAGAAAGATTCTTTTCATATATTTATTTTTTATCGCCTCAAAAAATACTCATGAATGCGGGTTTCCGCAAGTATTTCTGGATGAAAGGTTCCAATGAGAAAATTCCCGTCTTCTACAAGTACGGGCTCTTTTTTATGAGAAGCGAGCACTGTGACGCTCTTTCCGACCTTCTCAATCCGCGGAGCGCGAATAAACACCCCTTTTAAATTCTTAAATTTTGATGAAGTTAAATCCGTCGTGAAGGATTCTTGCTGAGCCCCGTAGGCATTACGATCGATGGTAATGTCGGCTCCAAATTTTTCACACAAAATGGCTCCCGCACAGGTGCCGAATATTCGAATTTTGTCATCCTGAACTTGTTTCAGGATCAAATCCCACATTCCGAATTCCTTCAAAAGTTTCTCCATCGTCCCACTCTCTCCTCCGGGGATAATCAAATGCGTAATCCCTTCCAAATCGGCAAGCGAACGCACCCAGACGTACTCCGTCTCAAGTTTGTCCAACACCGCTCCGTGTTCTGCGAACGAACCTTGTAATGCAAGAATACCAACTTTCATGAAGCAATATTACACTGTATCGTCATTCTGGCCACGCCCAGAATCGGATGAGGAAATCTCCTATTTAAAAGCGCTAGCGCGACACCAACCTTTGTTTTTCGTTTCACTCTGCACGCAGATTCCAAGTTTTTACCCGATTCCGGCCAAGCCGGAATGACGAGGGTGGTGAAAAATTGAATGTCGAAAATTGCCAATCGAAAATTTTTCTTCATCGTTCAGCATATTTGGTTTCAAGTGTTTCCATTTCATCCCCCTTCATCGCTATTCCCAGACCCGATGATACTTTGGCGAGAATTTTTGGTTTATCGTAATTCATCGTCGCTTCCACAATCGCTTTGGCCATCTTTTCCGGATTCTCTGATTCGAATATCCCTGATCCCACGAACACACCCTCAGCGCCTAATTGCATCATCAGTGCGGCATCAGCTGGTGTCGCAATTCCTCCGGCTACAAAAGTAACGACGGGAAGTCTTCCACTTTCGAATACTTCTTGAACACATTTTTTGTTCACATTGTATTCTTTGGCTTTCGCTTCGATATTTTTTTCTGTAAGCAATCCAATTTCTTTTTGAATCTCCGTCCAGTGTTTCACCGCTTCTACAATGTTTCCTGTCCCCGCTTCTCCTTTGGTACGGATCATGGCAGCCCCCTCTTCGAGACGTCGCAACGCTTCTCCTAAGTTTCGTGCTCCGCACACAAATGGGAGTTTAAAAATTGTTTTCTCAATATGCGCATCGTTGTCCGCTGGCGTCAGAACTTCTGATTCATCAATAAAATCGATATCGAGTGACTCAAGAATCTGTGCTTCCACAAAGTGTCCAATCCGCACTTTCGCCATCACAGGAATCGACACTGCCTTTTTGATCTCAATAATCATGGTCGGATCTGACATTCTCGCCACGCCTCCGTCCTTGCGAATTTGAGAAGGAATTCGTTCCAGTGCCATTACGGCCACTGCTCCGGATTTCTCCGCTAATTGAGCCTGCTCGACGTTCATAACGTCCATAATAACCCCACCCTTGAGCATCTGGGCGAGTCCTGACTTGAGTTCAAATGTGTTTTTTTCCATTGATCCGATTGTACGAATCAATTACGAAATGTGAAGTGGATGATCTGCTTAACTTCGGTTGATCGGAATAACGGCAGTAAGTCTTACGCCACCAACTCCTTTCATATTTTGTCCGACCCATTTCGCAGAACTATTGGTAAGGTTGAGTTTCGCTTGGACTTCAATTCCTTTCGGTAAGACAACTCCTACTCCAAGGTCTCCTTCCACTCGAACCGCTCCGTTAATCATTCCATTGCTGAGTTTCCCTGCAAAAGGAAGACCTGAAGCTGCGGCATCAGCAGACAAGAGTATTCGTTTATTCTTTCCAACTCGATTCTGAACCCCTGCTCCCACCGTAATACTCGGTGCCCACATACCTTCTTTTGCTTTATCTAGGTATGTCTCAGCATCTTTTACTTCTTTTCCCATACCATATGCTTTCGCTCCTTCGATAACATCATCAGCCGAAACAAGTGTTGTCACATCTCTTCCTTCTACTCCTCCCATTCCAAGTCTTAGATTACTTCCGGTGAGGTAGGACATATTCCCTGTTGCAAATACATTCGCACTGAAATCCTCAGGTGTTCCAAACGCTTGAACAACTCCAAGACCTCCTGTGAATTTATTCTGACTCTCCATCGCTACTCCGAAGTGTGATTCCGCTACTCCGTCTACAGCTCCTCTCTCTTTTATCTGTTTCTCTGATAAGAGTGTTGTAAATGAGTTCCTCGCTTTTCCATGTGTCATCACTCCAACGATTGATGTTCCTGGCGCTTTCGCAAAATCCAAAAGTTTCAACGTTGCCCCAAATCCATCTTTATCAACAGAGATTCGTCCGAACTCATGCTTTTTAAGATGTCCTAACATTCCATAATATTTCGAGATTGATTCTGTGAAGGTATCAAGCCCTTCGTCCACAAGTCTATTTTTGGCGTTATTCCCAAATTCCTCTGCACTGTCTCCCCATCCAAATCCTTGCGTAAGAAGATCTTCTCTCTTCAATCCCAGTTCATCCGCTTTTGCAAATGTTTCAAGAAAATCCTTATCAACCGAAAGTACTCCATTGTTTCCAAAGTCTGTCGCTGCTGTATCAAGGAAGAGGTCAAGCGTGTTGTACCCTTCTCCCGATTCCACAGAAAAGCTTTTCGCTAATGCGCCAAGATCAAGTTCAAAACCATAATCTTTTGTAGCAATATGATCTGGTGTATTAATTTCATTTCGCATGTATACAAACTTATTCGCTGAATTCATTACAAAATCCTGTGCCATTCCTATTGTTTGCATCGTTGATAAGTTTCCATCTCGAACGGCTTTATCCAATTCCATAAAGTCCTTGTTGATCTGGATTGCCTGGTTATCCATGAGCTCTCCATAATAATCAATTTGTTCTTTCGTAAAGTTCGTTTCAAAGTCACCTCTCATTCGAATAAATCCACCTCCTGAAATAAGAACGTTTACTTGTTTTTTCCCTTCTACCATTTCGTATGTATTGTTGGCTACTTCTGTTACATACTTTTCAAGTGTCATCTCTTTTCCATCTACGATAACCCCCGCCGAAGATTTCCCAAGCTCAAATCGAGCAGAAGATCCGTCCTCTTTTTGAAAAAGGAAGTTCCCATCCTCCATCTGTGTTATTCGTTGTGTTGCAATATCTCGACCTCCAAATTGGAAATATCCATCATTCGCATTCAATTCAAATACGAGTTCTCCATTTTCACCAATTCCACCTCGAACGGTTCCAAGGTTCCCTGAGAATCGAGAAGCAATGTCTCCAAGATTTTCTTTTCCGTTGTAGAAATCTTCGAGTGTCCCCGCTGGATCAAATGCTTTTCCATCTTTGTTAAGGAATGAAGCGTTGAGCTGATCAACTGACATCCATGTGTTTCCGAGTTTAATACCGAAGTCTTCCACGAACGCTCCAGACTCATCTGGACCATCGTACGACCCAATTCTTCCGATTGAGAGTTCTCCGACATCTTTCAATGAAGCATGAACCTTTCTCATTTCGAATGAATACTTTGTATCACTTGTTTCCTGAGCATATCCAATAGAAACATTAATACCCTTTTTTAGGTCTTTTATCGTGAGATTTTCAAGTGTTCTTGTTTTTCCCTCTCGAGAATAATTATCCCATGCGGATTCTACCCCTCCTATACTCAATGTTTGTTCCGTTCCAGGTTTAATCGCATCATTGAGATCTTTCCATTTAACTTCTTTTCCATTCAGCATCCCTACGTTGAAATCTTCTTCGTTGTAACTTTTCGCAAGGTAATACATGTCTTTCAGTGGAAATCCAGGATTACTAATTTTCGCAATATTTACGAGCTTCTTTACCCCTTCCCTCGTTGGGAATTCTTTCATACGCAATGTATCAGGCATTCCTGCCGCTACTTCAACAGCGAATGATTTCTTTTCTTTCTTCTCTTCTGGAACAGCTTTCTCTTCCATCGCAACCGTTGGTTCTTCCGTTGGAACTTGTGCTGTTATGCTTTTTAAAGCTTGTCCTGCCGAATGTTGAGCAAATGATATTAAAGCCATTTGCAACATTGCTGCCGCCTCTGTTGTAGCCTTTCCCCATTTCCCATCAATTCCTCCATTCTCCTCTAATTTTGCTCCTAAATTGTTATGAAGTTTTGCAAACGTTGTTTGAAAGAATTCCGTTGCTTGTTCTGGATCAACCGTTCCTTCTCCTTGTCCTTCAATATAATCTGTAAAAGATTTTATATCTTCTCCATTCAGTACCCTAGGGAATCCTTCCTCAATAAGTTCTCCAAGTGATTTTGAAGAAGTTTCTACAGCTCGATTAAGGGCTGTGAATACTGAATTCACAAAGTCGGCATACCCTTCAGGGGTGTCAAAATACTTCTCTGGATTCGCTTTATATTCTAAATATTTTTCAAGAGCCCCGGTCCCATCAAGAACCTTTTCTGTCTTAACATCTTTTACATCGATTCGTTCTTCTTGTTCTTCTACCATTGCAATAAACTCTTCCGTCTTATCTGCATCAGAATAAACATCTTCTTTTTGTTTCTTTAAATCTTTATTCTCTTCTGTCTTTTCTCCTTGAGCGACAACGTTCTTTTGTTCCTTGTCGTCTTTCATTTCTTGAAATAAAAACTTCGCGAGAAACTCGCTATCTGCGCCGATCTGAGCTGGTAGGTTTTTCATATACAGTGAAATTATCAAGGTATTATACTATAAATAAGCATAAATATCAAGACTTATTTTGGTAATACTACTACAGGTTTTTACTCCTCCGCAATCAATTTTTTCGTAATCTCATCAAAAACACTTGGATCTATTTTTCGGATGTCTTCAATAGCTCCTCCCTTATTTTCATTAAAGGCATGAACCTGATCAATAATCACTTCTGCTAAATCAAAGTCTCCTTTATCCACGATACTTTCAACAAATAAAGCGAGTACTCGATCAATGTGCTCTCGTTCTTCAAATTCAAGTTTAATCGCTACGGGTTTGAGTTCTGGATAGGCTTCTGCAAGTTGTTCTGGATACGCTCTCATATCTTCCCAGTTCCGAAGCTTGAGAATCGTTTCTTTCAGGAAATCAAATATCTCCTCTGCTTTTGCTGGCGTAATCACATCAGCGTCCATTCTGCGAAGAACGACTTTTTTGGCTTCACGAAAAAGTTTGAGTTTTGAAAGTGAGAAGAAGTGTAATTTTTCCATTAGTAAAATTGTATAGAGAAAAGGAGAAATTTGAAAGCCTCGTTGCTATCCGGTGGGGGTTTGGGGACGGAAACTGTTTGAGCGACAACGGGACTCGGCAAGAGTGTACTATGCCAAAGAGAGCGAGTGTCCCCTCCCGCTAAGCGGGATTGGTTCTTTTTGATTACAAAAAGAACGTTCCCTTCCACTATTCTCACAACAAGGCTGGATCCCGGATATTCCTCCGGAATTCTGGGAAGACAGAAGAAACTACTCATCCACCTTCTTCTGCGGAGGAATTGGGGCTTGTTCTGACAAGTCTCCTTGAATGAATTCGGGAGCTACTCGTGGCGTTTTACGGAGGAAGAGAAGTATGGCGAACAACGGCAACGC
>CAZVBV010000045.1:0-7923 GCA_964625805.1 uncultured Candidatus Peribacteria bacterium | reverse complement strand
CTTTTTCATCGGGGGCGATTGTGTCCAAATCGGGAAGAAAAATCAAGTTGACTTTGTACACAAAAAAAGCGCGAAACTATTCGCACTTCTTGCCTTTTTAATGGTCGGGGTGAGAGGACTTCTCCTTGCGTCCGTCTTCGACGAACTTAGATCAAAAACCCTCCACACATTTTACTTCGTTCAATGGTTCCGGGCGAACCTTGGTTCTCCTCCTCCATTCGCTCTGCGAATAAGAAAAAAACGATTATATCCGTTGGACACACTCGTTTTTTTCTGGTCGGGGTGAGAGGACTCGAACCTCCGACCTCACGGTCCCAAACCGCGCACTCTAGCCAACTGAGCTACACCCCGTTAAAAAATCGAAATCAAAAGAACGTATTTCAAATTTACCACGGAGAAGATAGGTATTTTTCATAAAAATTCAAGTTTTCCTTTTAAATTACCATAAAGAAAGAGCCCTGCACGAATTGCAGGACCCTTTGCTTTCAACAGGAACAGAAGGATTATTCTCTTTTCGCAAACTTTTTCATTCCCTTTGGATTAAGAGAAACCTCACTCGCACCGAGACCAGGTTCATCTCCCTCTTTTTCTTTAACAACCACAATTGGTCCCTCGTCGAACCACTTCATGATGCGACTTTTCTTTCGTCCATTTACAATCGTGTTCCATGTTTGTTGATTAAACATCAACATTCCAACAACCTCTTTAAGATCATCTTGAACAGATAACAATTTCAACCCCTGCTCTGTTAATTCCACCTGAAGCTTTTGGGTTTCTTCCGCCAGCTTTTTTGATTTTCCTTCTTCCAAGGCAAGCGTCTTTTCCGCTAAATCAAGCTGATCATTAAAGCTTTGAACCGCAACTCCATGCGTCACTTTCAATTCTTCCAACGCTTTTTTACCAGCATTAGAATTTCGATAGGATTGGTTTTTCCAAACATTAGTGGCACTGTCAGCCTTCGCTGTTAGCTGCTTTTGAACCGCCAGTGTTGTGTTTAGTCCTTGAATCATTACAAGCCTATCAGCACTTGTTGTGCTGTCAGATTTTGCTTTTGTCTGAAGCTGAGCATACTCAACATCTTTTGTTTTAATCGTTGTCCCCTTCATTTTATTCATAAAGAAGAAGATGGTCGCCGTTATGAACAGTGAAACCACTGCTACAGTGAGTACCATTACTAATTTCCGATTCTGATTTTTTTGTTTCATCACATACCTCGTCTTTCTTTTATTAAAGATTAAATTTAAATTTAGTTAATTAAGATCTCATGATCCTCTCCTCGAGGCTCAAAAAGAAAACCATGAAATCTTATTCCTTCCGTTTTGTTAAATAGCCGAAAACACACCGTTTAAAACAATAAAAGTATGTTTTACAGGGGCATTATTACGCCTGTTTGACAAAGAAGTCAATTATTTTACTTCTTAAAATACTCCAAGAACTCGTCTCGCGTGATATTTTCTTTTTCAAGCAAGTCGATGGCAATCTTCTTCAAGAGTGGTAAGTGTTTCTTCAAGGTTATCTCACAGTTTTTCTCTGCTTCGAGAACGAGTCGATGAACCTCCTCATCAATCGCTCGAGCCGTCTCTTCTGAGAAATCTTTCTCATGAAAATCCATTCCCGCAAATCCTCGTGATTTCTCCGCAAATACCACCGGTCCAACCTTCGTCCCATCAGCCATACCGTAGGTCATCACCATAGCTCTAGCGAGTCGTGAGATACGCTCTAGATCGTTGGAAGCTCCTGTTGTGGTCTGTCCAAACATAAGCCGTTCTGCGATCCGTCCTCCGTGAAGAGAAACCATCTCGTCTTTCATCTTTTGTTCGCTGGCAAGATACTTGTCTTCCTCTGGTAAGAACCATGTCACCCCAAGAGCTGACCCTCGTGAAATCACGGAGATCTTGTGCACAGGCTCGCAGGTGTCAGTGAAGTGTCCCGCAATCGCGTGCCCTACCTCATGGTGCGCAATGATTTCTTTCTCTGATTTTGTAATCCGTCGAGATCGTCGTTCTGGTCCCATAGAGACTTTCTCTACTGCATTTTCGACATCGTCATGCGTGATAGATTTCTGTCTCTTTTTGACGGCAAAGATCGCGGCCTCGTTGAGGATGTTTTCCAAATCAGCTCCGGAGCATCCGACCGTCTTTGAAGCAATTTTTTTCAAGTTCGTTCCCTTCGCAAAGGGTTTATTCTTCGCGTGAAGGTCGAGAATCTGCAATCGGGCTTCCATGTCCGGCAAGTCGATATGAACACGTCGATCGAATCGTCCTGGTCGAAGTAACGCCTTGTCCAAAACGTCTGGACGGTTGGTTGCTGCGATAACGATAAGAGAAGTTCCTGATTCAAATCCATCCATTTCTGTAAGAATCTGGTTCAGTGTTTGTTCTCGTTCATCGTGACCTCCTCCCATTCCGTTTCCTCGTTGTTTCCCGATAGCATCAACTTCGTCGATGAAGATAATCGCTGGCGCGTTTCGTTTGGCAGTTTTGAACAAATCACGAACACGTGACGCTCCTACTCCCACGAACATTTCTACAAATTCTGATCCTGACACTGAGAAGAATGGAACGCCTGCTTCTCCCGCAATCGCACGAGCAAGCAACGTTTTCCCTGTTCCTGGAGCGCCTACCAAAAGGATTCCCTTCGGTGTTTTCGCTCCCATTTTTCGGTATTTTTGAGGACGTTTGAGGAAGTCCACTACTTCCACGACCTCTTCCTTGGCTTCGGTCGCTCCCGCCACATCACTAAATCGAGTCGTGTATTTTGTCTTGTCGTAGACCTTCGCTTTTGATTTCCCAAAACCAAACGGTCCCCCTTCTCCTCCGCCTCCTCCCATAGCACTGGCTCGACGAGAGATAAAAATAAGGAATCCAATCAGCAATAAAAATGGAACGACGCCAATCAAGATGTTCATCCACATTCTTCCGCTTGAAGTATCGACAATTGTTACCTTTGCTCGTTTTGATAAATCATCAAATCCCAAGTCGCTGATATTGCTTGATGCCTCCTTTGTCGTCTTGAGCATCACACTATCAAAGGTCTCCGCTGTAATGGTGTTGTCTTTGATCTTAATTGTTTTGAACTCATCTTGTGTGTATTTCTCCTGCATATCTGTCAGTGAAATATCTTCCGGTTTGTCTTTCGAAAAGAGTTCTTCATTCCCTGGGAAAATAAGGGCGAGACTCGCTCCAATCAGAGCAATGACGAGCAAGTATTTAAAAGGGCTTGTCTTCCGTGGTGCGTTTTTTGGACCTGGTTTCATGGGGTGGATTTATACGAGAATGTGATAATAATTTCGAAGAAATTATTAAGGAAAAACTTTGTTTTTCCAACTCCGAAGGAGTGCATTGGACATCATACAAAATTTGCGAAATCGAAGATTTCAAAGCAAATGAGTATAATCGCAGGAAGGGTAACAAAAAAGAGGGATTTATCAATAAAAAAACACATGGTCATCCTGGCTTGCCCAGGATCAGATGAAGCAATCTCCTACTTGCAAGCGCTAGCGCGGAACCTATGTTAAATATTCGCTTCGCTCTAAAAATAAAAGCTGAAACTCACACGATTCTGGCCAAGCCAGAATGACGGGATAAAGAAATGTTTATTTTTTCAAATAGTCCGTAAACAAAATCCCTTCCAAGTGATCATATTCGTGAAGGAAAATCCGTGCATCCCATTTTTCTAATTTTTTTTCACACCAGTTCCCCTCCATGTTCTGCCATCGGACCTTAACCTTTGATGGTCGAGATAGCTTCGCAAATTGCCCGGGGAGACTGAGACATCCTTCTTCCATAACAACCGTTCTCTTTGAGTGTTCTATGATTTCAGGATTCACCATCGCAAGAACTTTGTTTTCTTTTTTCGTACCAACGTTTTGGGTAATCAATAAAAGTCGCTTTCCTTCTCCTACTTGATTTCCTGCCAAACCAACTCCTTTGATTCCTGTTTTGGGATCTTCCGCGAGCATGGTTTCCTGCATTTCGATAATGAAGGCACTGAGCGATTCGTCGAATAGGGTGACTGGTTCGCATTTTGTGCGAAGGATTGCATTGGTTTCTCCTGTTTGGATATCGAACATCGTGTGTTGGTTTTACCCGATTGAATTAAAAAATCAATATCAAAAGAGCCCAAGCCGATGAAGGCTCAAGCTCTTTGTTTGTTTCGTAAGAAAATTTAGCTCAATTCAACAGTCGCTCCTGCTTCTTCGAATTTCTTTTTCATTTCTTCTGCTTCTTCCTTCTTTACTTTTTCTTTGATTGTTCCTCCTGCTTCAGCCAAAGTCTTCGCTTCACCAAGTCCAAGACCTGTTATTTCACGAACTACTTTGATCACAGCGATTTTTTGTGATCCACAGTCTTTCAAGACTACGTTGTAGTCTGATTTAGCTGCGACTTCTTCTTCTGCTGGTGCTGCTGCGGCTGCGGCTGCTGGAGCTGCTGCACTAATTCCGTACTTTTCTTCGAAGTACTTCGCTACGTTATTAGCTTCCACAACCGTAAGTTTTTCGATTGCGTCCACCACTTTTTGCTCACCTGCGCTGAGCTTGATATCGGTTGTAGTCTCTTCAGACATGATATGGGGTATTTAAGAATAAAAAAATTAAAAACAAATTTAAGCCGCGAATTTCTCCGCATTTTCCAAAACGTTGTAAAGTTTTGAGAATCCTGAACCAAAAACACTGTGAAGTTTTTGTGGTCCTGATTTGAGCATTCCAACAATCTTCGCGAGAGATTCTTCTCGACTTGGCGTGCTGGCAATAATTGCCGTTGCTGCCACGTCGCAGAATTTTCCTTCGAAAATTGATCCTGCATAATCTACCTTTGAAGTCTTTGTTTCTTTATCAAAGAATTCAGCTATGTACTTCTTGATTGAAGCTGCTGGTGCAATTTCATCCGTTGGAGAAACAATCACCGCTACCGCTCCCTCCAAGTCGTCCACGTTCACTTCTGGAAGTCCTGTGTTTTTTGCTGCCAAAGCCATCAATGTTTTTTTGATAACTGTGTAGCTCATTCCTTCTGCTCGAAGACCTCGTCGCATTACTTGTGCTTCTTCTACCGTCAATTCATTAAACGTAATGAATGCGACTCCTTTCGCCTCCTTGAATTTTGCTTCAAGAGTTGCGAGTTGATCCGATTTCGTGCTTCGTGATATTGCCATTTTGATTTAAAAAAAGTCTTTGCGGGGCAAAGACTTGAGACAGAAGCGTTTCTTTTCGGTACAGAACTTTCTCAGAAACGATTTGATTTGTCTCGGCTGGATTTTATGGCTCAAGGCCTACCAACTGTCTTTGACCGCGGGTAATGTAGGGATACGTGGTTTTTTGTCAAACTTTTTTTACTTTTAAGTCATTCCGGCCCCCGATTTCACGAGGACAGGCTCCGGCGGGAACCCAATCCTTTTTTGTCATCTCGACCGAAGCGGAGAGATCCCTTCTCCTGAGTTGATAATGGATCCCCCAATTAAATTGGAGGATGAGGGGGAGTTTTTTATAAGTATTTCGCAGCAAATCCGATCCCCGCAATCGTCGCACTTGAAGTTATCGTATTTGAGTCTGTGAGGAGCTCGACCGCCGAAGCCCAGTCCTCCGCGAAGAACACCTCTATTTGCTCTGATGGATCGAGGTCTTGTTCGCCGTTAAGCGCGCAATTACGCGCCAAGAAAAAATGATATTTCATGCTTGATCCTGTGGGATTGGCAAAGACTTCTCCGATCTCTTCTAAACTTTCTGCAGCAAATCCGGTCTCCTCTTGGAGTTCTCGTTCCGCTGCCACCTCTGGTGTTTCTCCTGGGTCAATAATTCCGGCACAGAATTCTATAATTTCCTTACCACTTCCGTGTTTATAACTTCTTTGGAGAATAACTTTTCCTTCCGTTGTAATCGGAACAACAATCGCCGCATCCGCGGACGTATTCACGAACCACTCCCCTTTTCCTCCATCGGGAAACTCAACAATGTGCTTCTCCACCGAACAGTATTGAGATTCAATAAGTTTTTCTTTGGAAAGGATTTTAAATTTTTTCATTTTTTGAATTCATCAATAGTCATTTCGTACATTTTAATATTCCACCATTTATCAAATCGAAAGAAGTGATCCTTTCGCTCTCCTACAAATCGAAACCCGAGTTTCTCAATAACTTTTTGAGAAGCCCCATTGTCAGAGACATGGTCAATTATAATCTTATGGAGCGAGCTTTGTTCAAAACCAAATTCCACTATAGCTTTCCCCGCTTCGGTCATAATTCCTTGATTATGAAACTCTGGATTCATCCAATACCCAATCTCTCCCACTTCAGTAATCCATGCTCTCACTTTTCGCTCTATTCCTTCCAAAGAGATAGTTCCTACAAATTCATTCTCAAGGAAAATCCCCCATCGAATAGCTGATTCTGGGAAAAGCTTCTGACTGGCTTCAAAAAATTCTCTGGTTTCTTCTTCTTTTTGAGGTGGCTCAAAACTCATGAACTTCGTGATGTCTGGATATTTTTGGAGAATCGCAAACATCTTCGGCACATCTTCAGATTGAAGCGGTCGTAGAACGAGTCGTTCCGTTTTTATTTCGTAATTGATTTCGTTCTTAGTCATTCGAAATCGCTTTATTCATCATCAAGTGATCGACGAGAACCAATGCCGTCATGGCTTCCAGTACCGGAATCACCCGTGGCACAATAATCGGATCGTGTCGTCCTTCGATTTCGAGATCAACTGCTTCTCCCTTTGTATTCACCGTCTTTTGCGGTTTGCTAATCGATGACGTCGGTTTCACCGCGACTCGGAACCAGATGTCCTCGCCTGTTGAGATACCGCCGAGGATTCCTCCGTTGGCATTCCGCTCGGTTTGAAGAGAACCGGAGTTCGAAACAAACGAGTCGTTGGCCTCCGATCCTTTTTTCGCTGAAAGCGAGAACCCTTCTCCGATTTCAAATCCTTTGACCGCTCCCACTGACATACACGCCTTGGCGAGATCGGCTTCGAGCTTATCGAATACAGGCGCTCCCAGTCCCGCAGGAGGGTTTTTAATCCTAATTTCAACAATTCCCCCGAGTGAATCTCCTTCTGCCTTCACAGCCTCAACATGGGCTAATGCGCGCTTGAATGATGACTCATCGGCCATCCGCAATGGATTCTTTTCAATAAAAGATTCATCCACATTCTCAAACATTTCCCCGCCAATACTACGAGCGAATCCGATGATTTCAATGTTGTGTTGTTTCAAAATTTCCTGCGCTACCGCGCCCCCCATCACACGAGAAATCGTTTCTCGTCCCGAACTCCGTCCGCCTCCTCGATGATCACGAATACCGTATTTTTTGAAGAAAGAAGCGTCTGCGTGTGAAGGACGAAACACATCCTTTAGATTCTCATAATCTGCTGAATGCATATTGCTATTTTTCACAAGCACCGCAATCGGTGCTCCCGTTGTTTTTCCTTCAAAAATACCCGACACAATCTCACACGTGTCAGACTCTTTTCTCTCGGTTGTCATGCTTGATTGTCCTGGCTTTCTTTTATCTAATTCATCTTGAATACATTTTTTGTTCAATTCGATATTCGAAGGACAACCATCAATGACGACTCCCATCATTGTTCCATGGGATTCTCCAAAGCTGGTAATTCGAAATAGGTTTCCAAGGGTGTTCATGTGCGAGAAAGTAATAACAAAAAACCACCTTGGGGGCAAGGCGGCTTTGTTCTTTTAACAAGTTTGATAATTATCGTCGTGTCCCTTCTACGTATTGATCCATAGGAACTGTTCGTCCTCCAATACGCATTCTCATGATACTGATATTTTTTCCTCGAATTCGAGTTCTTCGTCCTGCTTTATTCATTTCTATTCGTGATTTTGATTTCACAATGGCTCGTGGTCGAACAACATCTCGTTTTACGAGTACTGTCTTCATTTGTGCTGTATAAATATCTCGTTCTCGTGG
>CAZVBV010000044.1:0-7924 GCA_964625805.1 uncultured Candidatus Peribacteria bacterium | reverse complement strand
TCCAATCTCCTTTGTGCGTTCTGCAACCGTTACAAACATTACGTTCATAATCCCGATTCCAGAAACGATTAATACAATTGTTGCTACAGCTGTCAGAAGGAATGACATAGTGTTAGTGGATTCTTTCGCCGAGGCCACCATGGATCCTGGGTCTCTCACACGAAAATCGTCTTCTTTTCCTTCTCGGATTTTATGTTTTTCACGAAGCAGTGCTGTGATTTCTTCTTCTGCAAAAGCAAGTGTTTCGACATCCCGTCCTAAAAATACAATTCTGATTTGAGCCTTATCTCCCAAAACGCTTTTTTCGGCGGTTGAAAAAGGAGTATACAAAGAATCATCATACGAAATTCCAAAAGAACTGGACCCGTTTTCGGCCAGTATCCCGATTATATCAAACTTTCGACTTCCAATAGAAACCATTTCCCCTACGGCCATTTCAGGGGTTCCAAAAAGAGTTTCTGCCAATGTGTATCCCAAAATAACGACTTTTGCACGACTTGAATTTTGTTCTTTTGTTAACAATTCTCCATAAGCAATGTCTAAATTTGAAAGATCAAAAAAGTTTGAGGTCACGCCTATTAATGAGGCTCCTTCACTTTCTTTTCCCACAGAAATGGTGATATTCCCAGAAATGCTTGCCGTTCCGTCTTCTACAAATTGAGCATTCGTCAATACATGTGGCAGATCATCAATAGCAAGTCTTGAGGTCACCGTTCCTCTTGCAGGAAATACAAGAATTGATGTAACGCTTAGGTTTTTGTATTGTTCTTCAATTTGTTTCTTTGCTCCAACGCCGATCCCGATAACTGAAATCACAGTAGAAACTCCAATAATAATTCCCAGCATAGACAACAGTGTTCGAACTTTATTCGAAACCAAAGCACTCCATGCCATCGTTAACATTTCAAAACGTATCATTTGATTTTATAATTATGATCTGCGATTTTCCCATCTTTCATAAAAATAATTCGATCTGCATACTGTGCCACGTGAGCATCGTGCGTTACCATGATTACAGTTTTCCCCTTCTTTTTGAAATTTACAAAAATATCCATGATTTCTTTTCCAGACACAGAATCCAATGCCCCCGTTGGTTCATCTGCCAAAATAATTTCAGGATCATTCATTAATGATCGAGCAATCGATACACGTTGTTGTTGTCCTCCGGAAAGTTCGGTTGGCTTATGTTCCATACGATCGCCCAACCCCACAGATGTTAATAATTCAGCTGCTTTTGTTTCGCGGGCCTCTGTTGACATTCCTGCATAAAATCCAGGTAAAGCGACGTTTTTTAAGGCGCTAATTTTAGTGAGTAAATTAAATTGTTGGAAAATAAATCCCACCTTTCGGTTTCGAATAAATGAAAGCGTAAAATCATCTTGAACATGTCCAATATCTTCTCCTTCTAAGAAATATTTACCTGAAGAGAGAGGATGCAAACATCCAATAATATTCATCAGGGTTGATTTTCCGCCTCCTGATTCTCCCATAATGGCAACAAATTCATGAGATAAAATATCTACAGAAATACCTTTAAGTACGGGGATTTCTTCTCCGTTGGAAAGATAATAGGATTTATGTACATTGTTGAGTTGAATAATTTTTTCTTTTGAAGAAGTCATGTTTTTGTTTTTTTATCGGCCTCCTCCCATACCTCCGAACGTTCCGGTTCTTCCACCACTTGACGTTCCTGACTGCTGCATTTTTTCTCGCATTTCATCAGTCATTTCTCCTTTTTGAATTTTTGCAATTTCTTCGTCAGTAAATCCAGCTGTTTTTAAGGTCTCGATTCGTTCTGGTGACATTTCTTTTGCCCCTCCTCCTGAGCGAGCCCCTTCTTCTAATGTTTTTAGAATAACATCGCCTTCTTTTAATCCTTCCTTAATTTCAATATAAGTGCCATCAGAAAATCCGGTTACTACTTCACGCCGAGAACCATCGGCCATCATAACAATTTTATTTTGACGTACTGATTGTACGGGAACGACTAATGCGTTTTCTACATTTCCTAGAACAAAGTCTACATACGTTGTCATTCCTTCACGAATAGGGGCGTCTTTTGTATTCAAGATATCAATGCGTACGAGATAGGTTACAATTCTGTTTCCATCCATGGTTGAAGTACTCGAAATAAAAGTCACGGTTCCATCTAACTCTAAATCTTCAATAGCATCCAAGGTGATAACAACATCTTGTCCAAGTGTAATCTTCGCAATATCTATTTCTTCTACATACACCTCTGTTGTGAAATTAGAATCACTTAGAATTTTAATAAAGGCACTCTCACTGCTGGTGGTATCGCCCTTAATAGCTTCTCCTTCGTTTCCATTTACCTGGATAATTTCCCCATTGATAGGAGCTCTCAGTGTTGCTAATTCGAGATTGTATTCTACTTTTTCTACTCGCAATTTTGCTTGTTCTAATTGTGCATATTGAATGGAGATTCCAGCTGATTTCGTTGTTTCTAATTTCCCCTGCGTTTGTTGACTATTCTCGAGTTTTACTTGTGCGCTTTGGACTTTGTTTCCAGCATCAATTATATTGTTCTTTCGAGCTAATAGAACAGATTCAATGTTTTGTTCTGTATTTGCAAGTGTCAAAATTTGTTTATTTATTTGACTCAAAGAACTTAGAATTGTTGCTCGTGCAGCACTAATATCACTTGTAGAAACAGAGATTGTTGCTCGAGCATTTTTCATAAGAATAACCATTTGATCGAGTAAAATTTTTGTTGATTTCGACATATCTATTACTTTTTGAAGATTTTGAGTAATTTCAGTTGAAGTAGTTCCTCCGGCAGAGTTTCGATATGTACTTAATGTGCGACGCAATTCTTCATATTGGTTTTTTGCTGTTGTTTCTCCAATAGAGTCGTTCATTACAGAAACAATAAGAATTTCTCCTCCATAATTTTTTTCTATTCCCAAAATTTGATCGACTTCTTGAAGAGCAATTTCTATTTCAGGAACGGCTGTTTCGGTTTCAATAAAAGCTAAATCATATGATTGTTCTACTTTTTGATTTACATCTCGTTGTGTCGCATTATAATTTTCTTGATTTGTTAACAGATCATTCTCTGCCACAAGTAACTCAGTATTTGTAAGTTCGGCTTGTTTCGATTTAATATTTGCCCAAGCAATACTCACATCGCTTTGAGCACTTTTGAGATCAAATTCAAACTCTCGTGTGTCGAGCTCTGCTAAAATATCTCCTTTTTTAACACGAGTTCCTTCTTCAATAGCAACAGTGTCAATAGTTCCGTTTACCAAAAAAGAAAGATTCACAATGTTTGGATTCATTATGTTTCCATCTGAAGACACAACAGAACGTAAATCCATTTTTTTCACAACGACTGTTTCAGGAGCACTTTCTTGCGTGTCTGTATTTTGAAATATGTTCCAAGACGCTCCGACTCCTCCCAGTATAAGAATACCGGCTATCACCATCACAATAAAGCGTTTGTTGCTTTTTTGTTTGTTCAGACTTTCTGCTAATACCGATTTTGTTGTTTTATTCATTGTAAAATTCTGGAGAAAAGACGGTTATAAATTCAGCAGTAAGATTTTCTCCCTCTTGGAGTGGTTGCACCCAAACGGATACAATATTACTTGCTTCTAGATTGGATATCGAAAGCCGTTTGGCATCTCGACTCAACCGTTTTGTTTTTTTATAGATAGAAATATCTTTTGGGAGTTCAACTTTTATTTCTTGGAGCAAACTTTGTTGCATTTTTTCTCGAAATAATCGTCGTTCTTCTTGTGAAAACGATGCCATTTTTGCTCGCATCTCTTCTCGAGAAAGATTCTCAAATGGGGATGCTGCTCTATCAAAGGGAGTAATGATGATTCGATCATTTTGAGTTTCCCGTAGAACACCTCTTATATCAGGGCGTCGTTCTGGAATTTCTGCTTGCATGGACTGATAGTCCGAAAAAAAGAACATTGCTGCACAGAAAAGTCCTGCAAGAATAATCAAACCAGAAAGCCAAATAAATATTTTTTTCATGTCAAAGAAAAGCATAGGTCAATTAATAATACGCGCAAAATAATTTTTTCTTTCATTTTTTTAAAGATTTTTTGAATAAATATGATAAATATAAAAAATCCCCCTTCGGGGAATTTCATATATTCGCTGGTGGCGCGAGGTAGAATTGAACTACCGACACATGGATTTTCAGTCCATTGCTCTACCACTGAGCTACCGCGCCATGTCGTCAGCACGGACTTCATTGGGCTCGTCCTTCGGACATCGCCATATTTCGTCGTGCCTCCTCTCCCCATAAAAACTTCGTTTTTTCGGGGGCCCCTAATGGGAATGTTAAATAACGATCGAGATTGTACGAATAAAGTTTATCTCGTCAAACCGGCAAAATCAATGCTTCGCTTTTTTCTTCACTGAGCGTTGCTTGAGAAATCACAAGAGGGTTCTCTTCAGCGATACGAGCACCTGATTCAACCATCTTTGGAAAGAGTGACTGATCACCCCCAATAATCATGTATCGAGGATCAAATGTTTCGAGAAGCTCTTTCGCTTCCTTTACTCCAAATTTATCATTCAGTGTTACGAGAACGACATCCACATTTTCTCCAAGCTTAGCGAAGAACTCTGTACTGGGCTTAATCTCCAGTGATCCGAGGTGTACGATGGCGACGCCATCCATTACGATCTTGAAGACCACGTTTTCTGGTCGAGAATAAAACCCTCGCACGAGAATATTAGAAATTTCGTATTCCCCTGGGAGATTGAGTGTCTTTTTCGCTTCGAGTTTTTCACAGTTTTCTGTAAATGTTCCTGAGTTGGTTACAAAATCTGCATTTTTTACAGATGCTTTTTCGTCTGGATCGCAGACCACAGTGGCATCCTTGCCGGTAAGTACAAATCCGTTTTGTCCGAGAAATTGAATTTTCATTTTTTTACGCTATAAAGTCGGGGCAGATTCTAGTGCAAATCGAGAGAAAATGAAATTGATTTTAAAGAAAAAAATTCCGAATCAAGAAGCGAGCAAAGAGTTCGCGAAAAGCTTTTATAACGATTTCTTAGCATCAGAACAGAGCTTCACCGTGTTCTTCGAAGGGGGACTGGGAGCGGGAAAGACCTTCCTGATTCGAGAAATGCTTCGATTGGCGGGAGTGAGGGACGAGATTTCTTCGCCGACGTACATCTTTCTCAATGAATACACGGTAGGGGAAAAGAACTTTGCCCACTTTGATTTTTATAGATTTAAAGATCCGGCGGAATTTTTCGCACGAGGATTCTCTGAGATTTCAGAAGATAAGAATATTTCCAAGTTTGTAGAATGGCCAGAGAAGATCACTCCAGAAACGGAAAAATCTTTCTGTGGAAAACGGTATACTATAATTATTAAACACGGCGTGGGCGTAGGTATGCGCGAAGTAAGAGTTATATCTGATGATTAAAAACTGTATTTTACTGACCGGTGAAGATGATTTCCGTTTGAGAGAACGGGCGAAGTTTTATCGGACGGCTTTTCGAAATAAATATGAGGATGGAGAAATTACAACTCTGGAAAGAGGGGACTCACTGCACGACTTGGAAAATATCGTGATGACACCCAATCTCTTCGGAGGACGACGACTCGTTCTGCTCGATGGATTCTGGGATACGGAGAAATTTGAACAAGCAGAGAAAACGAAGTTCTTTGAGAAATTGCCAGAATTCGAAAGTCAGTGTACGGCACTTATTATTGATCCGAAGCTGGATAAACGAACCAAATATTCGAAATTTATTATCGAGCAAGCAAAGGTCGAAACCTTCGACCAGTTCGAGGAAGCGCAATTGATTCAATGGATTCAGAATTATACGGAGAAGAAAGGTGGAAAGATTATGCGGGGAGTTGCACAAACCTTGCTCAAACGATGCGGGGAAAATCTGTGGAACCTGTCGCGTGAAATTGAGAAACTTATTCAAGCGGACGACGGGACCATTACCGACGCTTTGATCAAAGAACTGACCATTCCACACCCGAGTGTGGTGATGTGGGACTTCTTAGAAAGCTTGAGTAAAAAAAGTGTTCAACTATCCATGAAACGATTCAAGGACCTGCTTGATAGCGGTGTTTCCGTGCATGAGGTGTTGTCTATGATTTTCCGAGAAGTGCGGATTCACGCACAGATTCGTTCGGGAATTGACCAAGGAATGAGGGCGCAACAAATTGCCACGGAAACAAAATTGCACCCATTTGTGGTGAAAAAAACATACGCCCTCTCACAACAATTTTCGAAAGAAAAAATCGAATACATGTACGAGATGTTATTTCAAATTGATAACAAATTAAAAACCGGAAAACTCGCTCTTTCCACAGATGACACATCCGAGTTGGAATTGGCTATAGAAAAGTTTATTCTGTTCGCATGCAAATGATTCCACCGAGCTACGTTATTACCCTCTCGACCATTATGGGAGCGGTTCTGGGGAGTTTTACGACAATGTTGGTATGGAGACTCCACCACGATCAGAAGCGTATTTTTTGGGGACGGAGTAAATGCCCTTTGTGTAAAAATAAACTTGGGCCATTACAACTGGTGCCCATTTTTTCGTGGCTCTTTCAAAAGGGGAAGTGTTCCTTTTGTAAGGAAAAGATTCCAATGTATTACCCCTTGACAGAACTCGTATTTATACTGATGTTCTTTTTCTTCTCGTACAAGTTTCACGGCACGGTAGAATTTCTCCCCGTGATGGCGATTGTATTCTTTGCACTCGTCCTTTTTATCTACGACACGAAGTTTCAGGAAGTTGATCGACGGATTTCAATCCCTGCTATTTTTATCGCGCTGATTTGGGCATTCTTCCGAGAGATTCCATTTCCAGATCTTCTGATTGGAGGTGTGGTTGGATATTTATTCTACGCGATTCAATACTGGGTTTCTCGTGGACGATGGGTCGGGGCTGGAGATGCGGAACTCGGCGTATTTATGGGACTGGTGCTTGGATGGCACTTGCTGATTCCAGCGATGTTCTTTGCCTATATTCTCGGTCTACTCGTCGCGGTTCCACTGCTTCTCATGGGAAAAGCGAATGGAAAAACACCACTGCCGATGGGAGCGTTTTTGATTCCTTCGTTGCTTCTGTTTTTCTACAATGGACAACCAATCCTCGATTGGTACATGGGATTGTTGGGATTGATTTGAATTTGAGCCAGCGACAAAAACACGATACCATATCATCATGTTCAGAAACTTATTCCTCATGGGCGTACTCTTTCTCCTTAGCGGAATTATTTTTTATACAACCGTCATAAACCTTGATCCACTCGGAGCACAAAAAACGATATCACTCATCGTCTTTTACTTCTCTTTGTTGTGCGGAGTGTCATCATTTTTCACCTTCCTCTTTTTCTTTGGATCGGAAGTTGCGGCGGGAAAGAAGCTCAAAACACAACATTTTTTGATTGCGATTCGGAGAGGAATTTTAGTAGGACTGTTTGTTGCCATCCTTTTGGTACTGCAGATGTTTCGACTTTTAGGACTTTTTGAAATAACACTCCTTGCCATATTTTTATCATTGGTGGAGTTCATCGTTTTGTCAGCGAAAAAAGGCGGGCGTTAGTATGTCTTTAATAGTACTGTCATCCTGAACTTGTTTCAGGATCAAGTGTTTTGGAGTTATGAATTATGAGAGTGAAACGAGTGCAGGAATTTGAGGTCTGATCCCGAAATGAATTCGGGATGACAAAAAAAAGAGAAGGTGGGGAGTGAACCATTTTTCTCTTTTCCAAAATTCAGATACAATAAATCCATGAGAAGAACAAAAATCGTTGCTACCATCGGTCCAGAAACAGAGAGTCTCGCATCACTTGAAAAATTAGCCGCTGCGGGAGTGAATGTTTTTCGACTCAATTTCTCACATGGAAATCATAAATGGCACGGAGATGTGATTGATCGAATTAAGAAATTGAATAAAAACA